>JBEAXT010000197.1:0-6345 GCA_041159695.1 Pseudomonadota bacterium
ATGCTCGTGATCTCTCGCCTGCCGATCGTGGGCAATATGAAGTCGTTGATGATGCGGATATAGGTCTCGTAGGAGATTTTGCCTTGCCCTATGGCGAGCTCGTCTTCCATGCGCTTGATGGCCAGTGCCGCCACATGCTTCACACGCCGAGTGACGACAGGCAGTCCTTGGCTGTGACGAACCTCAGCCGTGATATACATCTTGTGCGCTTTTGCGATCGCTTTCGGGAGCTCATGTTCGCCCGTTGAAGCGCGCTGCCAACGTCGATTGACCCGATAGCGACACTGCCACACAGCACTGCGCTCACGCTGATACACAATCAGCGTGCGCGCCATCACGACATGAGTTGTCTCGAGTGCAGTGGGCATACAAACGACGTTATAGCCGCGCTCTTGGGCGGACAACGCCGTTTGTCAATTTCGGATTTTTTCTTAGAGGTCATCGGAAGGTAATGGGCCTGCTTGGATTCGAACCAAGGACCAAGGGATTCGGCTTTGTGTGACTTTCGTCACTCGCTGGACTTTGCCTTCACCGTGGCTCGCGCTTTAGGTGGGTGCCGTCAAGTCTCTACACCTTCCCTCTCGGGCTTGGCTCGGCGTTGCCATCGTCGTTCAGCACGACATTAGGGTTCGCCGACTTTGACACCATCCCACGTGGGGTTTCCCGTCACGTGGCACAACTTTCGCTATGAGTCCCCTGCACTAACCGCTGTGCTACAGGCCCACACTTGAAATCGCTACCGACCCTCCTCATCCTGATGCTAACTGAGCGCCCCGCGCACCACCCCAAAAAGCCCTGAAAATAGGCTCTAAAAGGTGTGTAAGCGGTGTGTAAGCACCCTTAGAGCGTATTCTCGCTCTAACTCCATGAGGCCGCAGCCTTTTTTTCTCCAGCCCGTTTGGTTGAACGGATTATGAGTCCCCTGCACTAACCGCTGTGCTACGGGCCCGCCGGTGGACGGAAGTTTAGCAATCCCTTCCCCGCTCTGTCGGCTGTGGATAGCATTTGAGCTCGTATTGGCAAGTGTTTTTCCCAGAGGTTTGACCTATGAAGCTGTATTACTCCCCAGGCGCATGCTCGCTCGCATCTCATATCGCCCTGCGCGAGGCGGGCATTTCATTTGAAGCGGTCAAAGTCGAGGGACGCGGCCAGAAAACGGCCGGTGGTGAGGACTACTCCAAGGTGACGGCGAAAGGTTATGTCCCAGCGCTGCGCCTGGACGACGGCTCGGTGTTAACCGAGGGAACCGCCATCCTGCCTTTCATCGCTGATCAGAACCCAGGCTCGCGGCTCGCCCCTGCGGCGGGATCAATGGCGCGCTACCGTCTTCATGAGTGGTTAGGGTTTATCAACTCCGAACTACACGGGAAGTTTGGTCCGTTCTTCATTCCCGGAACATCGGACGAACAAAAAGCGGCGGCGAAAGCCAATCTCGGGCGACGCTTTGACTTCACGCAAGGGGAGCTTGGCGATAAGCCGTTCTTGCTGGGTGACACCTTTACGGTCGCCGATGCTTATCTCTTCACGGTTCTCGGTTGGTGCGGATTCGTCGGAATCGATCTCGGGCAGTGGCCGGGCCTTAAGGCTTACCATGGCCGGATCGCCACCCGCCCCGCTGTTCAAGCCGCGATGAAGGCCGAGGGGCTCATCAAATGAGCGCACCCGCGTACCTGCTGGTTCAGGGAAAGGTCACGGATATCGAGGGGTTCAAGGCCTACAACGCCGCATTGCCACCCATCTATAAAAAATATGGCGGTCATTACATTACGGTGACGCCCGCTCCGAAAGTTGAGGTCGCCGAAGGCGAGCCACGAAATGAGAGCATCCTGATGGCTAAGTTTCCGTCCAAAGAGGCCGCCTGGGGCTTCTGGAATTCAGCCGAATATGTCGCTGCAAAAAAACTTCGCGACGGTAAAGGTGTCTTTTATGTCACTGTGTTAGAAGGTTTTCCCGGCACCTAAATCAGTCGACATAAATTTCAGAGAGTATCGGTCATGGAAGACAACTCACCCGCAAAGCAGACCTACTTCGGTGAGCTGCTGTCCAGAAGAATGTCGCGTCGCGATTTCGTGGAGTCGAGCAGCGTCGCCGCAGCGGTGGCCGGCGCTTTACCCTCGGTCACAGCCGCCTCCGCTAGGCAGCACGATAGCGCTGGGTTTTTCAAAGCCGTGGGTCCAACACGTGAGGATGGCATCCTGCTTTCGCCGGGGTTGCGTCACGACGTGCTGATCGGTTGGGGTGATCCGTTATTCGAAAATGACCCCGGACTCACCGCGAAAGATATCCGCTCACTCGACTGGCTGGATGATCAAGCCGCCTCGCGACAAGAAAAGCGCTTCGGTACCAATAACGATGCGCTCGCATTCTTCCCCGCGGTCAAAAAGCGGTCTGCGGGTGTTCTCTGCGTCAATCACGAATATGTCATGCAGGAACTTTCCTTTGCCGGCTTGCCTAAAGACAAGCTGGCGTGGGTTCAGTCGCATCCGGAATCCGTCGCATGGATGCAGGCAGCGCATGGCGTGAGCGTGCTCGACTTGGAGCGCGGTATGCGTGGATGGCAGGTTGTCCGTGGCGGCCCCTCGACAAGACGTATCACGGCGAACACGCCGATGCAGATCATGGGGCCAGCTCGTGGCGATGCGCTGATGAGAACCAACGCCGATCCGAGCGGTACGACAGTGCTCGGTACATTCGCAAACTGTGCGGGAGGTAAGACACCTTGGGGGACCTACCTCACCGCTGAAGAAAATATTCAAGATTACTTTGGCGGCGCGCGAACGTGGGCTGAAAAGTCTGAAGATGACGTGACTAAGAGTGCTTATCGCCGGTGGCCGCTGCGCGAGCGCTCGGCTTACGGCTGGGAGTTGGTCGATAAGAGATTCGATGTACGTAGCGAACCGCGCGAAGCTCTTCGACATGGTTGGATTGTTGAGATCGACCCGCTCGATCCCGCATCCAAACCAAAAAAGAGAACGGCACTCGGTCGATTTTGTCACGAAGGGGCTAACACAATTTTGACGAAGGATGGCCGGGTCGCGGCATACATGGGCGATGATGCAAAGTTCGAGTACGTCTATAAATTCGTCACACGCGATCGATTCGACTCGAAGAATCGCGAGGCCAATCTCGATCTTCTCGATTACGGCACGCTATATGTCGCCCGCTTCGATGCCAACGGACGCGGCGAGTGGCTACCTCTCGTCTATGACGAGAACGGACCGCTGAATCGTCATAGCGGGTTCCGTAGTCAGGCGGAGGTGGTCATCAAGTGTCGAGCAGCGGCGGATGTTCTTGGGGCGACACCGATGGATCGTCCGGAAGATATCGAGCCGAGTCCGATTTCAGGTCGGGTTTATATGGCGCTCACCAAAAACGGCGATCGGGCGCTCCGTCGAGCGGACTTCATGGGTCGCGAAATCGATATGGGACCTAATCATGCTAATCCGCGACCGAATAATGATTTCGGACATATCGTTGAACTGATTGAAGACAACGACGATGCCAGTAGTCGAAAGTTTTCGTGGAATGTATTCCTACTGGCGGGAGATCCCCGGAACGCGCAGGCGAAGTTCCTGACCCAAACGACTGAAGCACTTCCAGGCCGGCTTGGCAGAGACGATGTGTTTTATGCCGGATACTCTGATCGATCACAAGTGAGCCCTATCGCCTGTCCAGACAATCTAGGGTTTGACCCGAGCGGTCGACTTTGGATCGTCACAGATGCTGATGAGGAGCTGATCGGAAATAACGGCTGCTTTGTCGTCCCCACCACCGGTCCCGATCGCGGACTTCTCAAACAAGTGTTGAGTGCGCCGATCGGGGCTGAAGTGTGTGGATGCGAGTTCACGCCTGATGGCACGACGTTGTTTTTGAGCATTCAGCATCCTGGGGAGGGCGGCACTGTCGATAATCCAGTCAGTCACTGGCCGGATGGCAGCGGTCTTCCTGCAAGAAGCGCGGTCATTGCGGTGAGCCGCATTGACGGCTCACCTCTCTAGTCGAAGTGTCCTTGATTAGAAGATTCTTCGAGCAAGAGCGAGCGGCCGGGCGCCCGCTGGTGGCGGCAATCGTGATCTCGACGGAGGGCTCCACCTATCGCAAGCCAGGGGCGTTCATGTTGTTCGCCGCATCGGGCGAGCGATGTGGCCTGCTCAGCGGTGGCTGCCTGGAAGGGGATCTGCAGAATCATGCCCTCACCCTTCTCGCGAATAACGATCGCCGCACCGTCGTACGCCACTACGATAGTCGTGGAAGCGACGACGCAATCTGGGGGCTTGGGCTCGGTTGCGAGGGTGCGATGCGAGTGCTTTTGCTACGCGTCGATTCCTCGAATCGCTATCAACCGCTCTCCGGACTCTTCGAAGCGGATGATGCGCAGCGTCTCTCCGCTTTCGATATCGATATCGATAGCGGCGCTGTTTCGAAAAGCGTTTCCAGTACGACGGGACTTTTCGGAACGACCTTCCGAATTACTTCAGAGAGAACCGTGAGATTGCTCGTTTGCGGAGCAGGTCCCGATGCAGAGCCCGTCGAAAAGCTCGCCACCTTGATTGGATGGCGAGTAACGATCGTCGATCATCGACCGGCCTATGTTCAGTCGCAGCGTTTTGACGACAAAACTCGATTAGTTCTCTCTGATCGTTTTGATCTCGCCCCGATCATTGGTACTGAGACCTTCGATGCGGCGGTCGTCATGAGTCATCATCTAATTGCCGATGAGCATTATTTGAAAGCCTTGGCCGCGACAGATATTCCGTATATCGGACTGCTGGGGCCGCTGGCACGACGACAACGACTATTTGGGGCGCTCGGTCCTATCGCAATAAAACTCGAACCACGTTTACGGGCGCCGGTCGGACTTGATCTCGGCGGACGAACCCCTGAAGAAATTGCGCTCTCGATCGTTGCGGAGATTCAAGCGGCCCTTAATGGACGCCAGGGCACGCCCTTCTCGAGCGGCCGCTGACCTCAAGACCGCGGTCGAGCTCGGCGCGTAGGCTCTGCTTGTAACGGATCTTCAGGCCAATAATGACGCGGATATCGTCCGCGCATATCTTTACGAACGTCGCTATAGGCGTTTCGCCAAAAACTTGAGAGATCTGAGGTCACCTGCAAAGGGCGCTGCGCGGGGGATAACAATTTGAAGGTCACCGGGATCGCACCATCGCCGATAAACGGCGTGCTTGCTAATCCAAAGACCTCCTGCATACGCATCGATGCGCAGGGCGCGAGATCGTCCTCATAATCGATTCGAGTCCGAGACCCCGTCGGTAACGTCAGATGCGTTGGCATCAACTCGTCGAGTTCACGCAGCCTGCTCATACCCAGTCTGAAACGCAGCGCCTCCATCAAGGGTATGCGCGAAAGATGCGCGCGACGAGTCACTCCCTCTAGCCAGGGTGATAACCAGTCTTCCATCGATTGGAGCAGAGTCGATTTATCGAAAGGCGGCCATTGGCTTGCGACGGGCAGCGTACGTTTTTTTGCAAGTTCGACTCGTGCACAGAACGCCTGGGTGTCGGCATCCCACGGTAAGCAATCGATGCCCATCGAACGAATTCCTTCGAGCATCGCGGGAATCGACTGGTCCGGTGTTACTTTCGAAATGGTCTTTTCATCTAATATCAGCGCATCAAGGCGAACAACCTCTCTGGCGATAACCGCCTCCTCGATCGCCGACCAAGTCACTTCACTCTTCTTTACCAGCCGTTCGCCCGCGATCTCGTGAAGAGTGTCGCGATCGAGCGCCGCCGCGAGCAGAATTCGCGCTTCACGATCGCGATCGTCAAGATCGATCGCGACGAGAAACTCACTGCGTGATAGCCGATCTGCGCCGCGGAACGCAGCGCCTCGTCCGTTGGTAAGGAGGTATCGACCCTCGCTCGACGGACGTCGGCGGCCGATTCGATCCGGGTATGCCAATGCAAGCAGCCCCGCTGCATCGAGTGATTTTCCTGTCTTGGATACCGCGCGCGTGGCCAGTCGACGCTCGAACAGCATCGCGGACCGCTGAACTCTACTGAGCGAGCGACGGTCGACGTGCGCACCGATCGGCGCCCGATCATCGAGTACATCCAGACGAGTCGTGATATCCGCCTCTCGCTCGCCCGAACCGCGCAGCAAATCGCGCTCGCTCAGCAGTGCGGCAAGACGCGCACCCATCGTGAGCGATCCGCGCTCACTGGCTTCCAGCAGCATTCGAGCGAGACGGGGGTGCATCGGCCATTCAGCAACTTCTCTTCCGCGCTCGGTGATTTGATTGTGATCTGTCAGCAAGTCGAGACGACGCAGAAGGTCACAGGCCGAAGAGAGCATGGCGGATGGCGGTGCATCCAGCCATCGAAG
>JBEAXT010000210.1:0-24135 GCA_041159695.1 Pseudomonadota bacterium
TCATGGCTGTCGAAAGTGCGACGCGATTCCGTCGACCGATCTATGCCGGCAACGCCATCATCACGGTCGAAGTGGCGGCCGGCACGACGCTCGTCGCGACGGTCAGAACAGCCTCTTTCGATGCAGCACCGGCGGCCGCGACCGCGGCAAAGATCTCGATCGCCAGCCCCACGGCGGCGATCCCCGCGCACACTCGATTCGTCTCGGTCAGCGCAGCGCGCAGCGATCGGCCAGATCTCCAGACCGCGAAAAAGGTGGTGTCGGGTGGACGCGCGCTCGGAAGCGCCGACAATTTCAAAATCCTCTACCAACTCGCCGATCGGATGGGTGCTGCGGTGGGCGCCTCGCGCGCTGCGGTGGATGCCGGTTACGCACCCAACGACATGCAGGTGGGCCAGACGGGCAAGATCATCGCGCCTGAGCTGTACATCGCTTTCGGAATTTCCGGCGCCATACAGCACCTAACGGGCATCAAAGACGCGCGGACCATCGTCGCAATCAACAAAGATGCGGAAGCGCCGATTTTCGAGGTCGCCGATTACGGACTTGTCGGTGACTTGTTCGAGGTGGTCCCGGCCTTCGAAAAACTCGTCGCCGGTCAATAAGCTTTCGATCTCAACGGGTGGGTAGCGAACCCACGCGCACCAGCGCTTTCCCGAAGTTCTCGCCGCGCATCAGCCGGCAGAACGCCTCGGGTGCCTGGTCGAGACCTTCCGTGACGTCCTCTTTCCAGCGAAACGAGCCCTGACGGATCCAGCCACCGATCACTCGAGTCATTTCGGGCATCCGCGCCATGTGGTCGTACACCACGAGCCCCTTCATGGTGGCTCTCGCACCCACGATAGGACCGAGCCACGGGCCGGGCGGCGGGGTATCCATGCTGTACGCCTCGATCATGCCGCACAGCACGATACGGGCACCCATCGCGAGATTGTGCGTGACCGCCTCGAGCGTGGATCCGCCTACATTGTCAAAGTACGCGTCGATCCCATTCGGACACGCCGCTTTAAGCTGACCGCGAAGATCGCCTCCGCGGTAGTCGACGCAGGCCTCGAAACCGAGTTCTTTCACGGCGTAGTCGCACTTTTCTTTGGAGCCAGCGATGCCGATGACGCGAGCCCCCATGTGTCGTGCTACCTGCCCTGCCGTGCTTCCGACCGGTCCGGTGCAGGCCGACACTACGAAGGTTTGCCCCGGTAACGGTTGCGCGAGAAAAACGGTGCCGGCATAACCGGTGAGCCCTGGCATACCGAGCACGCCGAGCGCCGTCGAGAGCGGCGCGACGCCGGGATCGAGTCTTCGGACACCCTGTCCGTCGCTAATCGCGTATTGCTGCCAACCATTACGAACCGCGACGACGTCACCGACCTTGAAATCCGGATGTTTCGATTCAACGATCTCGGCCACCGTCTCGCCGACCATCACGTCACCCGGCGCCAGCCGATCTGCGTAGATCTGGCTGTTTTTCATCACATTGCGGTAGTACGGATCGAGTGAGAGATAGATCGTTCGGGACAGAAATTGTCCCGCACTCGGCCGTGGAATATCGATCTCGTCGGAGCCGAAGTCCTCGGGGACCGGAAGCCCCCGAGGACTGCGCAAAAACGTGACTCGACGATTACCGCCGCTCATGGCGCGCGCTCGACAGCCTTACAGCTGGCCGAGCACCGATTCGGCCGCGGATACCTCGAACTTGCCCGGGGCTTCGATGTTGACGTGTGTCGCGACACCGTTTTTGACGATGATCGCAAAACGCTGACCGCGCATGCCGAGACCAAACCCGCGCGCATCGAGCTCGAGCCCGAGAGAACGCGAGTAGTCGCCGTTCCCATCGGCGAGCATCATCACCTTGTCACCGACGTTGCTCGCCTTGCCCCAGGCATTCATGACGAACATATCGTTGACGGCCATGCATGCGATGGTGTCGACACCCTTGGCCTTGAACGCATCGGCATGTTGCACGAAACCGGGCAGATGACGGGCATCGCACGTCGGCGTGAACGCGCCGGGCACCGAGAAGAGCACGACGGTCTTTCCGCCGAAAAGCGCATCCGTGGAAATTTCTTTGGGGCCCTCGGCACTCAAGTACTTGAACGCGCCCGCGGGCATTTTGTCTCCGGCCTTGATGGTCATCGACTCACTCCTTGATGTGGACTAAGGCGCGAGTGTAGCCCATCGGACGACCTAAAAATCATCGGTAAGGCCGGTGTAAATACTGGCCGCCCGGCTGACCGACGGCCTGCCCGTTGTCGTAGATCAGCTTGCCGCGAAGGAAGGTGCTGGTGACCGACGCACCCATCTCCATTCCCTCGAACACCGAGTATCCCTGTTGGGACTCTGAGCCGTCTCCGGTCGCCACGAAGCTTTTATTCGGGTCGACCAGAACGACGTCGGCATCGAATCCGGGCGCCAGATCCCCTTTGCTTTTGAGTCCGAAACGGCGCGCCGCATTCCAGGACGTGAGCTCCGCCATCTTATTGAGGGACATCCCTCGGCGTTTACCCTCTGTCATCAGCGCCGACAGCATGAACTCCGTACCGCCGAACCCGGACTTGGCGAGGAAGATATTTTGCTTGTCCTCCTTACCTAACTTCATTTCGAACTTGCAACACGCGTGATCAGAGCACACCCAGTCGAGTTTGCCGTCGAGCAGCGCCTCCCACAAAAACTCCACATCCGCTCGCGACCGGATCGGCGGGTTGACCTTCGCTAGATTGCCGATTTTCGAGTCGTAGTCGAGGCACAAATGAGCAATCGTCACCTCGCGACGGAAATTCACGTGCGGAAAGGCCTTCGCCATTTTCAGCGCCGCCTCGACGGCTTTCCTCGAAGTCAGGTGAAGAAGATTGATGTTGAGACAGTTTGTCTCATGCGCCAGATAGGACGCGATGCTGATCGCCAGACCCTCGGAATGCGGCGGCCTCGCCGCACTGTAAGCACGCAGCCCAGTCAACGGCGCGCAGTCGATGCACTCCGGATCGTGCGTTTCCCCGGTGAGGTAGGTATCGAGGTCCGTGACTTTGGCACCCCCCTCGACCATTTTTGTGTAGGCGCTGAGGATATCGGCGAGCTCGCAATGTAAACCGAGCGAGATCGAATCTTTGATTGAGGGGTTACGCAGCATGGCGCGATGCACGCCGCGCATTACGAACTCGAAATGCGCGATGTCGTACTTTTCGTTCTCGCCGATTTTCAAAAACTCACGTTGCGACGTGGACGCGCCGTGCAGTCCGTAACCGCCGTAGAACATGAAAATCTTGAAAGACGTCACGCCGTACTTGCTGATCAGCATGTCGATCTCACCGATATGCGTGCGATCGAGCGGCGCCAGGTGATAGGCGTAGTCGACGTAGAAGTTGTCCTTTGAGGCCGCGAGTATGTCCGGGTACACCTCGGCGTAGGGCCCGCCGCGATCCATGTAATAACCGCCGGTGCGGATGTAGTTGAGACTCGAGGTCACGCCGCCCTGTGCCGCCGCCAAACTCTCGCTTCGCGCATCTTGCGCGAGCGGGCCGTAGATGCCCGTATGCATGTGAGGATCGACGAGGCCAGGGAAAGCGAGGCGCCCGCGCCCGTCCACGACTTCCTTTGCCTCGGACGCCTCGATGCCGCCGGCCACCTTCTTGATCTTGCCGCCTCGGATCGCGATATCGCAGTCGTCCACCGTATTTTTGCGCGGACGAACCACACGAACGTTCTTGATCAAGAGGTCGTATTTTTTCCGGGTCTCAGCCATGGGGCACCTGTGACGAAAGAGCCGCTGAATTATGCGGAACCCCAAGACTTTGCAGGGCGACTGCGCGCTCGAGCGTCTACGCTACGGCCGACACGAGTCAGTCGAGTACGACCCCACCCGAAATGTTCATCACCGTGCCGGTCACGAAACGCGCGGAGGGACTCGTCAGATAATCGATGGCATGGGCCACCTGCTCGGGTTGCCCCAACTGGCCCAGTGGGACGGACTCACGAAGCGATGTGATGACATCGGGCGAGAATCGCCCCGTCACCATCGCGGTATCGATAGGCCCCGGCGCAAGGCAGTTGACGCGAATACCCTCACTCGCCCATTCCTTCGCGAGATATCGAGCGAGGTTGATCAAGCCGGCCTTCGCGACCGCGTAGGCGGGGCCTGAGAGTGCACTGCCGCCGTTGAGGCCATTGGACGATGCGGCGAGTGTCAGCGAGCCTCGGGTCGCTCTCAGCGCTGGATGAATCGCCTTCGCGAGCATGAAGGCGGACGTTAAATTGATTTCGAGCAGACGGTTCCACTCGAGCACACTGACGTCGTCCACCGGCCCGCGCCCCGCGGCACCCGCCAGATGAATCACATGATCGAGACGCCCAAATTCGGCGAGCACTCTCTCGAGTACGGCGCTGATCGACGCCTCATCGGTCACATCGAGACTTGCGACCGTCAGCGGCGCACCGCACGGAATTTCAGCGAGCGCGAGGTCGGTGGCGACGACACGCATACCCCGCTCACGCAATTTGGCGACCGCTGCCCGACCCAAGCCTCCGGCTGCGCCGGTAATCAACGCCACGGGAGAACCCATCGTTGCCATAAACGCTCAACCCCCTTCTACGGACAAGTCAACCGAACCCCTTATCGAGACTTGCATGCTGCGGTTACCATGCGGCGGTGGCCATGATGACACGCCTAACCACGGTGCGCTCCGTATGACGCTCTCGATTACCCGTACGTTCCCGATTACTCCGCATGTGACCAGCCTGATCGACGGTCACTCCGTCGCGCTCAAGCCGAAAGGATACGACCTCAAGATCGTGAATCCCACCTCGGAGGAGGTCATCAGCCAACTTCGTGAGGCTGATGCCGAGGAGGTCGGCGCAGCAGTCCGCTCCGCACGACGCGCGTTTGACTCGGGTCCGTGGCCGCGCTTGGATATCAATGCGCGCAAGGACATTCTCTATTCGATTCGAGATCACTTGCGAAAAAATGCGGAGGAACTCGCTTACCTCGAATGCCTCAATAGCGGTCTGCCCCTACAAAGCGTGCGCGGGCACGTCGACCGCATGGCGCGAAATTTCGAATTCTTTGCGGAGGTGGCGAGCAACGTCCACGGCGAAACCTACACACAAACCGCCGGCTATCTGACCTATGTCACGCGTGAACCCAAGGGAGTCGCGGCGTGTATTTCCCCGTGGAACGCCCCACTCGCGCTGTCCTCGATGCGCGTGGCAACCTGCATTGCATGGGGAAACACCTGCGTGTTGAAGCCCTCCGAGTTCACACCGCTTTCGATTCGTCGCATGGTCGAGATTTTTCACGAGGCAGGCTTACCCGCGGGCGTCGTGAACCTGGTCAACGGTCGTGGCTCGGTGACCGGCAACGCCCTGATTTCGCACCCCGATATCGATATGGTGGGCTTTACCGGCGGCACCGCGACGGGCCGTGCCATCGCGGAGATCGCCGGACGAAACCTGAAACCCGTCGCGCTCGAACTCGGCGGAAAGTCGGCGAACATCATTTTCGATACCTCGGATGTCGAGCGGGCGCTCGATGGAGCACTTGCCGGCATCTACGCGAACAACGGGCAACAGTGTCTCGCCGGCTCCAGAATTTTGGTTCAACGCGGAATCGCCGATGCCTTCATCGAGCGCTTCGTTGCCCGGAGCCGAAACATCCGCCTCGGCGATCCCATGCTCGAGTCGACCGAGGTCGGGCCTCTCGCCTTTCGCGCCCACCTCGACCGCGTGCTCTCGTATGTTGACGTTGCGCAGGCCGACGGAGCCACCCTGCTCAGCGGAGGTCGACGCGCCGTCGACTTCAGCAAAGGCTGGTTCATGGAGCCGACCGCGGTCTTAGCCACCTCCAACTCAAACCGAGTTTGCCAAGAAGAAATCTTTGGACCGTTTGCGACTTTTCTGATTTTTGACACGCTCGATGAGGCCATCCGCATCGCCAACGAGTCGAAGTTCGGCCTCGTCAATTACGTCTGGTCGGAGGATCTTCACACCGTCATGCGGTGCTCGAGAGATATTCGCGCGGGAACGGTCTGGGTGAATACGCCGATGATGCGTGAGCTGCGCGCACCCTTCGGCGGCTACAAAGAATCCGGAATCGGACGAGACGGCCCACAAGCCAGCCTCGAGTTTTTCACTGAACTGAAATCGACCATCATTCCGATCGATCCGATCAAGATGCGTCGTTTCGGTCTACCCTAATCGCCGAGCCTGCCATGATCGACTTGCACACCGTACCGACCGCCAATGGCTACAAGGCCTCGATCATGCTCGAGGAAGTGGGTCTGCCGTATCGCGTCACCTCCTACGATTTGCTCAAAGGCGAAAACTTGAAGCCTGAACTTCTCGCCTTGAGTCGGGTCGGTCGACTACCGATCATCGTCGATCATGACGTGGCCGGCGAACCTCTTCCCGTCTACGGCTCAGCCGCCATCCTTCAATATCTCGCAGAGAAAACAGGTCGACTCATGCCGACGAGGGTTCGCGAGCGCGCCAAGGTCATCGAGTGGCTCGGAATTATTTCGAGCGATGTGTCGCCGGCGTACAGTGGTCAGTTCGTCTTCAATATCGTCGCGAAGGAAAAACTGCCGTGGGCGATCGCGTTTTACGATCGCCTGTGCCAGCGCCTGATCCAGGTGATGGACGACCAACTCGCTGACACGGAGTTTTTGGCAGGCGCCGAATACTCGATCGCCGACATTCTCGCTTACCCGGTTGCCGCGATCTCGATGACACGCTATCCCGGAAACCTCGACGGGCACCCTCACATCGCGCGCTGGGCCTCCAGCCTTCGCGCTCGACCGGCCGTGCAACGCGGCATGTCCGTCCCTGCGTAAGTCACCCTAGAGAACTCAAGGAAAAGACCCCATGCCGATCGCGCATATCAATCACCACGACATGTATTACGAGGTGCTCGGACAAGGCGAGCCCATTCTGTGTATGGGGGGTTGGGGTACGTTCTGTCACGACAACCACCACCACCTGGCGCGAGGACTCACCGATCGATACCAGGTGATCATTTTCGATTACCGAGGGATCTGCGATTCGACCGACGATCTTTCGGTGCCTTCGACGATGGCCCTACATGCCGAAGACGCCATCGGTCTTCTCGATCATTTAGGTCTCAAAAACGTACACCTCGTGGGTCTCGTCGGCATGGGCGCCTGCGTCGCACAGGAAATCGCCATTCGCCGACCCGACCTGGCCCGAAGCATGTTGAACACGGGCGCCTGGTGCGAGGTCGACTTGTTTTTACGAGGCCAGCTCGAGATGTTTCGCGACATTCATCGCGATGCGGGGTTCGCCGCCTTTCAAAAGCTCGTCACCCTGATGTCATTTACGCCCGAGTACTACATCGAAAACCACGACAAGCTGCTCGGCCCTCAAGGCGGTTGGAAAGAGCTCAATGGGCGCTATACCGCACATGCGAGACTCGTCGAGGCATGTCTAAGCTTTGAATCGAGGAGCCGCCTGCATCAGGTCAAGTGTCCGACGCTCGTGATCCATGCGGCGCTCGATATCGTGACCAGCCCGCGCACCACCATTCCCATCGAGAAAGCCATTCCGGGAGCTATTGGCGAGACTTGGGATGATCTCGCACATGTGGTTGCCGGGAAATCGCAGAAAATACGTTTTTGCAATCGACTCTTCGAATGGCTGGATAATCACTGATGATGCAACTTGCGCCTGCCATCCGACTTCTGCTGATCGTCAATCTCGCGATTTTCGGACTTCAGTGGTGGATGCCGTCGCTGATCGACCACTTTGCGTTGTGGCCTCTCGCCCATAATTTTCAGCCGTGGCAACTCGTGACCTATGCCTTCCTGCACGGCGGCTTCGCTCATATTGCCTTCAACATGATCGGACTCGTCACCTTCGGTAACGAGCTTGAGCAATATTGGGGGAGGCGTCGACTGCTCACGTTTTATTTCGCCAGCGTACTCGCCGCCGGCTTGACGCAGCTCGCAGTGACGTCATCGATTGGAGAGATTGCTCCGACCGTGGGCGCTTCCGGAGGCATCTACGGCTTGTTACTCGGCTTTGCGATGATGTTTCCGAATCGAAAAATCGTCCCGCTCATTCCGCCCATCCCGATGCCCGCGTGGTTGTTCGCCGTGTTGTTCGCAGGCCTCGAGCTTTACCTCGGCGTGACCGGCACGGCCGCGGGAATTGCCCACTTCGCGCATCTCGGCGGCATGATCGGCGGCTGGATCATGATCCAGCGCTGGAGGCGTCGCGAGGGCCCCAGATATTGATCGCCTGCCAGCGTCCGCTGCGCCATCGCCAATACATGCTGCTGCCGAGCAGCATGGCGTAGGTCATCAACGCGATCCATCCGCCCAATGCCCCGAGCCCAAGCTGGGGCAGTCCTGAAACCCAGGCGCTCTCTGCATCGAAGATCAGCACATGCGATAACGGTACAAAGATAATCCAGGACAACACGATGGCGACGCCTGCGGGGACGCTGGTATCACCTGCCGCGCGAAGCGCGAAACTCGAGCCGAAATAGAGGCCATCGAACATCTGGTAGCACGCTGCCGGCAACAGGAAAACCAGTGCGGCGGCGACGACCGCTGCGGCATCGGCATCCCCAGGGTTGATAAAGAGCGGCATCAGCCACGGTCCGATCACGAGCAACAGCAACGCCACCGATAACATGAGCACCGAGCACGATCGGGCAACGAACGTGCCCAGTCGCATCGCCCACTCACGATCGCCCGCACCGATCGCTTGCCCGACGACGGTCGTGCCTGCAGCCGCCAGCCCGAGCGCCGGCATGTACGCAATGGAGGTCAGCATGATGACGATCTGTGTGGCTGCGGCACCGATCTTTCCGACCTGAGTGACCATCAGCTGCATCAAGGCCACGCCGAGCACGTCCGCGCCATACATCACGCCGACGGGCAACCCCACCGCGAGCTGTCGACGAATCATCGAGAGACGCGGCCGCCACGTCACCCGAGTCTTATAACGTCGAGCGAGATCGCCTCGTAGCAGAAACGCCATTCCGACGAGCAAGCCGATGAACTGCGCGACGTTCGTTCCCCAGGCCGCACCGGCCATACCCATTTCGAGCTCGAACATGAAAAACTGATTGGCGGGCACATTCGCGATCGTGGTGACGATTGCAACGATGAAGGTAAGTCGCGTTGCGCCGATCCCATTGAAGAAACTCACCAAACCCCAGGTCATCGCGCCGAGGAACGCCCCGGCCAGGCGCGGCTCCCAATATTCGAGCGCCAAGACGCGGATGCTCTCATCAAGGTTGAATACCGCGAGAATCGGGCGACCCGCCCAGGCGGCGATCAAAAAAAGCGGCAAAGCCGCCAAAGACGCCCACATCGTGTTCCAAAGGCATTGAGACGCCCGCGCTCTGCGACCCGCGCCATCGGCCTGGGAGACGAAAGATTGGGTGGCAAGCCCCACCCCGCCGAGGACGAGAATCGCAAAGGTCATCAACCAATAAATGGCTCCCATCGCCGCCACGGCGTCGGTCGAGAGGCGACCGATGAACCAGGTGTCCGTCAGGTTGAGTGCGGCCTGAATGGCATTCGTCACCATGAGCGGCGCCGCGATCTTGAGTAGCGCAGACGTGTCGACACGCAGACGACCCTGACCGTCGCGACGTGCGACGGGCAATCGCGAGACCTCCGTCGTCATTGATCGGTCGCTCGACTCTCAGTGCGCGCGAACACGGTACCGAGCCATAGCGCAACGACCAGCATCACGGCACTGACGCCAGCCAGCACCCAGGAGACACCGGCAAGGCCGAGACCTGCGACCAAGGGATAGGTCATCTGGCTGACGCTGTCGCCTCCCCGTTGAAGCAGGGTGTCGATCAGACTTTTGCTCTTGAACTTGCTTTCGGGATTGAGAATGGTGAACAGCATTTCGCGCGAGGGCTTGAACAGCCCGTAGTCGACGGCGCGACGAACGACTTGGGTGACGATCAGTACGAGCCCGACCGGCATCAGCGCGAGTAACACCAGCGAGCCAATCAGGATCACCGGGACGAGCCCGAGCGCCGCGCGTAACCCGCCGCGTGAGGCTACCCAACCCACGACAACCGTCTGGAAAAAGAGTGCCAAAACGCTCACCGCGAGATCGATACGGGCAAAGAGCGC
This sequence comes from Pseudomonadota bacterium, assembly GCA_041159695.1. Lineage (GTDB taxonomy): Bacteria > Pseudomonadota > Gammaproteobacteria > Steroidobacterales > Steroidobacteraceae > UBA964. The sequence goes on from JBEAXT010000210.1 coordinate 10,107, forward strand.
CGCGCGCTCGGTCAAGGTCGTATACGCCGCCTCGACGTACTCGGCCTGCTCCTGGTACATAAAGCCGCCCAATATTTGACCACCGACGATAAGGCCGGCGATCGCGATCAAATAAGGGGATGTGACGAGCCTTTTGAGGTCGTCGATCGCGCGTCCGCCGACCGGGAGCGCGAGACGCGCGTTGGGGTCGACCTCCGCGCCCTCGGTGCGGGCTTCCAAAAACTGCGCGCGCCGACCCAAGACGGTCGCAAGCAGAATCGTCGCGCACGCCACGAGGATGGTGGTCGTCGGGCCGAGTCGCTCGACGAATAACGCATTGAACGCCGGGCCTGCGATCGCCCCGGCACTACCGCCTGCCGCGATGTAACCGAATAGGCGCTTGGCGGAGGCCGAACGCCACGCGTCGACCATCACGCTCCAAAACACCGAAACGATGAACAGGTTGAGCGAGGTTACCGCAACGAAATACGCTGCAGGAAGCCACTTGTTGCCGGGGTTCACCGCCATACCAATTGCCAACGCTGAAAACAGCGTGACCACGAACGCGTAAATGGCGGGAAACAGCCATCGCCTCGGCAGACGAGCGACGACAAACCAATAGAGAGGCAGAATCGCCATCATCACGAAGAACGTCACGTAAAAGAGATTGGCGATTTGTGATCGGCCGACCTCGAGCGCGAAAGCTTCGCGGAGACTACGCAGCATGTAGTAGCCGCCGAGCAGCAAGAAGTACGCACCGGCTGCCGCGAAGAGCGCACGCCCCTCACCGGGCGCAACGAGCCACCTTAGGCGCAGCGGAGCCCGGGAAAGGGTCTCGTTCACGGCGTCGAGCCGTCGATGACGACCGCTTTCTTGAAGTCGCGGCCAACGATGTATCGGGTGCTGCCGATCAGATCTCCGCTTCTCGGCGTGGCACTGCCATCACGCGAAATCTTTGCCGATACCTCGACCGTGTCATTCGGCGCAAAAGTCAGTCCCTCGACCATGCTGTCAGCCGCCGTGAGTTCGACCGACACGGGGAATACGGCGGGCAAGCGCTTGACCGCGAGCGGCGGTCCCGGACGGCCCGGCGCGCGTACGAACACGAACAGCGTCGAACCCGGCTCGACCGATTTGGCGAGAGACGGCTTGATCGACACCGCAACGATGACGCGCGGTGCTTCGGTCGATGAGGCCGAAGAACTGACGGTGCCGACTTGACGGGTCGAATCGCTACTCGCCAACTGCGACTCCGGCGTGCCGTTTTTGAGGCGATCGATCTGCTCACGCAAAATGATTCGGATGTTCTCGGGCGGACCGAGGGTCAACATTTTCTCGAATCGCTCGATCGCGAGCGGATAGTCTCCGCGACGCTGGGCCGAAATCGCCGAGAAAAACAACGCCTTCTCTGAGTCTGGCTCAAGCTCGAGCGCCTGCTCGAAGATTCTTCCTGATCGCTCGTCGACCATCCCATCGGCCTGCAACACCATCGACTCTGCCAAACCGATCAAAGCCTCCGCATTGCGCCCGTTCTCGAGACGATCTGCTCGGCGATAGGCGCGTTGTGCCAACGGGTATTGGCCGAGCGCGGCGTGGGAGCGTCCTAACATGAGCCAGCCCTGCACATCGTTCGGCTCACGTTCTAGGCGACGCGCGAGGCGACTGACCATCGTCGTCGGGTCGTCCGCCGCAGCGATATCCTCGGGCCAGGTCCATACACTCGCGTGTCGGTACAGCACGATCGATAAGACCGCCAACACGCCGATCGCGATGCCGAAAGACCATCGCTCGGACCGATCATGCCAGAGCGGACGCAACATCCAAAAAAATCCCGCAGCTGCGAACACGACCGCGATCACGATAAAGGTGGTCAACGCGGCGGTGTTCATCGCTGGCCCGCCCCGTTCTGCCCGACGTCATCCGGATCGGATGCGTCCGAGGGCGCGAGCGTTACGCGCTGACGGATGATCCGGATGGCTACGCCGATCCCGATCAAGAGCAGTAAAACCGGCGTGATCCAAAGCCAAGCGTTGCGCGCCGTGAACTCCGGCCGGAACAAAATGAAATCTCCATAGCGATCACGCATGTGCTGGCGTATTTCTTGATCAGTCTTGCCTTCCTCGAGCAACTGTCGAACCTCTCGGCGAAGATCACCCGCCAGCCCGACCGGCGAGTCCGCGATCGATTGGTTTTGACATTGCATGCAGCGAAGCTCGTGAGAGAGATTTCGATAACGCTCTTGCAACGCAGGATCGGACATCTCGACCGGATCGATCGCAAAAGCGGGCGCAACGCATAGGGACACGAGCAAGACTCTCAGAAACGCTTTTAAGAAGGTTCTCATGAGCCTCCTCCCGCCGGCGGGAAACGCGTCAGAAACTGTCGCTGCCAGATCTCTCTATTGAGTGGACCGACATGCTTGTACACCACGGTGCCCGACGCATCGATCAGAAAAGTTTCCGGCGCGCCGTAGACGCCCCAGTCGATCGCCACCTGACCGTCGCGATCGACGGCGACGACATCGTACGGATCTCCGAGCTGCGACAGCCAGGACGTCGCCGCCGCATCGTCATCCTTCCAGTTGAGCCCGACCATCGGGATGACGTCGGAGCGAGCGATTTCGAGAAGCATGTCGTGTTCGTTGAGACACTCCGGACACCAGGTACCCCATACATTCAGCAGATACCAACGCCCGCGCATCGCTGATTCGGAAAACGCCTCACTCGAACCCAGGATTGGCAAGGTGAAGTCGGGCGCAGGTTTGCCGATCAGCGCCGAAGGAATGACCGTCTTTTGCGGCGCTCGCTGAACACCAACGAAAAGAACGGCAACCAGCAGCGCGAATAGGAATGCCGGCAACAGGAAACGTTTCATTCGCCGGACTCTTCGCGTCGACGATAACGACGGTCGGTCGCGGCGATCACACCACCCACCGCCATGAGAAATGCCGCGAACCAAACGTAGTTGATGAGTGGCCGCACCTGCGCACGCACGCTCCAGCGCCCGGCGCCAAGATCCTCGCCGAGCGCGGCGAACACATCGCGGCTCCACTGCATGTCGATGCCCGCCTCGGTCATCATTTGGCGCTGCACCCAGTAGTTTCGCTTCTCCGGAAACAAGATCCCCACCGGCTCTCCGTGCTCGAACACCTGCACTTTGGCGCGAAGCGCGTCGTAGTTCGGCCCCTCGACGGTTTGGAGACCTTCCAATCGATACTCGAATTCGCCGACGCGCCCCGACTCGCCGACCGCCAGCGCAAGGTCGCGTTCGCGCGTGTACGACTCCACCGCCGTGACGGATACCACGAACATGCCGAGCGCGGCGTGGGCCATCGCCATGCCGACCACGCCTCGACTCAACGATAAGCCGCGACGCCATCGATCAATGGGATCAACGAGCGCGGAGAGGAACAGCCACACACCCACCGCGAAACCGATCGGAGTCAAAAGCTTTGCGCCCTCCCACACGCCGAGCACCAACACCAGCGTGACCAGAACGGCGACGACGAGCGCGATGAGAATCGCGGCACGACGGTCCGCAAGTCGGCCTTTTTTCCAGCTCGAGTGGATGCCGACCGCCGCCAGCGCCAGCAACGGTAAGGTGGGCAGCAGAAACACCGGATCAAAGTATTGTCGCCCTACCGACAAGGTCCCTAAACCCAGCGCGTCGGAGATCAACGGTGCCATCGTCCCGGCGAAAACGGCGCCTGCCGCCACGACGAGCAAGATGTTATTGAACAACAGGAATGATTCGCGCGCCGTGAACTCGAAGCCCGCTTCACTTCGCAGCAGCGGCGCCCGCCACGCGTAGAGCGTCAAGGCGCCACCGATGATGATGACCAGAAACGCGAGAATGAACATGCCGCGCGCGGGATCGGCAGCGAACGAGTGCACGGAAACCAGCACGCCCGAACGAACGAGAAACGTACCGAGCAGCGACAAAGAAAATCCGAGGATGGCGAGTAATAACGTCCAACTTTTGAAAAGACCTCGTTTCTCGGTCACCGCGAGCGAGTGAATGAGCGCGGTCGCAACGAGCCACGGCATGAACGAGGCGTTCTCCACCGGATCCCAGAACCAATACCCGCCCCAGCCGAGCTCGTAGTACGCCCACCAACTTCCGAGCGCGATGCCGATCGTCAGAAACGCCCAGGCGATGGTCGTCCAGGGTCTCGTCCAACGCGCCCAAGTTTGATCGAGGCGCCCTTCGATCATTGCGGCACATGCAAATGCGAACGCGACGGCGAGGCCGACGTAACCGGCATAGAGCATCGGCGGATGCGCCGCGAGCGCCGGATCTTGCAAGAGCGGATTCAAATCTCGACCGTCGGGCGCGGCCGGATCAAGTCGCATGAACGGGTTCGACGTCAACAAGGTGAACGCAAAAAAACCAAGACTGACGAGACCCAAGACGCCGAGCACTCGCGCCGCAAAAGATTGGGGCAGGCTCTTGGACAGCAACGCCACCGCGAGCGTCCAGGCGACCAGTATCCACGCCCAGAGCAGCAGCGAACCCTCGTGCGCACCCCAAACAGCAGCGATTCGGTAGCCCACGGGGAGCGCCGAGTTGGAGTTCGCGGCGACATACTCGACTGAGAAGTCGTTGTTGATGAACGCCGCGATCAGCACCCCGAGCGAGATCGTCGTGGTCCAAAACTGAACCGTTACGGCCGGCCGTACCGCGGCGATCCATGAGTCCCGACCGAGCCAGGGCCCCGCGATCCCCAAGACGCTCTGCGCGAGCGCCGCGAGCAAAGCCAACACCATGGCGAAAAGTCCGATTTCGGCAAGCATGTTACGTCCCGGCCTTCGGTACGGCTCTGATGTCGGGATTTACCGGCATGACGCCTCCGTGCTTTTCTTTGATCGCCTTGGCGACCTCGGGCGGCATGTAGTTCTCGTCGTGCTTCGCGAGGATTTCGTCAGCGACGAAAACGCCGTTCGAGCCGAGGCGACCGTGCGCGACCACGCCCTGGTTCTCGCGAAACAAATCGGGAACGACGCCCGTATAGACCACCCGCACATCGTGCTTGAAGTCCGTGACGATGAAACTCATGTCGAGACTGCCGGCCTCGCGATCGACGGTACCCGGTCGAACCATGCCACCCAGTCGGAATCGTTTTTCGATGGGCGCCTCGCCCGCCGCAACCTGCGAAGGATCAAAAAAGAACATGACATTTTCGCGGAACGCGTTGAGGGCGAGCACGCCCGCCAGTGACACGCCTGCGAGAATGCCGACAACGAGAACGATGCGACGTCGACGCGGCGTCATGGTGAACTTCCCTCATCTTCGATGGCGAAGCGACGACGCGCCTCGCTCTTCGCCTCTGCATGAGCCCTGCGGGCAAGTGCGATGTTCACGAGAATCGCGAGCAAGGTCACGAGGTAGGCCGGCCACAAAAAGATCGCGTAGCCCCCCATCGCCAAAAATTCCATCATTGCAGCACCTCGCGAATCCAACTTGCGGTCCGCTCGCGACGCAAAATCTCTGCACGGAGGCGAACCAGCATCACGGCCGCAAAATAAAGCGTGAAGCCGAGCAACATCATGAGCAACGGCGCCAGCATCTCCATCGGCATCGACGGGCGGGCCATTTTCATGACCGACGGCGCTTGATGAATCGAGTTCCACCACTCCACCGAGTACCGAATGATTGGAATGTTGATCACGCCGACGATAGCGAGCACCGCACTCGCTCGGTCTGCGCGACCGAGATCATCGATACCGGCCCGCAGCCCCATATACCCGAGGTAAAGGAATAGCAGGATCAACTGGGCTGTCAGCCGAGGGTCCCAAACCCAGTACGTTCCCCACATCGGCTTGCCCCAAAGCATGCCCGTCAGCAGCGAAACGGCGGTGAACCAAGCCCCCACCCCCGCACAACTGGCCGCGACCGCATGGGCCACTTTCATGCGCCAGATCAACCCGACTGCAGCCGCGGTCGCCATGACGCCGTAAATCATGACGGCGAGCCAAGCCGACGGCGCGTGCACATACAGGATGCGGAACCCTTCCCCCTGCTGATAATCGGGCGGTGCAAGCACCAAACCACCATAAAGCGCCGCGACGATCAGCAGGCCCGCCGGCCACGCGAACCAGGGGGTCAAGGTCCCGGCGATGCGATAGACGTGCGGGGGTGATCCGAGCCGATGGAACCAGGTCCAGTTCATTCGATTTCCTTTTTTTACTCGAGCCCGATCCGAACCGCCGCAGCCGCCGCGAGCGGCGCGAGCGTGACACCCAGCACCGCAAGCGCTCCGAGCAGATACAGCGGACCCATCAGACTTTCACCGAGGATGGCAAGTTCCGTCGCGCGAGCACCAAAGACGAGCACCGGCACCGCGAGCGGGAGCGTCAGCAGCGAGAGCAACACGCCACCCCGCCGAACGCCCAAGGTCAGCCCTGCGCCAACGGCGCCGATCAAACTCAGTGTGATCGTTCCGAGCATCAGCGACATAAGTATGCCGCTCATCGCGGTCGCTGGCACGCCGAGCGTCATGGCCAACACCGGCGCCATGAGCGTGAGCGGCAACCCCGTCAACAGCCAATGCGCAAACGTTTTGGCGGCCAGTAGCGCAACCAAGGGCTGGCCGCATACGGCGAATTGCTCGAGGGTGCCATCGGCCGCATCCTCACGAAATAACGCCTCCAGCGCGAGCATGGACGCGAGCAATGCGCCCACCCAGAGGACGCCCGGCGCGATCGCCCGCAGCTTGCCGAGTTCAGGCGTGTAGCCGAGCGGGAAGAGCAACGCGACCACTGCAAAGAACGCGAGCGGCTGAATCACCTGAACCGGACGACGCACGGCGAGGCGCAAATCCCGCGCCAACACTTGCCAAGCCGCGCCGATTGCGGAGGTGCGTGGTGCGCTCATGCGGCAACCCCTCGCCCGCCGATCTCGAGCGCGGTCTGTTGTTCGCACCGTAATCCGAGATCCTGGTGAGTCGCAGCGAGAACAAGCCCCCCGGACGCGAGCTGCTCCTCGATCATCGACGCGACGAGCGCCTGACCCGCGGCATCGAGATTGGTCGAGGGCTCATCGAGCAACCAAAGCCGAGCTCGGGTGAGCCAAAGCGAGGCGAGCGCGACGCGTCGACGCTGCCCCGCAGACAGTGAGCGAACCGGACGATCGGCGAATTTCTCGGCGCCGACTCGTACGAGCGCCGCGTTCACGTCACCGCTCTCGATGCGATGGCGAATGCCGACGCTGAACGTAATATTTTCGACGGCGGTGAAATCCGCTTTGAGCGCAGGATCGTGCCCAAGATAGGACAGGTCGGCGTGGTACTGCGGATCGCGGGGCTGAACTTGCTCGCCACGCCACGATAATTCGAGCGATTCCGGCTCGAGTAAGCCGGCCAGCACCCGCAGCAACGTGGTCTTACCCGACCCGTTGGCACCCAAGATTTGCAGACACCGACCCGACGGGACGTCGAACGCGAGGCCCCTCAGGAGGTGACGCTCACCTCGAAACACGTGAAGATTTTTTACCGACAGCTCAGACATTTAGACGACTATCTTAAGACGGACTGGCAACAGCCGCGGTCCCGCCCATCCCTGCCATCGGCACCGACTGCGCAAGCCTAGCACAGGCCTCCCCGATCAAGGTCCGTACTGGCAAGGTCCGCACTGGCCTAAACTTGCGCCTCGCGTGGCCCCGGTGGCGAAACCCGGTAGACGCAGCAGACTTAAAATCTGCTGGCCGTAAGGCCGTGCCGGTTCAAATCCGGCCCGGGGCACCAAGCTTTGCAACACCGGAGGAGAGGGACCTCATGACTCGACTGATTTGTGCGCTGGTCGCCTTGCTCGCTCTCGTAGCGTGTACGTCGCAACCCTCGAACTCGTTTGTGCCCACGATCGATCTAGACTCTGAGCGTCAACTCCAGGGCGGAACGGTCGTCGGATTTCAGAATGGCGCGGGCGGTCACAGTTGGCTCGGTATTCCCTACGCCGCAGCGCCGACTGGCGATCTGCGCTGGCGCGCACCGAGGCCGCATGCCGGATGGCGCGATCGCCTCGAGGCACTCAAGGCCGGGAGCCCATGCATCCAATACGGCTCGCCGCTCGGCGGCGTGGGTGAGGCCGGTACACGTCAAGGCAGCGAAGACTGCCTCTTCTTAAACGTTTACGCACCGCGACTGTCACCCACCGAGCTCGCGAACCCGAGTCTGCCCGTAATGCTGTGGATTCATGGCGGGGGCAATACGGTTGGTCACGCCGCGTTCTATGACGGACAGGTCCTCGCGCAGCGTGAACGCGTCGTCGTCATCATGATCAATTACCGGTTAGGACCTCTCGGCTGGTTCGTACCACCTGAGAACATTTCTTTGAATCAGGACACGTCGGATCCCGACCTCTCCGGAAACTACGGCAATCTGGATGTCATCGCCGCACTACGCTGGGTTCGCGATAACGCCAGCCGATTCGGTGGCGACCCGTCGCAGGTCACGGTTCTTGGCGAGTCGGCGGGCGCGACCAACGCACTCGCCCTCCTCGTCTCGCCGGCAGCGGAGGGTCTTTTTCACCGGCTCATCGTACAAAGCCTCGGCTTTGGATTCGCGCGGACGCCGAGTCTCGAGTCGCCCTCTGGGACGGCGCAGGTCCTTCGCCGCGCCATGATCTCCGTGGGTCGGGCCAAAGACGCCACGGAAGCCGATCGAATCGCCGCCTCGATGACACCGTCGGAGCAATCATCGTTTTTGCGCTCACTCGATCCGTGGACGATCTACGGCACCTATCGTCGGGACGGTGACTACGATCGCGTACCCACGGTCTTCCAAGACGGAATCGTGATTCGACGCGGCGAGTTGCGCCAATTGCTCGCCAATCCGTCGACTCACATCGACGTACCGGTGATCTTGGGAACGAACCGCGACGAGCCCAAAATTTTCATGGCTTTTGATCGGACGCACGTCCGTACGGTCGCCGGGTTGCCGTTCGCACTGCGCAATCCCGACGCCTACGATCTCGAGGCACGATATCGATCGCTCGTCTGGAAAGCCGATGGTGTCGATTCCCTTGCCAGTCTGCTCTCACAACACGGCGCTCCCGCGTGGGCCTATCGGTGGGACTGGGACGAGCAGGGTCAGCTTTACGGCCTCGTCGATCTGTCTCGTATCGTCGGTGCGGCGCACGGATTGGAGATCCCGTTCGTATTCGGATTCTTTGACGTGGGCCCGCAGGGCAAGATGCTATTTCACGAGGACAACGCCGCCGCTCGTATCGCACTCAGTGAGCGGATGATGGCCTACTGGGCGGGATTCGCGCGGGACGGCAAGCCCGGGCGCGGGAGCGACGGCCGCGGAATCGACTGGTTACCGTGGTCTGCGGACAGCACGGCGCCGCGGATGATCATTTTTGATACGGCGACGGACGGCGGTATTCGCATGGCCCCGTCGGACGTCTCGCGAGAAACCGTTCTCGCGGCCATGGAGCGCGAGCCCTTTGCGGTCGAAAAACGCTGCGAGCTATTCCGCGCCACGTTCCGCAATCGGACGGACGATTGGGCCGATACGGCGTGGCGCCGCTTCGCAGACGGCGCGTGTATCGGTCAACGACTCGGCTCGTAACGGACTCGGTACACGACGCCCGCATAGTCGTCAGAGACATAAATCGAGCCATCAGTCGCCTCGGCGACATCGACGGGGCGGCCGATCAGACCCGCCTCGCCGCGAAAGCCGTCGAGGAACGGGCGTTCATCGATTACGCCGTTCTCGTTCCAATGTAGGGACACGACTTTGTAGCCATCGGGTTCGGTACGGTTCCACGAGCCATGCAGCGCGACGAGCGCGGCGCGCTCGAATCCGCTCGGGCGATCGGCGTGCTTGAGAAACCGAATACCGAGCGGCGCGTTATGGGCGCGAAACTCGTGGGCCGGCGCCAAAGATTGGGCGATACGCGCGGCACCTGCCGGCCCGAACTCCGGATCGATCACATCGCGTCCGTGGACGAACGGCCAACCGTAGAAGCCCCCGTCGACGATCCGATTGAGTTCGTCGGGGGGAATGTCATCGCCGAGGAGATCTCGGCTGTTCTCGGTCGCATACAGACTCGAATCCCAGGGAGCCCAATCGAAACCGTAAGGATTACGGACGCCCGTCGCAATGATGGCCCCCGATGAGCCATCCAGCTCGAATCGCATGACCGTCGCGCGCCGCTCGTCTTTTTCGATGCAGACATTGCAGGTCGAACCCTGACCCACATAAAGCTTACCGTCGGGCCCCACGCGCGCTGTCTTGCGCCAATGATTTCCGTCTCCCGTGAGACCCGTGATCAAGCGCTGTAGCGACCCCTGTGTCGTCCCCGACTGCGCATCGAAACGAACACGCGACACCGTCGTGGCTTCGGCGATATAGAGCCACCCGTCGTGCAGGTCCACGCCATTCGGGCGGTCGAGCCCTTCGAACAAATTTCGTCGGCCGTCCGAACGGCCATCGCCGTCTCGGTCCGCCAACAACAGCACCACGAGACCGCCTCGAGGTTGGCTCAGAATGACATCGCCCGTCGAGGTGGGTGCCATCAGTCGCGCACTCGGAAGATCGGTGGCCCAGAGGCTTACCGAGAACCCCGGAGGCGCGACCAGCTGCCGAGAGACGACTTCGACGGAGGGCGGCTCGATTCCGCCATCCCGCAGCATCCGCCAAATCATGGTGCGATCGGAAAGCGCCACGCCACCGAGGAACACCAGCCACACGAATCCCCCGATCGCCAGCGTCGTCAGCGCGAGCCCGATCCCGATCAGCCATCGCACTGCCCGCGGTAAACGTCCTGCCATCGGCTTGCCCTCGTCTCCAAAAATCGTCGTGATGACAACAGAGTATCCCGCAAAGCCCTTTCGCGCCGTTAGAATCTCGTTATGAAAACCGTGATTGCCGCCTTGGCGCTCGCCGCCACCCTCCCGCTCCTCGCTCACGCCGCCGACGCCGATAAGGTCGTCAAAGGCATGCCGGGGGATCCCGACAAGCTTTTTGCGCAGCTCGATACCGTACTGCCCACTCCGGGCGTCACGCGAACGGCCTCCGGTGCTCCGGGCGCTCAATACTGGCAACAGCGGGCGGACTACCGTATCCGCGTGACGCTTGACGAGAAACGTCACCGCCTATCGGCGAAGCAGTCGATCACCTACATGAATCGCTCGCCGGACTCCCTGAATTACATCTGGTTGCAGCTCGATCAAAATATTTTTCGCGACGACTCGATCGCTCGTCGATCGGAGGTCGCCGCCAACGCCGGGACCCGACGCGATACCGTCGGCAGCGGCGACAGCCTGAGCTTTGCGGCGATGCGTCGCCATCAGGCCTTCGAGGATCGCGAGTACGGGTTCGAGATGGGCTCGGTTCGCGACGCCTCGGGACGGGTCCTACGCACCACGGTCAACGACACCATGATGCGGATCGATTTGCCGACCCCGCTGCGCCCGGGCACGAGTATCGAAATCAACTTCGAGTGGCAGTCCAACATCGTCGATGAAGCCGCCATCGGTGCGCGCGGGGGCTACGAGTATTTTCCGAAAAACGACACTTACCAGTATTTTCTGGCGCAGTGGTTCCCGCGACTCGTGGCCTACACCGACTATACCGGCTGGCAACACAAGCAGTTTTTAGGGCGCGGTGAATTCACGCTCGAGTTCGGCGACTACGACATCGAAATTACCGTACCGGCCGATCACGTGGTGGCCTCGACAGGCGTACTACAAAATGCCGACGCCGTGCTGACGCCGGAGCAGCGTGCACGACTCAAGCGCGCCGAGACCGCGAACAAACCCGTGTTCATCGTCACGCCCGAAGAGGCGCTGGCCAACGAAAAGGAAGGCACGAATCGAACGCGCACTTGGCGTTTTAAGGCAGAGAACGTTCGCGATTTCGCTTGGGCGAGCTCGCGCAAATACATCTGGGATGCGATGGGCTACCGACAGAACGACTCGAAGCAGCCGTTTGTGATGGCGATGTCCTTCTATCCGAATGAGGGCGAGCCGATCTGGTCAAAATATTCGACGCATGCCGTGATCCACACCATGGAGGTGTATTCACGCTTCTCCTTCCCGTATCCGTATCCGGTCGCCATCTCGGTCAACTCCTGGGAACGCGGCGGCATGGAATATCCGATGATCACCTTCAACGGGTACCGACCGACCGCCGACGAAAAAACAGGCAAAGTCACCTACTCGCGGAATACCAAGTACGGTCTCATCGGGGTGATCATCCACGAAGTCGGTCACATCTACTTCCCGATGATCGTCAACTCGGACGAACGCCAGTGGACTTGGATGGACGAGGGACTCAATACCTTCCTCGAATACATTGCCGAGCTCGAGTGGGAAGAAAATTTCCCGACCTTCGGCGACAAGACCAACGTCCTCGACTTCATCACGGCGTATATGCAGTCGACGGATCAGGTACCGATCATGACGAACTCCGACACGATCGTGCAGTTCGGACCGAATGCCTATTCCAAGCCCGCGGCCGCCTTGGCCGTACTTCGTGAAGCCGTCATGGGTCGCGAACTTTTTGATCACGCATTCCGCGAATACTCTAACCGCTGGAAGTTCAAACGCCCCACGCCGGCTGATTTTTTCCGCACGATGGAGGATGCTTCCGGAGTCGATCTCGATTGGTTCTGGCGCGGCTGGTTCTATGGCACAGATCACGTTGATGTCGCCGTCGGCGATATTCGCGAGTACCAGGTGTCCACTCAGGATCCCGACACGGAGTTTCCGTTGAAGCGCCAAGCGTTTGCCGCCGACTGGCCGGAGTCGTACTCGCAACGACAAAATCGATCGGAGGGCCGTAAGACCCGCGTCGAGCGCTACCCGGAGCTCAAAGATTTTTACAACGAAAACGATCAGTTTGCGGTCACCAATAAAGATCGTAACGAGTTCAAGGATTTCCGCGAAAAGCTTCGTGACTGGGAGCGCATCGTCCTCGATCGGTCCATCAAGGCCGGCGAGTACGTGTATTTCGTCGATTTTCGGAACCTCGGCGGTCTCGTCACTCCGCTGCCTCTCACCCTCACCTACGCCGATGGCAGCACCGAGGAGTACGCGGTACCGGCGGAAGTTTGGCGATATAACGCCATCGAGGTCACCAAGCTTTTCGTGCGAAAAAAGCGTCTCGTGAGCGTGGAGCTCGACCGGAACCACCTCATCGCCGACGCGGACAAGAGCAACAACATCACGCCGCGCCGCATCGAGCAGAGCCGTATCGAGTTGTTCCGCGGCCGCAGCACGGAGCGCAATCAGATGCTTGACGCGCTGGCCGAACTCAAAGGCGAACCGAAGACCGAACAATCGGGCGGCGCCGCTGACAGCAAGGACGTACCGCTGCAACCCGTCGCGCAGTGATCCGCGGATTCGTGACGCGACGGCGAGGACTATTGGCTGCGGCAGCGCTCGCCTTTGCTGGGGTCATTGCGGCCCCAGTCGTCGATGCCCATCGTTCGCACGTCACGTTGACGCGAGTGTCAGTGAATCCTCGCAGCGGCCTCTTCGAGATCGTTCATGCGATTCATTATCACGATGCGCTGCGTTTGCTCGCCGTCCTCGGCGTACGGGATGACATCCAACCGAGCTCGATTGAAGGTCGTGCACGAATCGCGCTTGAGGTCGAAAAGACCTTTCGCTGGTCGACCGCGGACGGGACCGTACTGAGCCCCGTCACGGTGGGGGCCGAGCTCGAAGGGGACAATTTACTCGTCTATCAGGAAATGCCGGTGCCGGCGGCGAGTAGACGGCTGACCGTGGAATCCTCGTTTATGCAGAACGTGTTCGCCGACCAGGTGAATCGGTTACTGGTCGAGTACGCCTCACCGGCTAAGGCCCTACAGCTGTCGCGATCGAAGCGACGCGCCGAGTTCGAAGGTCCGTCGTTGACGAAAAATGGAGGCTAGGGTCGGAATCGAACCGGCGTAGACGGCTTTGCAGGCCGCTGCATGACCACTCTGCCACCTAGCCGCGCCGACAAGGATGAAGAAAATGGAGCGGGAAACGAGACTCGAACTCGCGACCCCGACCTTGGCAAGGTCGTGCTCTACCAACTGAGCTATTCCCGCCCGGG
>JBEAXT010000004.1:0-3101 GCA_041159695.1 Pseudomonadota bacterium
CTGCGCTGCTTCGCCATTTCTTCAGGCTTCTTCTTGCCCATGGCGCGACGCAACAGGTCGGCGCCGCCCAAGCTGTAGCCCGCGAGTACCTGCGCGATCTGCATGACCTGCTCCTGATACAGGATCACGCCGTAGGTCGGCTTTAGGATCGGCTCGAGACTCGGGTGCAGGTAGTCGATCGGTCCGTCGATCTTTCCGTGCTTGCGGGCGATGAAGTCATCAACCATGCCCGACTGCAGCGGGCCCGGGCGGAAGAGCGCCACGAGCGCGACGATGTCCTCGAACCGATCGGGCTGCAGCCGCCGCACGAGATCTTTCATGCCGCGCGACTCGAGCTGAAAGACAGCCGTCGTCTCGCAATTTTTGAGCAGCTGATACGCCGCCGGATCGTCCATCGGCAGCATCGTGATGTCGATCGGCGGCTCGTCCTTGCCGCGCGCGGCATTGATGGTACGCACCGCGTGCTCGATGATCGTGAGCGTGCGCAGGCCGAGGAAGTCGAACTTCACGAGACCTGCCGCCTCGACATCGTCCTTGTCGAACTGCGTCACGACGCTTCCGCCGCCCTCTTCACAGTAGAGCGGCGCGAAATCTTCGAGCACGGAAGGCGCAATCACGACGCCACCGGCGTGCTTGCCGGCATTGCGCGTGAGACCCTCGAGCGACTTGGCGAGATCGATGAGGCTGCGGACGTCTTCGTCCTGCTTGTAGAGCTTCTTGAGTTCGGGCTCTTTCTCGAGCGCCGAGTCGAGCGTGATATCGAGCTCGAACGGAATCAGCTTCGCGATGCGATCGACCTGGCCGTAGCCAAAGCCGAGCACGCGACCGACGTCACGCACCACGGCCTTCGCAGCCATGGTGCCGTAGGTGATGATCTGCGAGACGCGCTGACGACCGTACTTCTCGGCGACGTACTCGATCACGCGATCGCGCCCGTCCATGCAGAAGTCGACGTCGAAGTCGGGCATCGACACGCGCTCGGGGTTCAGAAAGCGCTCGAACAGCAAATCGTAGGGCAGCGGGTCGATATCGGTGATCCCGAGCGAGTACGCGACCAGCGAGCCCGCGCCCGAACCACGACCGGGCCCCACCGGTACGCCGTTACCACGCGCCCAGCGAATGAAATCCGCGACGATCAAAAAATAACCCGCGAACCCCATTTTGCAGATGACATCGAGCTCGCTCGCGAGCCGCGACTGATAGGTTTTTTTGTCGGCCTGCGGAAGACGGGTCAAACGATCTTTGAGACCGCGCGCCGATTCGCTGCGCAAAAAATCCTCGGTCGTCTGACCCTTGGGCACGGGGTATTCGGGTAATCGGCTCTCGCCGAGTTGCAGCATGAGGCTGCAGCGCCGTGCGATCTGCACCGAGTTTTCGAGCGCCTCCGGCAAGTCGGCGAAGAGCTCCGCCATCTCCTCGGCGCTACGCAGATACTGCTGGGTCGTGTAGCGACGCGGCCGACTGGCATCACCGAGCTGTGAGCCCTCGTGAATGCACACCCGTGCCTCGTGCGCTTCGAAATCATCCGCAGATAAAAACCGGACATCGTTGGTCGCCACGAGCGGCACGCCCTCGGCGAGCGCGAGCTCGACCGTCGCACCGACGAGTGTCTCTTCGCCGTCCCGACCGAGACGACTCACTTCGAGGTAATAGCGATCGCCAAATAAGTCGCGCCAAAACGCGAGGCACTTGCGCGCCTCGGCCGTACGGTTCGACGCGAGCGCGCGGCCGACATCGCCCTCGGCGCCACAGGAGAGCGCGATGAGTCCACCGGTCGTGCGCGCATCGAGCCAGCTGCGATCGATACGCGGAATGCCGCGCTGCTGTCCCTCGAGGTAAGCGCGACTCACGAGTCGCGTGAGATTGAGATAACCCGCCTCGTTCTGACACAGCAACGAAATTCGCGTCGGCGGTACACGCTCGCCCGGCTCCGCCACGAAGAGATCGACACCGATCACGGGCTTCAAACCCTTGGCCATCGCCGCCTTGTAGAACTTCACCATCGCGAACAGGTTGTTCTGATCGGTGATGGCGACAGCCGGCATCCCAAGTTCAGCGACGCGCGCGACGAGATCGTCGATGCGCACCACGCTGTCGACCAGCGAGTACTCGGTATGCAGGCGGAGGTGGACGAAGGCGCTCATCGCAACCGTGATCTTACCGGCGCGTAGCTCCTGCGGTGCACGGGAGAGGGTCCGTGGGCATCGAGCGCGGCGAGGTGTGCCTTGACGGGATAGCCCTTGTGGACCGCGAAACCATATTCAGGATATCGCGTATCCAGTTGTTCCATAACGTGATCCCGAACGGTCTTCGCCAAGATCGAGGCCGCGCTGATCGCCGCAACCTTGCTGTCGCCGTTGACGATGGCGACCGCCGTGCGCACCCCGACGAGCCCCTCGATCGAGGGCAGGCGGTTGCCATCCACCTCGAGATGGACGGGTCGTACGGCGAGCGCCGCGACCGACCGGCGCATCGCGAGTAGCGTCGCCTGCAAAATATTGATCGCATCGATTTCTTCGGGACTCGCAAGCCCCACGCCCCAAGCGATCGCCCGCTCGCGAATGAGCGGCGCCAACGCTTCACGCGCCGAGGACGTCAACGCCTTCGAATCAGCGAGGCCTTCGATCGGTCGTTCGGGATCGAGAATGACAGCGGCCGCGACGACCGGCCCGGCGAGCGGTCCGCGCCCGGCTTCATCCACGCCGGCGGTCCAGCCGCCACCCTGCGTCAAAGAATTCGTCATTCGCGCATCCGTGATCACCGACTCACCGGTACCGACTCATCGATTGACGAGTTCGAGCACCGACTCGGCCGCAAGCGCCGCGCCACCCTGCCGCAACTGGCGATGCACCTCGCCGAAGGCCTCGCGCAGTTCACCCTTACGCTGCGGCTCCTCGAACCATCGCAGCACGGCAGCCCCGAGCGCCTCCGGCGTCGCCGCCTCCTGAAAAAACTCCGGAACGATTTCGCGGCCGACGAGTAGATTCGGTTGAGAAAAATGGCGCACTTTCACGAGCCCGAGACGCCGCAATAAAAACGCCGTGAGCGGCGCAAGCTTGTAGGCGACGACCATGGGTCGCTGCGACAGCAAGGTCTCGAGC
>JBEAXT010000053.1:0-6650 GCA_041159695.1 Pseudomonadota bacterium
ACGAGCACGCGGCAGTTCAGCCAAGAAATCCGCTTCACGTCTGACTTTGAAGGCTCGGTCAACTTCTTCGCCGGTCTTCAGTATTGGACGGAGAGTGTCGATCAACGTGAGCGCAATATCACTGTGATCGGTGAGGGAACCCTCTGCTTCGCGTTCGATCCGCCCAATCCGACGGTTGGCCCCGGCCTCTCGGTGGGGACGACGACGATTCAGACGCCTCCGCAGACGGTCTCGCTTGGGCCGCCGCCGTTTAGCCCGACGCTCACGATCCCGCCGGGTAGTTGCACGAGCCCGACGGGTGGCTTTACGTCGGTCGACGTCTCGCCCTACATGGCTTCCGTCTGGGGTGCGCGTGAACCGACGTTGACGACGCGTGATATCGATCACAAGTCGTTCTACGTCGACGTTGAGTGGGACATCACCGACACGTTGCGCCTCATTGGTGAGGCCCGCTGGGTCGAGGAAGTCAACGACGTCTCCTCGGGCTTCACGGATGGCTCCAACGGTCCGGGTACGATCGTGCTGTGCGGATCGAACGGGCCGTGCCGCGATGGCGCAGGCGTTCCGTCCCCGGGCTTCCCGCCCGTCGTACCGGCTCGCGGCTTCAATCCGCCGGACGTGACGCGTCAGATTGCTTATCCGACGCTCAAAGAAGAGTACGTCACGCCGAAGGGCACCCTGCAGTGGACCCCGAGCGATGATCTCAACGTCTACGCGTCCTACGCGATGGCGCGTAAGCCGGGCGGATACTCCACCGTAACGCTCTCGGGAACGGGCGCGCCGGCGAGCGGTGATGACGTCTTCTTCGCGGCCGAAAAACTCAAGGTCTACGAAATCGGTGCCAAGTGGCGTTCGCCCACCGGTAACGTGCGTGTCGAGGCGGCTGCTTTCCGAACCGACTTCACGGACAAACAGGTTGGTACGCAGATCCTCGTCGGAAACACCATCAGCAACCGCGTCACCAATGCCGGTAAGGCGCTGCTCGAGGGTGTCGAGCTCGGAATGCAGTGGCGTCCGGGCGAGCACTGGCTGGTGGCTGCGGGTCTGACCTATTTCTCGACCTACAAGTACACCAACTACAAGACCACATCGACCGGCGCGGGTGAAATCGCGCGCGTCGGTAATTGCGTGGTCGGCTATCTCGACGGGGCCACGTTCGTTCCGCTCGCCAACAACACGGTACCGTTCAATCCGGGCAGCACGACGACGACTCGCTCGCTGACGTGCCAGCTCGATCGCACGGGTAAGTTCATCGAAGATACGCCGGAGCTTGCGATGGCGATGTCGGTGGGTTACCGCCGGCCGATGGGTGATTCCGGTATGGATCTCATCATCGACTTCGATGCGAACTGGGAAGGCGAGCGATACGTGGAGGACGACAACAAACAGTGGCTCGACAGCTACTGGCTGGCGAACCTGCGCGTGGGTGTCGATTCCGAGAAGTGGTCGGCGGTACTCTTCGTCGACAACGTCGCAGACGATCGCACCATTCGTTCGGCGGGCTCTGGCCCGGCGATCTACGCGTCGGATTTCCGCTTCGGATTCTTCAACTACTTCCCGCCGGGCGCTCCTGCGCCGGCGCAGCGACTGGTTCCGGCTCCGAGCATTCCGACGACGGTGTTCGCTAACCTGCCGAGCCCGCGCGTGATCGGCCTGCGCATGGCGTACAAGTTCTAAGCCAAGGCAGGACGCGACCGCGTTCGACGTTAACGGCGGGGCTGCCCATCACATGGTGGGCAGCCCCGTTACTTTTGTGGTGTGTGAATTCGCCATCTATCGTTGAGCGGTTCGTGCGATGGGGGTAACCATGACGAAGGGCGATTTCGCTCGGATCTCGCGTAGGCGGTGGCTGGAGTCGCTCGCCGTCGGGGCGGGCGTTACCGTGGGTTCGACATTGGGCTTGCCGGAAGCCGATGCGGCCACGCGTCGGGAGTTGCCCAATCTCGCTGATCCCGAAGTGAATCTTCGGAACATGGTCCGTATGCAGGGGAGTCTGCGCGAGGAGGATGTCCCCTGGTGGTTCACGGGGATGATCTTCGCGGTTCGCGGCGATCAGCAGACGCCGGTGCCGCTCGTTCGGTTTGAGGGCATGGAAATTTATTGGTTTGCCCACCGCGAGCGGGGGTATCAGTTAGGCGGACATACCGTCACGTTTTTTCGCGACGTGGAGACGAACGCGTTTCTGTACGAGTATCGCAATCCTTGGACGGGGAGGACGGACGAGGTCAGACCTGCGGTACAGGGTGGCAATCTCGGTTTTAGTTACCGTACCGATGGTATTTGGCCCGTTCGCCTCGACGGCACGCCTATCGGTGAACCACGGCGTGCGCCCTTGCAATTACAGTGGCAGAGCTTGGGTGATCACGTTTGGCTACAGCATCAGACCGTTTATCCGCCCGGCATGCCGCCGATGCATGGTCAGCGGCAAAGTCTCTTCGTCCGTAAGCACGAGTTTCTCGATTCAGAGCTTGCGGCGTTACCCACGGCCTTCTCGTCGACGGTTTTTATGGGCTGGCTCAAATGGATGAATATGGGTAACGATCCAGGTCATGTGATCTGGCATGCGTCGGGCGTCAAGCTGCGACATATCGACGAGCTTCCGCGCGAGTATCGCGAACGGGCGATGCGCGAATATCCCGAGCGTATGACGGCGAAACCAAAATAATCTTTGATTGGGGGTCGATGATGAAATTCTGGAAGTGGTGGACGATTGGGTCGATCGGCTTAGCGACGATGATTGGAAGCCTTGTCCTCTCCTCGATGGCGGTCGCGGCAGGTAGCTCGCCGATCCAATTCAAGGACGAAACCGCGACGCGCGGCGTGACGGATCTTGCCGTCAACTCGACGGGTCCCACCTTCGGTGACTACGACGGCGATGGCGATCTCGATATCTTCGTTCCAGTTGAAGATCTTGCCCCCGGTTTGCACGATCGGCTGTTCGAGAACGACGGTCGGGGTTTTTTCAAGGATGTGGCGCCAGCCCGCGGCGTTCAGAACCCGGGCAGCTTTAGTCGCGGAGCGACTTTTTGCGATTTAGATAACGATGGTGACCTCGATCTCGTCTCGGTGAACATGCCGCCAGGTCAGGCGCGTCAGCGTCACGTGCCCACGACGCTCTATAAAAACGAGCTTAGGGAATCCGGCGTCGCGCGGTTCACGGACGTCACGCGGGTTGCTGGACTCATGCGCGCCGGGAACGAGAACGATCAAAAGATCGGCGGCGTCGGCGATACCGGTGGGGGTGCCGGATGTGCGGACTATGACCGTGACGGCGACCTCGACGTCTTCATCAAAAATGCCGATGGCGATATCGACAACGTGTTGTTCCGGAATGAGGGAAGCTGGACGTTTACCGACGTGACGAGTGCGTCGGGGGTGGCGTTACAAGCAAAACTCAAAGATTCAAATGCCCAAGGATCACCCAACTGGATCGATTTCGATCAGGACGGATGGATTGATCTGCTCGTCACCCACGAGCGCGAAATCAAGGTGCTGCTGCGTAACCTCGGGGATGGCCGATTCGAGGACATTACTCGCGCGCGCCGACCGCCCAACGCCTTGCCGCTCCTGAACCCGGGTTATGCACAAGGGGCCTGTATCGCCGATTTCGACCATGACGGGGATATGGATGTTTTCTTGCCCACCGCGGATCAGTCCGGACGGATGATCGCGAACCGCCTCAAAGAAGCCGGCACGCTGTCGTTTCAGGATGTCACCCGGAAGTCAGGTGCCGGGGTTATCCGCGGCACTCGCGGCTGTGTTGCAGCGGACTTCGATAACGACGGTCATGTCGATCTGTATCTCAATAACGGCGGCCCCTCGAATGTGCTCATTAACGACGTCATCGCGGACTTCCCGCCCTTCGTCACGTTCTACATTGCTTGGGAGCCTGCTGAGAACACTATGCTGCGCAACCGCGGGGACGGCACGTTCGAAGAAGTGACCCGCGGTTCCGGGGCCGAGGGCTTGGGTATTGGCTCGGGGGTTGGCGCCGCCGATATCAATGACGACGGATTCCCTGATCTTTTCGTCACTAATCGAACCTACTACGCGATGGGTAAGCAGGTGAGTCCTGCGGCCGGCCAAAACCGTCTGTTCGTGAATCGGGGCAATAAAAATGCCTGGATCAAGTTGCGTCTGCAGGGCACTCGCAGCAATCGTGATGGCTTCGGTGCGCGCATCACGGTGATTGCCGGAGATCTTGTGCAGCATCACGAAGTGCAGAGCGCCCACGGTTATAACTCGACCAATGACCCAACGCTCGTCTTCGGTCTCGGGGCGCGCAAGAGTGTCGACCGGATCGAAATTCTTTGGCCGTCCGGAGTGAAGCAGGTCATCGAGACGCCATCAATCCGTAAAACTCATTTGGCGGTGGAGCCGACGACGTGAGCGATCAGGGCCGGATGCTGATCGACGGTGAGTTGACGCTCGGCGATGGAGGGGCCTGCGGACAGTGGATCGACTCCCATGATCCGGCCACACTCGAGCCGACGGGTCGAGTGCCTGCTGCAAC
The DNA here is from genome assembly GCA_041159695.1 of Pseudomonadota bacterium. Classification (GTDB taxonomy): domain Bacteria; phylum Pseudomonadota; class Gammaproteobacteria; order Steroidobacterales; family Steroidobacteraceae; genus UBA964. The sequence goes on from JBEAXT010000053.1 coordinate 4,514, forward strand.
CGCTCGCGATATCGATAGGGCTGTTCGATCGGCCGCCAAGGCACAGATCGCATGGGCTGCGCGGTCGGTGTGGGAGCGTGCTGCGGCGTTAAGGGCGCTCGCAACTGCGATTCGGGCGCGAGGGCCCGAAATCCTGGCCCTGGAGGCCCGCGATACGGGAAACACCATCGGCAAATTGCAGGCCGACGTGCAGATCGCGGCTGGCTATCTTGAGTACTTCGCCGGTCTCGCCTCCGAGCTCAAGGGGGAGACGATTCCGGCGACGGCGTCGGGGCTTCACCTGACCTTGCGTGAACCCTTCGGCGTGGTGGCACGGATTGTTCCGTTCAACCATCCCTTCATGTTCGCCGCTGCACATCTTGCAGCGCCGCTGATGGCCGGCAACGCGGTGGTGGTGAAAACACCCGAGACGAGCCCGCTGACGGGTTCGATTTTGGCGGAACTCTGTCACGCGACCTTGCCTCCCGGGCTCGTCAATATCGTTCACGGTTTCGGCATGCCGGCGGGTGACGCGTTGATCCGGCACCCGCTCGTTCGTCGTATCGGGTTTACGGGCTCGGTCGCGACGGGTCTCGCTATTCAGCGCGCCGCCGCTGAGAGCGGCGTTAAACATGTGACGCTCGAGCTCGGTGGAAAAAATCCTTTCATCGTATTTCCCGATGCCGATCTCGATCGCGTCGTCGAGATGGCGATTGCGGGTATGAACTTCTCCTGGGCCGGTCAGTCCTGCGGATCAACGAGTCGATTACTGCTGCATGAGTCGGTTCACGACCTCGTCGTGGAGCGTGTTGCGGCACGGATGAAATCTTTGCGTCTCGGTAGTCCGCTCGATGCGGCGTCCGAGATGGGTCCGGTCAACTCTGCTCGCCATCGGGAGCGGATCATGGCGCTCATCGATTCGGCGCGTCGCGAGGGCGCGCGTCTCGTGACCGGCGGTGGACGTCCCGTCGGTGAGGGCTTTGCGAAGGGTTACTGGATCGAGCCGACTCTGTTCGCAGACGTTACGCCGGCCATGCGGATCGCCCGAGAGGAAGCGTTCGGTCCGGTGGTCTGTGCGCAGCGATTCACGTCGGAAGAGGAGGCCATCGCGATCGCCAACGGCACGGATTTCGGGCTGACCGCTGCGGTCTGGACGCGTGACTTGCCGCGGGCGCTGCGCATGGTTCGCGCGGTCCAAGCGGGGACCGTATGGATCAACACCGCGGGCCAGCATTTCGTTGGCACGCCGTTCGGAGGATGGAAAGACAGTGGCCTCGGAGGGGAGGAATGCCTCGATGAGCTACTCAGCTACTCCCAGGTCAAGGCTGTTCACGTGTTCCCTTGAATGCTCGCCATAACAGCCACGCGGCAATCGGATTGGCGATGAGAGACGTCAGCGCGAGGGACCAGCCGACTTTCTGCTCGTCGGCGAATACATAGTCGGTGGTGAAGCCTACGAGGAAAGGGCCGAGTGTCGCACCAACCAGCACGAGCGAAAACTGATACATCGCGCCAAACTGCGCGCGCATGGCCTCCGGCGTGATCGATTGAACGTAGGCGCCGGCAGGTCCTGTCGCCGCTGAACCAAAGAAAAACATCACGAAGATGACGGCGGCGTGGGCAAGCATGCTTGGCATCAACGGCGCAATGATACCCGGCAATAAAAGTCCGATACCGCACCCGCACAGCACGCGCAGCTTTGCGTGGCGATCACCGCGCGATTCAAGGTAGTCCGAGAGCCAGCCTCCCGAGAAGGCGCCGAGCAATCCGCCGACGAGCGCGACGGTACCGATCACGACTGCCGCCTCGGGGATCGTCGCGCCGTACTGTCTTTGGTAGAGCGCCGGTGTCCAGGTCATCACCGCGAAGGCCGTGATCGAGGTCGTGCCGTACCCTGCGAATACGTAGCCGTATCGAGACAGGTTGCATTTGAAGTGCTGCCAGACCTCAGCGACGGTCGAGCGCGTGAACCCCTGAGGTCGGGGTGGCTCGCGGACAAAAAGCATCAGCACGGCGACCGGCAGGCCAATGGCGCCAACGATTACCATGACGAGTCGCCAACCGGCGAGCTCACCGAGAAGGGGCAAGGTGACCGCGCCTTGAGCGAACACCCAGCCGATCACTGCGCCCCCTAAAAGAAACGCCATGCCCGTACCCG
>JBEAXT010000067.1:0-7104 GCA_041159695.1 Pseudomonadota bacterium
TCACAGAAGTTGGCGCGCTCCTTGTCTCGCACTTCCTCAGCGGTCGGTTCACGACAGTGTTTCGCCACACGGATGTCGTAATCGACGCACAGCTTGCAGACGTGCAGCTCGACCGCGCATTTTGGGCACACATCGAGGCGCCGCAACGGCAAGGACAACCCGGCCAGGGACGCGCCGCATTTCCAGCATGAGAGATCGTGACCCATGTTTCGGAGGCTAGCGCGTCTCGAGACGATCTGCCAGAAACGCCTTGAGCGCTTTACCCGTGTGTGAGCGTGCCGGTCGTTGAGCGAGCGACTGAGGAGATCCCTCGGCGATGATCCGACCCCCGTCATGACCAGCCTCGGGACCCATGTCGAGCACCCAGTCAGCCTCTGCGATCACATCGAGATTATGTTCAACAAGGACAACGGTATTCCCGGCATCGACCAGTCGATGCAAGACGTGAATGAGCTTCTCGACGTCTGCCATGTGCAGCCCGACGGTCGGCTCGTCGAGGACGTACAGAGTGTGCTTCGGTTTGCTTCGTAACGGTGCGCGTAAATCTACGCGCACTTTGGCGAGCTCAGTCACGAGCTTAATACGTTGTGCTTCGCCGCCAGACAGCGTCGGGCTCGCTTGTCCGAGTGTGAGATAGCCGAGCCCCACATCGCATAGCAGTCTCAGTACGTGATGAAGACTCGCGTGAGGCTCGAAGAAAGACGTCGCATCCTCAATATTCATGGCGAGCACGTCGCCAATGCTCATATCCCGCCACGTCACCGACAGCGTTTCGGAGTTGAAGCGACTACCACCGCAGGTATCACAAGTCACTTTAACGTCCGGTAAAAAACTCATCTCGATGGTTTGAACGCCTTGCCCTTCGCAGGCCTCGCAGCGCCCCCCAGCGGTATTGAAAGAGAAGCGACCCGGTCCATAACCCCGTAGCCGTGACTCGCTAGTATTCGAAAATATTTTCCGAATCTCGTCCCAGATTCCTACATATGTCGCTGGACAAGAGCGCGGTGTCTTGCCGATGGGTGTCTGATCGACTTCGAGTACGCGATCAATCGCTTGGATACCGCGCATCGCGGTACATCCGACCGCCTCTCCATTACCGGTTACGAGCGCCCGTGCACTCGTGTAAAGGACATCGCGGGCGAGGGAGGATTTTCCAGATCCCGAAACGCCGGTCACGACGACCAGCCGCCCGAGCGGTATTCGAGCGCGTACGTTAGCGAGGTTATGGAGCCGTGCATTTTCAATAATGAGCGATGGCGTTTTAGTGTCGACCGGACGGTGCGGTTTTCTTCCATGCATCAAAGGCTCGCGTAAATAGCGACCCGTGATGGAATTCGGGTTCGCTACAAGATCTTTGAGCTTCCCGCGGCCGACAATTTGACCGCCACGAACGCCTGCGCCGGGGCCCAAGTCGATGACATGATCGGCGCGGCGAATGGTGTCTTCGTCGTGTTCGACGACGACGAGCGTATTTCGATGTGCTGCGAGCTCGCCGAGCGCTTCGAGCAAGATCCGATTATCTCGAGGATGCAAGCCGATCGTAGGTTCGTCGAGAACGTAGCATACGCCCCGCAGATTGGAGCCGAGCTGTGCCGCGAGCCGAATGCGTTGTGCCTCGCCACCTGAGAGAGTAGGTGCCGCACGATCGAGTCCGAGATAGCCGAGTCCGACACGTTCGAGAAATCCGAGTCGGCTACGTATCTCGACGAGTAGATCGCGAGCGATCGCGCGCTCGCGCTTATCGAGCTTCAGGCGTTCGAGCGCAGCCAGCGACTTCGATACAGGTTGGCACGTAAAGCTTCCAATAGATTTTTCGCGAAATCGGACGGATCGAGCGACGGGATTGAGGCGTTCGCCCTGACAGGCCTGGCATGGTTTTTCATCGCCATCGTGCCATTCGTTCCACGACGCTTCTTCGCCGGTTTGCTCTTCGTCGAATCCACTCAACTCGAGGCCGGTACCAAAACAGCCGCTGCACCAGCCTTGTTTACTGTTGAAGGAAAACAAGCGCGGATCGAGTTCGGCAAAACTCGTACCGCAGCCGGGGCACGCGCGCTTTGTCGAAAAAACGATTGGTTGGCGACTCCCGAGCGGTAACACCTGAACCACGCCTTTTCCATGCTGAAGCGCTTCGGCGAGTTTTGCGCGTAAATCCGATTCGCCACGAACCGAAATACCGAGTCGAGCGACTGGGAGTTCGATATCGTGTTCCTTGAACCGATCGAGTCGTGGCCAGGGTTTGACGGACAAGCGCTCCCCGTCAACCCGTAACTCTCGATAACCCTTACCCGCTGCCCATTTCGCCAGGTCTGTGTACAGCCCTTTTCGCGACACGATCAGAGGTGCGAGAAGGTCGACCGTCTTGCCCTTGAAGTCCTTGATGATACGAGCCGCGATGGCATCCGCCGATTGCGGTTCGATGGCCACATCGCAATCGGGACAATATTGAGTACCAAGTTTGACGTAGAGCAGTCGTAAGAAATGATAAATCTCCGTGAGTGTGGCTACAGTGCTCTTACGTCCACCACGACTCGTTCGTTGTTCGATGGCGACCGTCGGCGGAATACCGCGTATTGAATCGACCTCAGGCCGAGCGGCGGGCTGTACGAACTGCCGTGCGTACGCATTGAGGGATTCGAGGTAGCGCCGCTGGCCTTCGTTGAAAATGATGTCGAATGCGAGCGTCGATTTTCCGGATCCGGAAACGCCTGTGATCACCGTAAAGGCATTTCGCGGGATCTCGACATCAATATTTTTTAGGTTATGTTCCCGAGCGTTTCGCACAACGATCGAATTGTCTTGCATCGACGCTTTTCGAGCTGCTTTTGGCTCGCGTACCTTCGCTTGAGAGCCGGCATCGCATTCCGCATCACGCAGCGCGCGGCCCGTATGAGAGCGCGGGATTCGTTCTATTTCTGCGGGGGTTCCGCAGGCGATGAGTTCCCCGCCGCGATCCCCACCGTCTGGACCCAGATCGATGATCCATTCGGCAGAGCGAATCACGTCGAGGTTGTGTTCGATTACGAAAAGCGAATGACCTGCATCAAGTAGCTTTCGGAACGATTTAAGGAGTTTCGCGATATCTTCAAAATGCAGGCCGGTAGTCGGTTCATCGAAAAGGAAGAGTTTGTCAGCACCACCACCCTCTGCCGAGTCTGCGAGAAAGCCTGCAAGTTTCAGCCGCTGCGCTTCACCGCCAGATAAAGTTGGAACAGGCTGACCAAGCCGGAGGTAGTCGAGTCCAACGTCGGCGAGCGGCGCTAGCCGCCTCGCCAGTTCCTCATCGTCAGCAAAGAAAGCGAGGGCCTCCGTGACGGTCATCCCCAGAACATCGGCAATACTCACCGATCTGCCATGGGGCCCTGGATGGCGCACCTCAAGTGTTTCCGCCCGATAACGCGAGCCGTTACATTCGCCGCAACGAAGATACACATCGGAAAGAAACTGCATTTCGACATGTTCGAAGCCGCTACCCGTGCAGGCGGGACAACGCCCGGTCCCTGAGTTGAAGCTGAACGTTCCGGCGGTATACCCGCGCTCGCGTGATTCTGCGAGCTTCGAAAAACGATCGCGCACCACATCAAACGCCCCGACATAACTTGCCGGATTCGATCGAGCTGTTCGCCCGATCGGTGTCTGATCGACGAAAACGACATCTGCGAGATGTTCCGCGCCCTTGAGTCCGTCGTGCGTACCGGCCGCTTCCGTGGGCCGCCCAAGATGTTTGAGCAATGCAGGATAAAGAACATCTTGTATCAACGTTGACTTGCCGGATCCGGAGACCCCCGTGATGCAAACGAGTTGATTGAGGGGAAATTTAACGTCGATACGTTTTAAGTTGTGTTGTGTTACACCCAGCAACTCGAGGTATTTCAGATTGGCAGACTTCGACGCTTTACGGGTTGCAGGAAGCTCGACGCGACGCCTGCCGGTGAGATAGTCGCCGGTCACCGATTTGGATGATGCGCGTACTTCACGAGGAGTACCCCAGGCGACGATCTCACCGCCGTGTTCCCCAGCACCTGGCCCCATATCGAGTAGTCGATCCGCTTGCTGCATGATTTGTGGATCATGCTCGACGACCAGTAATGAATTCCCGGCGTCACGTAATCGATGCATCACGCCGATGACGCGCTGCATATCACGCGGGTGCAAGCCAATCGACGGCTCATCGAGTACGAATAAAGTATTGACGAGCGAGGTACCGAGGGCCGTGGTGAGATTGATGCGCTGGACTTCGCCGCCTGAAAGCGTTCTGGACTGGCGATCAAGTGTCAGATAACCCAGCCCGACCTCACAGAGATATCGGTAGCGACCGCGAATCTCCGCCAACAAAAGCTCCGTGGCTTCATCAAGCGCCCCAGGGAGCCGTAACCCATCAAAGAACTCTCGTGATCTCTCGAGTGGCAGAAGCATGAGATCGTGCAGACAGAGCCCGGGTAACACGTTAAGTGTGTCGCGTGTCCACTCGACACCTCGCGGCATGAATCGGCTACGTTCTCCAAGCGCAGACACCGCAAGATCGGTGTCACCGAGTCGCCACAGAAGAGACTCGGAATTTAATCTTGCGCCGTCGCAGGTGCCGCACGGTGTATAGGCGCGGTACTTCGACAGCAACACACGGATATGCATTTTGTAGGCTTTCGTTTCGAGCCATGCAAAAAACCGTTTGACTCCGTACCACGTGTTGCGCGCCCATTTACCTTCACCCTCGATTACCCACTCGCGTTGTGCATCGGTGAGATCTTTCCAGGGGACATCGAGCGGGATTCCACGTTTTTTCCCCAGCCGCTCCAGATCGTCCTGACATTCGCTGTAAGACGCGGTTTGCCATGGTCTGATCGCACCGCCGCGTAACGTCTTGCCGTGGTCGGGTATCACGAGGCCGTAATCCACGCCGATGATGCGCCCGAACCCGCGACAAGCTTCACAGGCACCTACTGGGGAATTGAAAGAGAAGCTGCTTGGTGTCGGTTCGCGATAGGCGACGTCGCAGCGTGCGCAGTGCAGGGTGCTCGAGTAGTGCCAAGTCTCGCGAACGATCTCGGCATCGTGCGTATCTAAAGCATGAACATGCACACGCCCGCGACCGACTCGCAGGGCGGATTCCAGAGAATCGGCAACCCGTGCGGTATCCGCGCTGCCCAGTCGGAGTCGATCTTGAACGACTTCGATAGCGTTTTTGGTACGCGAGCGGATACGCGTATAGCCTTGTTTCTCGAGTAGAGCCAGTACTTCTGTATCTTTGAAGTTCTTGGGCACCTTGACTTCAAAGCACACCAAGAGTCGCGGATCACCGGCGGCCGCCGCGCGGTGGCCGAGATCGGCACGAATGCTATCCGCAGTATCCCGCTTGACGATTTCACCGCAGCGTCGGCAGTGCAGGTGCGCCGCTCGAGCGAAGAGTAACTTCAGATGATCATTGAGCTCGGTCATCGTTCCGACCGTCGAGCGCGACGTTCGCACGGGATTCGTCTGATCAATCGCGATGGCAGGCGGAATTCCCTCGATCGCATCGACGGCCGGTTTGTCCATTCGATCCAGGAACTGTCTTGCGTACGGCGAGAATGTCTCGACATACCTTCGCTGACCCTCTGCGTAGAGCGTGTCGAACACGAGCGAAGATTTTCCCGAGCCTGAAACACCGGTCACGACGACCAGTTGACCGGTCGGGATCTCGAGATCGAGATTTTTCAAATTGTTTTGGCGAGCACCGCGAACGACGATCGCCTCATGGTCGGACTGGCGCATGAGGGGTAAGCAGCTGGGAGGGGGTAGTGAATCCTAACTTTTTGTCCGCTCTGCGGGAACAGCGGCGATTACGGCCACGATGTGGATTGGCGCATCGAGGAGCCGTGCCCTGAGATCGAAACCCGGGCAACTTGCCCGACATGAGTCAACCGAGCATCGCCATCGTCGGGGCAGGTATCGCGGGCCTCACGGCTGCTCGGGCCTTGCAGCTTTTCGGCTTCAAGCCCGTGGTTTACGAACAGGCGCCTGTTCTGGGGGAGGTGGGTGCCGGTCTTACGGTGTCACCCAATGCGACCCACGTCCTCAATGCCCTGGGGCTCGAGGGCACGTTGGAGCGTATCGGCATGCGACCCGATCGCGGCGGGGTCAAGCACTGGAAAACGGGGGAGCTCCTCGTGGAGATCACCCGTGGCAACGAAATGCGCGAGAAATATGGGGCGGCATATTTCCAGGTTCATCGGGCCGATCTCCATCGCGAACTTGCAGATCTCGTTGTCACAACAGACGACAGCGCCATTCGTACGAATCATGTTTTCAAGGGTCTCGAGCAAGATGACAGAGGCGTCACGCTGCACTTCGTCGGCGGCGCCTCCACTCGGGCTGATGTGGTCATCGGTGCCGACGGCGTTAGATCAAAGGTACGTGAGCAGTTATTTGGACGAGACATCCCGCGGTTCACCGGCTATATGGCCTTTAGAGGTTTGGTCCCGATAGCCAGTCTGCCTCCCGGATTGATCGAGCCCACCTCTTGTCTGTCGACTGGCCCCGGCCGAAGCTTTACGCGATATCTCATCCGAGGCGGGTCGTTGGTCAACTTCGTGGGGCTGACCGAGAGAGACGATTGGCGCGAGGAAGGCTGGTCAATTCGCGCGACCATCAAAGAAATGTTGGACGAATATGCCGGTTGGCACGAAGGGGTTCGCTCAATTATTGCCGCCACGCCGCCCGAAGGGCTGTTCAAGTGGGCGCTCTTTGATCGTGAGCCTCTTCAAGAATGGACCCGAGGCCGGGTCACGCTCATCGGAGACGCTGCTCATCCAATGTTGCCTTTCCTTGGCCAGGGCGCCGCAATGGGAATAGAAGATGGGATGGTCGTTGCACGCACCTTTGCTGCGGCAGCCTCACTCGATGAGGCGTTGCGCCGATATGTGGAGGCTCGTTTACCTCGGGCCAATTGGGTCATGCTGGAGTCCCGCAAGACGGCTCTCAACTATCACTCTGGCCGCGAGTCGAACTTCAAGCCTGGCCAGCACGTCAGCGCGGAGTCGCTTGGCCTGATGTCTTATAACCCCGCGGCGGTTCCTGTCTAAACGCCGTCTCTGTGGTCTAATGTCGCCGCCATGGAAACGGCTC
>JBEAXT010000078.1:0-12424 GCA_041159695.1 Pseudomonadota bacterium
CCGCGCGATGAGCGTCGTCTTCCCAGACCCCAAAGGTCCGGTGATAACCCAAACCGGGATCGGCGTCACACCGACGGTCTGCTCAGTGATGGCCGTCGGCGCCGTCATAGCTCACGAGCGCGCCGTACAGATCGGGCCGACGATCGCGGAAGATGCCCCAGCTCGCTCGCTGCTTCGCGATATCCTGAAGATCGAAGGTCGCCGTCAGTACGGCATCTCCCTCCTCGCCCGCCTCCGCCACCTTCGCTCCGGTGGAGTCCGCGATGAACGAGGACCCGTAAAAACGGATGAACAGATGGTCGGGATCTTGTAACGAGCGTTCGAGGCCATAGCGATTGGATGCAATCAAAGGCATGACATTCGCCGCAGCATGACCCTGCTGCGTGCGTTGCCAGTGCGCGCGTGAGTCAAGCGGCGGAGCCGGCGGCGGCTCACTGCCGATGGCGGTCGGATAGAGCAGTAGATCCGCACCGAGCAGCGCCATCGCGCGGGCCGTCTCCGGAAACCACTGGTCCCAGCAAATACCGACACCGACCCGTCCGAAACGCGTATCCCACACTTTGAATCCGGTATCGCCTGGGCTGAAGTACTGTTTCTCCTGATAGCCCGGCCCGTTCGGGATATGCGACTTGCGGTAGATCCCGAGCACCTCGCCGTCTGCATCGAGCATCGCAACGCTATTGAAGAAGGCCTGGTTCGCACGCTCAAAGAAACTGATTGGCAAGACGACGCCGAGTTCTTTGGCGATCCGCCTGAAATGTTTGACTGCCGCGTTCTCTGCGAGGGTCGTTGCAAGAGCAAAGTGCCGGGCATCCTGCTCGATACAAAAGTACGGCGTCTCGAATAGCTCTTGCAGCAAGATCACTTGCGCTCCGCGACCGGCGGCTTCGCGAACGAGTGCTTCGGCACGCGCGATATTGGCCTCGCGATCCCAGCTGCAGGCAAACTGCGTCGCCGCGACCGTCACGTGTTTGGAAGTCCGATTGGCAGACATTTTGTTCAGCCTCCGGTCGGCACCAGCATCTTGGTAATTCGAATGGCCGTCTCGAGCGCGCGCAGCCCGGCCTCGCCATCGACGACGGGCGGACGACCCTGCGCGATGCACTCGAGGAACGACCGAATCTCTGCGCGTAACGCATCGCCCTGCTCGAAGCTTTGCTCTTCGATGTTCACGGGCAACTCCCCGCCCGCAGGAGGCGTCGCACGCTTGGTAATCGTCGTGAGAATGCGTTGCTGAAGATCAATCGAGAGATACGCGTCGTCGCGAAACACCCGCAACTTGCGCTCGGTCTTGAGACTCACGCGGCTCGCAGTCACGTTCGCCACACAGCCGCCCGTAAAACGAATCCGCGCGTTGGCGATATCGACCGCGCCTGAGAACACCGGCGTGCCCACGGCATCGATCGACTCGATCGGACGACCCACGATGCTCTGCACGATGTCGATATCGTGAATCATGAGATCGAGTACGACGTTGACGTCCGTCCCGCGCTCTTTGAAGGGCGCGAGACGCTGACACTCGATGAATCGCGCACCCTCAAGCCGACCCTCCGCCGCGACGATGGCGGGATTAAATCGCTCGAGATGCCCGACCTGCAGGATGCGCCCCTGGCGTGCCGCCAAGGCGATGAGCTCACGTGCCTGCTCGGGGGTTTCGGTGATCGGCTTCTCCACGAGCACGTGGGCACCGGCCTCAAGGAAATCACGCGCGATGGCATAGTGCGCGGGCGTCGTCGTGACGATACTCACCGCATCGACCTGCCCGAGTAATTCTCGGTGATCGGCGACGCCTCGCGTGTTGAACTCGCGGGCCACCGCCTCCCGCGCATCCGAACGCGTATCGGCCACCGCCACCAAGGCGCAAAGCGGCTCGCTCGCGTACTTTTGTGCGTGGAAACGACCGAGATAACCCGCTCCGATCACCGCTGCCCGAATGCTGCTCATGTCGTATTATGCCCGCATGGCCCGCCGAAACTCGAAGCTCGACCTTGTGACGCTCAATCGCGAGGCCCGACTGCTCGCCGGGTCGATCTTGTTTGCGGCTGTCATCCTGCCATTCATCGTCTGGCTGACCGGGCGTGCGCTGCTTGGACCCTATGCCAACGGCGGCATGTTCGCGATCCTCGGCGACTTCTTCACCCTGCTCTATGCGGGCTCGGTCGCCGCCTGGATTTTGCTCTTTGCACCCTACGCGCTGCTCTGCGCCCTGCGCCTTGCGGCCTGGGGTACTCGCCGGATTTAGTCGGCAGCCCCCAAGCTCCGATCTCGCGCCGCTCGAAATTCGCTCGTCGCATACCAGTTCGGGAAGCGCTTCTCGCGGGCTAACGTCGAACCGATATCAAAGAGCAACTCGAGATCCTGCAGGCCGCCGCGCAAGTCCGTGCCCGGCCTGAACTCATCAGAGGGCTTGTGGTAGTGCAAGGCGGTGAACTCGGCCGCCTGAGCCTTCGCCCACTCCGCACCCTTCTCACGATCTTCGATGCCGAGTTTGAAGTAGAGCGCCGGCACACCCACCTTCGCGAAATTGAAGTGATCCGAACGGTAGAAGAAGCCGTTCTCCGGCGTCGGCTCTTCGCGCAACACACGATCTTGTTTGGCCGCAGCGCGCTCGAGGTAAGGCTCGAGCTCCGAAGCGCCATACCCGATCACCGACACATCTCGGGTCGGGCCGCCCCATGGGATGGCATCCATGTTAAGCGCGGCAACCGTACGCTTGAGCGGGAAGATCGGGTTTTGCACGTAGAACGCCGAGCCGAGCAAACCACTCTCCTCGAGCGTCACCGCCAAAAAAATCATTGAGCGCTCCGGTGGGCGCTTCGACTCGGCGAACGCCTTGGCGATGGTCAGCAGACCGGAGGTACCGGTCGCATTGTCGAGCGCGCCGTTGAAAATGTTGTCCCCGCCGCGCGCCAACGACTTGCCGAGATGGTCCCAATGCGCGGTATAGATGATGTATTCGTCGGGGCGCTTGCTGCCCTTGATCATCGCGATCACGTTGGGCGAGCTCGAACGACGGATCAGGTTGCGCAAACTCCCTGAGGCTTGCTGCGCAAGCGGAATCGGCTTGAACCCGGGCTGACTCGCCGCGATCAAAAGTTCGTCGTAACTGCGTCCATTGGCACGCAGCAAGGCGTCGCCGGCCGCTTTGGTCATCCAGCCCTCGATGGCGACGCGGGACGCGTTGCCGTCGGCCGATACCGTATCGAGCTGCGGTCCGGTCCAACTCGTTTGGACCGTTCCCCAGCCGTAAGCGGCAGGCTTGTCATCGTGAATGATGATCGCCGCAGCCGCACCCTGACGCGCCGCCTCTTCGAACTTGTAGGTCCATCGACCGTAATAGGTCATCGCGCGGCCGCGGAACAGCGTGGCGTCGTTCGTGGCGAAACCCGGATCGTTAATAAGGATCACGGCGGTCTTGCCGCGCATATCGACGCCAGCGTAGTCGTTCCAACCGTACTCGGGAGCCACGACGCCATGACCCACGAACACGAGCGGGCTGTCGGCGATTGAAATCTCCGGGACGATACGCTTCGTCCACATCACCACGTCTTTGCCATATTCGAGCGTGGCCGCGCCGAGCGAGAGCGTCGCGTCGCTGCCCGCGGTGATTTCGACGATCGGGACCTGTTGCAGGTAGGAATCACCGTTCCCGGGTGCGAGCCCCAATTTTTTGAATTCGGCGACGAGATAGTCAACGGTTTTGCGCTCGCCCGCAGTGCCAGGTTTGCGACCCTCAAACTCGTCACTCGAGAGCGTCACGATGTGGCGCTCGTATTCGGCAGCCGAAATCGGTGGCGGCACCGATCGCGATGCGCCATGACAACCCGTAAGGCCGATGGCGAACAGCGCGAGAACGACGAATTTGGACATAAACACTCTCCCCGATGATCGGAAGCTATTTTTGTGGCCAGACCAGCCAGCCGATAAACACCAACAACAGCACGAGCGCGAGCTGAGGGATCCGTCGCCAGGCCGTCTCCTTGAGTTCACCATAAAACCCGATAGCCGACACCACCGCAATCAGCGCCGAGCCCGCCAGGGTGCGCAGCAGCGGCGGGAACTCCTCGCCGATACGCTCCGCGAACTCCGGCAACATCAAGAAAACCACGAGCGTCAGCACCAGCGCGACGGTGATGGACACGGCCGAACCGAGGACGATCCCGAGCAAGACGGACAGTGGGCGCATGAAAACCTCAGCCCGAACGATGCCGCACTTGATGAGGCGCGTCCGGGGAACTAGTCTGCAGGGGATTCTACCGAACACCGGATGACCATGACCCCTCAAGGACGCCGCCCGGCGGCACTTATCGCTTACGTCGCCCTGACCATCGGACTGCTCACGCTGGGCAGCTCGTCGCGATTGACCGCGGACACCTCCGCCCTGCCCCCGGGGGCCATGACGCCGTCCGCGCGCGATCGAATGATTGCGCGGCAGGTCGGCGCCCTTCTCGAAGACAACCATTACAGCCAGCAGCGGATCGACGATGCCATGTCCCCGCGGGTTATGGACAAATTCTTGGACGGCCTCGACGGCCAACGCAGTTACTTTCTCGCGAGCGACATCACCGAATTCCAAGCCTACCGGCTGCGCTTCGACGACATGATCCGTACCGGCGACCTCGAGCCAGCGTACGCCATGTTCGCGCGCTATCAGCAACGCAATCGCGAACGCATTCGGCATGCGCTGTCGCTCCTCGATCAGGAACCTGACTTCACGCGCGATGAAACCTTCGAGTTCGATCGCGAGAAGTCGCCGTGGCCCGCCACGCCTGCAGAGCTCGACGAGCTGTGGCGAAAACGCGTTAAAAATGATGCGATCTCGCTGCTGCTGACGGGCAAGACCTGGGACGAGGCACGCGAGGTGCTGCGCACGCGCTACGACCGGGTACTCAAGCGCGCCGACCAAGTCAAACCCGAAGAGGTGTTCGAGGTGTTTCTCAACTCGTACGCCAACACCTTCGATCCGCACTCGAGTTATTTCTCGCCACGGAATTCCGAGGAATACAAAATTCAGATGAGTTTGAACTACGAGGGCATTGGCGCCTCGCTACAACTCATCGACGACTACGTCACCATCATGAATCTCATCGAAGGCGGGCCGGCCGCCGCCTCGGGCGCACTCAGTGTCAACGATCGAATCACGGCCGTGGGACAAGGCAAACAAGGTCCGATGACCGACGTCGTCGGCTGGCGTATCGACGATGTGGTGCAGCTGATTCGCGGCAAGGGCGGCACCCTCGTGCGCTTGCAAATTTTGCCCGTAGGCGCCGCCCCCGGCTCGCCGGAGCGCGTTGTCGAATTCACGCGAGGCAAGGTGACTCTCGAGGCGCAGGCTGCCCGGAAAGAGCTCAAGACCATCAACCGGGGTAATACCGAATATCGGATCGGCATCATCAATGTTCCCGGTTTTTACTCGGATTACGATGGACAGCGCGCAGGTGACAAAAATTACCGCAGCACCACCCGAGACGTACGGCGCCTCATCGAGGAGCTCAAAACCGAAAAAATCGACGGCCTCGTCGTCGACCTGCGCGGAAACGGCGGCGGCTTCCTGCCGGAGGCGCAATCGCTGACCGGTCTGTTCGTCGATCAGGGCCCCGTCGTGCAAGTGCAGTTCTCGAACGGCGAGCGCGAGGTGCTCGACGATCCGGACGCTGGTATCGCCTATGACGGTCCGCTCGTCGTGGTCATCGATCGTTTCAGCGCCTCGGCCTCCGAAATTTTCGCTGGCGCTATTCAGGATTATCGTCGAGGCGTCGTCGTAGGTCAGCGCAGTTTCGGCAAGGGCACGGTGCAGAATCTCGTACCGCTCTCGCGTTGGAGTGCGCGACCCGTCAACGGACAGCTCACCGTCACCATCGGCAAGTTTTATCGCGTTACGGGTGAGAGCACCCAACATCGCGGTGTCGAGCCTGATGTCGAACTCGCATCGCCGATTCGACTCAAGGATGTCGGCGAAAGCGCGCTGGATGACGCCCTACCCTGGGATCGCATCGATCGCGCCGAGTTTCGCGCGCTCGACACGCGCCTACCCTCGATCGCAAAGCTCGCACTCGAAGAAAACGCGCGTCAGAAGCGCGATCCGGATTACCGCTGGCTCGTCGAAGATATCGCAGCGCTCAATCGTCTGCGCGATCAGAGCGCGATCTCGCTGAACCTCGAGAAGCGCCGCGCCGAGCGGACGATGCTCGAAGCCAATCGGTTGTCCCGAGAAAATGCGCGTCGTGTCGCGCGATCCGAATCGCCGCTTTCGTCCATCGAAGACCTCGACGCGTCAAAACAACCTGACGTCGTACTCGATCAGTCGGCCGAGGTCATGGTGGACATGTTGAAGCTCTCGGAGCCGAGCAAATCAACGAAACCGAAAACCGTTACGGCGAAGCGCGAAGCCGCCTGAATCCGTGCCCGCGCTCGAGGCAATACTCGAGCCACTTGTTGAGCATCATGTTACGCGCCCAGCGCTGATCGAGGTCGAGGCCGGCATGCTGCCGCCACCCTCGCAACAAAGGGTGGGTATGAGTGTTCGCCCAGGCATGGGCCTCGGCAAGGCGCGCATCGTGATACACGCGAACCTCCATATCGGGAGCGTTCGGTACCGACCCGTCGTCCGAGAACACGTAGGTGAGCTGTAGCATAGTCGTGTAGGGTGAGCGCTCGGTGACCTGAAGCTCGAGCTCGATATCCCCCTGCACGCTCGATCGATGCAATCCTTCGATGGACCGCAGTTCACCGGCCAACGCGCCGAGCCATCGATGGTTGCTTTCGTAGAGCGCCATCAGTGCGACAAAACTGCGCGGCCGTGACCGCCAGCTCGCCGGCAGCAACGGCTCACCGAGCAAGCCCTGCAGCGCAAGCTTTCGAGCGTCGAAGCGGTCGGAGGACGAATTCATGGATCAAATATAACGCGAGAACGCCACAACCGTCATGGGCGGACCCGGCGCTCTATACCGGTGGCCTCGAGAATACGCGCTGAAATCTCCTCGATGGAGCATTCTGTCGTATCGAGTACGGGGATGCCGTTACGCTGGAATATCGCATCGGCTGCTCGCGTCTCGAATTGCACCTGCGGCGGCGAGGCATAACGGCTGTTCGGTCTGCGCTCTTGACGAATTTGTTGAAGCCTATTGGGCGCGATACGAAGACCAAAGAGCTTTGCTTTGTGCGGCTGCAGCGCCGGAGGCAAACGCGCGGACTCGAGATCGTCATCCGTCAGCGGATAATTGGCAGCAAAGATTCCGTACTGCATGGCGAGATAAAGACAGGTGGGCGTCTTGCCCGAGCGCGAAACTCCGACGAGCACCACGTCGGCCGTGGAGTAGTCGCGATTCGAGCCGTCGTCATTCGAGAGCGCGTAGTTCGTCGCATCGATACGCGCGGCGTAACCGACCGAATCGGAGATGCCATGCGCTTTCCCCGAGCTGTGGGAGGAGCGGGTCCCGAGCTCGCGCTCCATGGGCCCGACGAAAGCCTCGAAAAAATCGAGCACGAGGGCTTCCGCCTCCCGCAAAACGAGTCGCAAGTCGTCCTGAACCAGCGTGCTGAAGACAATGGGACGAACGCCCTCCTCGAGGCCTGCGGCATTGATGCGCCGAACCGCCTCCTGTGCCTTGTCAATGCTGGAGACAAATGGCAGAGTCACGGCCCGAAATTGTAGCCCGTCGAACTGCGTTAAAAGACTATGGCCCATGGTCTCGGCCGTGACGCCGGTTTGGTCGGAAACGAAGAAAACGGTTCGCGTTGTCACGAGTGGGTCTACCTATCCATCACCGACCGTCAGTCTCCCTCGCCCCGCTCTCCAACTCAAGGATCCGCCAGTGACTGAACTCGTACTGCCCTTTGAACGCCTGACGATGCACGACGTCGAGACCGTCGGGGGCAAGAACGCCTCCATCGGCGAAATGATCGGGCAGTTGGCGCGCCTCGGCGTCAAAGTTCCGGGCGGTTTCGCAACGACGGCGGCCGCCTACCGACAGATGCTCGCGCACCAAGGACTCGACGCGCGTATCCGCGAACAGCTGCAGTCGCTCGACGTGGACGACGTGGTTCGTCTTGCCGAGGTGGGCGCCAAAATTCGCGGATGGATCCTCGACGCCCCGTTGCCTGCCGAGCTCGAGCGCGCCGTCCGCGAAGGCTACCGCCGATTCGGCTCGAACATCTCAGTCGCCGTTCGTTCGTCAGCGACCGCCGAAGACCTCCCCGAGGCCTCGTTCGCAGGCCAGCAAGAAACCTTCCTCAACGTGCAGGGCGAGGACGCCGTCATCGAGGCGATGCGCCATGTCTTTGCCTCGCTCTTCAATGATCGGGCAATCGCCTATCGCGTTCACCAGGGCTTCGACCACTCGCAGGTCGCGCTGTCGGCGGGTATCCAGCAAATGGTGCGCTCGGATCTCGGCGCGAGCGGCGTCATGTTCACGCTCGACACCGACAGCGGCTTCCGCGATGTCGTCTTCATCACCGCGTCCTACGGCCTCGGCGAAACGGTCGTGCAAGGAGCCGTCAACCCGGACGAGTTTTATCTTTACAAACCGGCGGTGCGCGCCGGGCGTCATGCTGTGCTGCGACGCAACCTCGGTGCGAAGGCCATCAAAATGGTCTACGGCGAGCCAGGATCTGCGGAGCGCGTACGCACCGTTGATGTGGCCCCAGCCGATCGACGGCGCTTCTGTCTCGACGATGCCGATTTGCTTGCGCTCTCGAAGCAGGCGCTCATCATCGAGCAGCACTACGGGCGTCCGATGGACATCGAGTGGGGTAAGGACGGCGCGAGCGGCGAGCTCTATATTTTGCAGGCGCGACCCGAGACCGTGCAGAGTCGCAGCGGTCGTACCATTCAGCGTTACACACTCGCAAAACGCTCGGCCATCATCACCCAAGGCCGAAGTATCGGGCAGCGCATCGGCGCGGGTCCTGCCCGGGTCATCTCCGATCCTTCGCAAATGGCGCGCGTACAACCCGGAGATGTGCTCGTTGCCGACATGACCGATCCCGACTGGGAGCCCGTCATGAAGCGCGCCTCGGCCATCGTCACAAATCGCGGAGGGCGCACCTGTCACGCCGCCATCATCGCGCGCGAGCTCGGTATCCCCGCGGTCGTCGGCTGCGGCAACGCCACCACCACGATCCGCGAGGGACAGCCGGTCACGGTCTCCTGCGCTGAGGGCGACACGGGTTTCGTCTATGAGGGTGCGCTCGACTTCGAGCGTCGCCAGATCGAACTCGACGCCCTGCCCCCGGCACCCGTCAAAATCATGATGAACGTCGGCAATCCCGATCGTGCCTTCGATTTCGCGAGCGTCCCGCATCGCGGCGTCGGTCTCGCACGGCTCGAGTTCATCATCAATCGCATGATCGGCGTGCATCCGCGCGCGCTACTCGAGTTCGATAAACAAGACGCCCGACTCAAGGACGAGATTCGCGATCAGATGTCAGGCTATGCCGACCCAGTCGGATTTTATGTCGAGAAACTCGCCGAGGGCGTCGCACAGATTGCCGCTGCCTTTGCACCGGAACCGGTGATCGTTCGTTTGTCGGATTTCAAATCGAACGAGTACGCCAATCTCATCGGCGGGCGACTCTACGAGCCGACCGAAGAAAATCCGATGATCGGCTTCCGCGGGGCCGCTCGGTATACCGATCCTAATTTCCGGGCCTGCTTCGAACTCGAGTGCCGGGCACTCAAAAAAGTACGCGACGATATGGGACTCACCAACGTCCAAGTCATGGTGCCTTTCGTACGCACGCTGCGCGAAGCCAAGGAAGTCACCGAGCTGCTGGCTGCCAATGGCCTCAAACGTGGTCAAGGCGATCTCAAAATCATCATGATGTGCGAGCTGCCTTCGAACGCGGTGCTCGCAGAGCGCTTCCTCGAATTCTTCGACGGGATGTCGATCGGCTCGAACGACATGACCCAGCTCACCTTGGGGGTCGATCGCGACTCAGGGATCGTGGCGCAGCACTTCGACGAACGCGACCCGGCGGTCAAAGAGATGCTCTCCATGGCCATTCGCGCCTGTCGTAAAGCCAAAAAATACGTCGGCATTTGTGGTCAAGGACCTTCAGACCACCCGGATCTCGCCCGCTGGCTCGTCGAGGAAGGCATCGATAGCCTCTCGCTCAATCCCGATACGGTGATCGAGACTTGGCTCATGCTTGCCCAGGACGCCGCCGTCAAACGCTGAACAAGGCTCGTCCGGCAAGAAACGGACAGACCGAAAGATCGACGTTGCCGCCGGAGACGATCACACCGATCGTTTCATCCGGACGACCGACCCGCCCCTCAATGAGCGCCGCGAGCGGAACGGCCGAAGACGGCTCGATCAGCATGCGCAGATCTTCGAGTGCGATCCGCATCGCTGCGACGATCGCGCTTTCAGATACCGTCAGTACATCGTCAACGAGCTCGCGAAAAATCGCGTAAGGCCGAACACCGATCGAGCCGCGCAATCCGTCGGCGATCGTCGCCGGAGACCCTTGAAGACCCACTCGAACTCCGCCATGAAACGACCGCGCGGCATCGTCGGCCATCGCGGGCTCGACGCCGATCACACGGCAATGTGGAGCCATCGTCTTGGCGGCGATCGCCGTGCCAGAAAGCAAGCCGCCACCGCCCACCGGCGCCGTCACGACATCGAGCTCGGGGTGCTCGCTCAATAGCTCGAGGGTCGCCGTCCCCTGCCCGGCGATCACTCGCGCATCGTCGAAGGGATGTACGACAGACGCGCCCGTTCGCGCAACGACTTCAGAAAGCGCGGCTTCGCGCGCCGCAAGACCCGGCTCGCAGGCGATGAGCTCTGCACCTTCGGTACGAATTGCCTGCAGCTTGACGACCGAGGCGTCCCGCGGTGCCACGACGACGCAGCGCCAACCGAGCTCGCGCGCGGCACGGGCCAAGGCTGCGCCATGATTACCGGAGGAATGCGTCGCGACGGTCTTCCCAGCGCTCTCGAGTTGCAGCAGCGCATTGGTTGCGCCACGAAACTTGAAGGCGCCGATATGTTGCAAATTTTCGCATTTGAACCACACGCGACGATCGACCCGGGCATCGAAGCGCGGAAAGTTCATGACGGGTGTGCGCACCACCCGCCCGAGCAAACGCCCGTGCGCGGCGACCACGTCGTCGAAGCGAGGTAGGTCGACGGCCGACACGATCAGCAGGCGCCTCGGGGTGCAAGCTGGAAAAATCGCTCGCGGTAGTACTGCAACTCCCGCACCGACTCACGAATGTCATCGAGCGCCAGATGCGTACCTTCTTTATTGAAGGCCGTTGCGATTTCGGGCGACCAACGTCTCGCTAATTCTTTGACCGTACTCACATCGAGGTTACGGTAATGGAAAAACGCCTCGAGCTTCGGCATGAGACGCGCCATGAAGCGGCGGTCTTGGCAAATGCTGTTGCCGCACATGGGCGACGCGCCGGACTCGACGTGCTGCGCTAAAAATTCGAGCGTCTGGCGCTCGGCCTCGGCTAAGGTGATCGTGCTCGCGCGAACGCGGGCGATGAGGCCCGACCCCCCATGCTGACGTTGGTTCCACTCGTCCATGCGGGCGAGCGTCGCCTCGTCTTGGTGGATGGCGAGCACCGGCCCTTCGGCGATGAGCTGCAAGGACGAATCCGTGACCAAGGTGGCGATCTCGATGATGGTGTCCGATTCGGGTTTGAGACCGGTCATCTCGAGATCGATCCAGATCAACGCATCGCGACTCGGCATGGTGAAGGTCCGTCGTGGTTGGAGGTTTGACTGCAGGAGCGGATCAGATTGAGCCGGAGTCTAACAGAGGCTAGAGTGGCCCCCTCTTTAATCGGTACGGCGCGGCAAGCACTTGGAATTCGAGGCACAGGTCATCGCCGCCTATGGGCGCCACGTCAAAGTGCGCGACGATGCCGGACGTATCGTTCAGGCGCGCCCCTTCGGCCGCCGTCTTCAGGTGGTGTGCGGCGACCGTGTCCGCTGCAACGAAGACCTCGCGCATGCCGAGGTGCACGTCACGGATATTCTGCCGCGGCGTAGCCTGCTCGCCCGTGCGACGCTGCGCGGAGAGGCCGAGCCCGTTGTCGCCAATCTCACGCTGCTCGTCGCCGTGATGGCGCCCGCGCCCATGCCAGATCTTTTCATCATCGATCGCTATCTTTGCGCCGCCTCGTCCGCGGGCATCAAAGCGCTCGTACTCGTCAATAAGTGCGATCTGGTCGAGGGCGTTGATCTCGCAGCACTTACTCGCTCATTCGAAGCCGCCGGCTATCCGGCGCTGCATTGCAGCGCTGAGACCGGCGATCAGCTCGACCGGCTCAAAGAAATTCTGCGCCACGAAACCAGTGTGTTCGTCGGCCAGTCGGGCGTCGGCAAGTCGTCTCTCATCGGTCAACTCGTACCCGGCCTCGATCTCGCCACCGGAGAACTCGATCGCGATGCAGAGGGTCGACATA
>JBEAXT010000104.1:0-7263 GCA_041159695.1 Pseudomonadota bacterium
TCGAGAAGCGGATGATGTCGATTATTTTGATGCTGATCGTGGGTGTGGCCGCGTTCAATATCGTGGCGATGCTCGTGATGGTGGTGACCGATAAACGCACCGATATCGCCATTTTGCGCACTCTCGGGGCGTCGCCGCGTAGCGTGCTCGGGGTGTTTCTCACGCAGGGACTCGTGATCGGCTGGGCGGGTGTCGCCTTGGGCGTCGCGCTCGGTGTCGTGCTCTCGCTCAATGTCGGCGACATCGTGCCGCTCATGGAATCGGCGTTCGGGTTCCAGGTGATGGATCCGAGCGTGTACTACGTGACGCGCATACCGGCGGAGTTGCGTGGCGAGAACGTCCTCACCATCGCCTTGATCGCGCTGCTCGTCACGGCACTCGCCACCGTGTACCCCGCGTTTCGCGCCTCGCGTGTCGCACCTGCCGAAGCCTTGAGGTACGAGTGATGGTGCGCGACGCCTGGACCTGGATGGTCGGTACCCGTTACCTGCGTTCAACGCATCGGCGGGGGTTTGTGTCGTTCGTCGCCTTCATGTCGACGTCGGGTCTCATGCTCGGTGTCGCCGTGCTGATCGTGGTGCTGTCGGTGATGAACGGCTTCGAACGCGAGTTGCGTTCGCGAATTTTGTCGGTGACCTCGCATGCCACGCTGATGGGGCTCGAGGGTACGCTCGAAAATTGGCAGGACATACGCCGACTCGCACTCGCGTCACCGGGTGTCCGCCACGCCGTCCCGTACGTCGAGGCGCAAGCCATGCTCGCCAAGGATTCGCGCGTGCTTGGAAGCGCGGTCCGCGGCATCGATCCCTCGCTCGAGCGTGAGGCGACCGGTCTCGCTCAACGCGTTCGGGATGCTCGCATCGAGGATCTGACGCCCGGGTCCTGGAAGATCATTCTCGGTGCGACGCTTGCGAACGAACTCGGTGTGTCGCGAGGCGACGAGATCGTCGTCATCGTTCCTGAGGGAAGTGCGACCCCCGAGGGCGTCGTGCCTCGCATGCGTCGGGTTCAGGTGATCGGCACATTCGAGTCGGGTATGTATGAGTTCGATCGCGGTCTTGCGCTCATGAATATCCGCGATGCCGCACGACTCTACCGTCTGGGCGAAGACGTGACGGGGGTTCGTCTCGCGCTCGCGGATCCGGTGCGTGCGCCGGAGGTGGTGCGCGAGCTGGCGGTGACGCTCGGTGGGGGGTACTACGTCAGCGACTGGACCCGCAACCACGCGAATTTTTTCCAATCCATCGAGCTCACCAAGGGGATGATGTTCATCATCCTGCTCATCATCGTGGGTGTGGCGGCCTTCAATATCGTCTCGACGCTCGTCATGATCGTCAAAGAAAAGCAGGGTGACATTGCCTTGCTACGGACCTTGGGCGCGACGCCAGTCGATATCCTGCAGACGTTTGCGATACAGGGTGTCTTGATCGGCCTTGCCGGGACCCTCGCCGGCGCAGCGCTCGGAATCGTGCTCGCCTTCAACGTCGAAGCGATCGTTCGAGGCATCGAGAGCCTCTTCGGCGTACAGTTCATGGATGCCAAGGTGTATTTCATGACGGACTTGCCGGCCTACGTCGAATGGGTGGACGTCGCTCGCGTGTGTGGCGTCGCTTTCGTCCTGTGCGCGCTCGCTACGCTCTATCCAGCCTGGCGTGCCTCGCGCACCCAACCTGCGGAGGCGTTACGCCATGAATGACGTCGTGCTCGAGGCAAAGGGAGTCGTTCGCGAATTCACCGAGGGTTCGACCACGCTGCGCGTGCTGGACGGGCTCGATCTGCGCCTACAGCGTGGGGAGTGCGTGGCGATCGTCGGCGCGTCGGGTTCGGGTAAGACGACGCTCTTGCAGATTCTCGGAGGACTCGATCGCCCAACGCTCGGCAGTGTCTGTATCGAAGGCCGTGATTTGCATGCGCTCAACGAAGGCGAGCGCAGCGCGCTGCGCAACCGCACGATCGGATTCGTCTACCAGTTTCATCACCTGTTGCCCGAGTTCAGCGCGCTCGAAAACGTGGCGATGCCGCTCTTGGTCCGACGACTGCCGACAGCCGAGGCGAAGTCGCGCGCTAGCGCATTGCTCGAAGAGGTCGGGTTGGGCGGGCGTTTGACGCATCGCCCGCATCAATTGTCGGGTGGGGAGCGACAGCGCGCAGCGGTCGCCCGCGCGCTCGTCACGGAGCCGGCGCTCGTGCTTGCCGATGAGCCGACCGGAAATCTCGATGGTCGTAATGCCGAGCAGGTCTTCGAGCTGATGTTGCGGCTCAATCGAGATCGTCGCACGACGCTCGTGATCGTGACCCATGATGCGCGTCTCGCGGCGCGAATGGATCGGGTGCTCACCCTGACGGACGGACGGCTCGTCTGATCCGCCTCGGCCCAAATCGCGCCAAATAGACGACTTCAGTCGTTTGATCGACTACCGCGCGTGCGGTATTTCTCGCGTACGCGTGACTGCCAGATCCGGTCGAGCACCAGCCAGCCGACCAATCCGAAGACCACCCCGCAAATCAAACACCCGAGCAAGAACGGCTTCCAGACCGGACCAAGTCCGTGCTGCAGCCAGTCCCAGCTGAGTTCGAATCTGAAGTTTCCGGGAGATTGGCCGAGCGCCGCCCGGCCGGTGAGGTAAGCGAGGTAATAAATCGGCACGACGGTCAGCGGATTCACGATGAATACCGTGCCGATGAGTGTCGGTACGTTCAGTCGCAGGAGCATCGCCAGCATGAACGCGAGCGGAATATGCACCGGCAGCGGGATAAAGCAGATCGCGAGCCCCACGCCAAACGCCGACGTGATACTGCGCCGCTGCATCGACCACAGTCGCGGGTCAATGAAAACGTGCGCGAACGGGCGGGCGAACCAGCGATCGCGCGACGCCTGCACTTTTCGGCCGAGTTGACGGATCGTGTTTCGCAGCATCGCGGGGCGACACTGTAGCAGCACCGTCGCGGGTCTTGCGACGTTGCTCGGGGTGATGGCCGTCCTCTTCGGGCCCTTGCGGCCCGAGCTTTACACGCTCATCGCCGTATTCCTGCTCGCCGTCGCCGGATTCGCGGTCTCGTTCGTCCTGCGCTGGCGAGTGCCGTGCATCGCGATCGGCATCGGGGCGAGTGCAGCCCTCGTCACCTTGCTTCTCTCGCTCGATCAACTGGCGCAGCGCTGGTCGCCGGCCGACGAGGGGCAGCGCGTGATTGCTGAAGTGAAGATCGACTCGCTCGTGCGACGCACGACCACCGGCATCGAATTCGATGCCGACCTCGTCATCGAATCTCCCTCGAGGTTACAAAGAACGATGCGCGCGCGAGTGAGCTGGCGCGGGCCGCCGTCGCCGCTGCCCCGTGCGACAGAGCGTTGGCGACTGCTGCTCCGGCTTAACGTGCCGCGTGCCAACACCAACCCTGGCGGCTTTGACGAGCAACGAGAATTTTTTCGCGATCGTGTCCATGTTCGGGCGGTGGTGTTGCCATTCGCCGGCAATCGACCGATCGCCGAGCCGGTGTTCGGGCTGCTCGCGCTTCGTGAGCGGATCGTCGGGCGCATTCGCGACATCGTTATCGATCGCGATGCGTCAGCGCTCTTTTCGGGTCTCGCGGTGGGCGCGACGGGCGAGGTGAGTCGCGAACAGTGGCGCGTGTTCAGCGATACCGGGACGACGCATCTCGTCGCCATTTCGGGAATGCACGTGACGCTCTTTTGTTGGGTCGTTGCGGCCTTGGCACGACGGGGCTGGTCTAGAGCGCCGCGACTCGCCCTGCGGATTGATCGGGAGACGTTTGCAGCCTCGCTCGGCGTGCCGGCTGCGATCGCCTATGCCGCGCTGGCCGGATTCGGCATCCCGGCACAGCGTACGGTCGTGATGCTCTTCGTGTGGTGGGTGCTCAAGCTGTCGGGTCGTGTGCACTCGGGGTTCGATGTGCTGGGTCTTGCGGCCATCGCCGTGCTCGTGATCGATCCGTTCGCACCGCTCTCATCGGGTTTTTGGCTGTCGTTCGTTGCGATGGCGACGCTGATCGCCGCCGGGGACGCGCAGGGGCGGGGTTTACGCGCCTGGTTCATGGAGACTTTGCGCACGCAGTGGCACGTCAGTCTCGCCTTATTGCCGATCACGGTCATCTGGTTCTCGAGCGTTTCTTTGGTGGGGCTGCTCGTGAACTTTGCAGCCATTCCCGTATTTTCTTTGGTGTTGGTACCGATTGCGCTACTCGGCGGATTGCTCGGTAGCGTCGCAGCGCCACTCGATAAGCCACTCTGGTGGATCGGCGAACGGGTACACGAACTGCTTTGGCCGCTGCTCGTGGCCGTCGCTGCACAGCCGTATGCAGCGGTCGAGGTGACGCCAGCCGCGTGGATGCCGCTCTCCGGGGTCGAGCGTCTCGCGGAGAACGAAGCCATGATGACGCTGCTCGATGCAGGCGAGGGGACGGCGCTCATCGTGCGCACCCGAGATCACGCGCTCGTCTACGATACCGGCGAACATTACTCGAGCGAAGGACGCGCGGCGGAGCGCCTTATCATCCCGGCGCTTCGGGCACTCGGGATCACCAAAGTCG
This sequence comes from Pseudomonadota bacterium, assembly GCA_041159695.1. Taxonomy (GTDB): domain Bacteria; phylum Pseudomonadota; class Gammaproteobacteria; order Steroidobacterales; family Steroidobacteraceae; genus UBA964. The sequence continues at coordinate 4,549 of JBEAXT010000104.1, forward strand.
ACGTCCTCGTTTTGAGCGGCTCGCACGCCCAACGCGCGGCGGGTGCGGCACGACTGATGGCGGCGTTCCCCGTCGATCGGGTGATCGGCGGAGGCGAGTGGCCGGGCGCCCATCGTGATGTCCACACCTGCGCGCGATCGCTGGTCTGGCGCTGGAACCAGGTCGAGTTCGCATCCTTCGGATCGCCCAACGGGTCGTGTGCACTGCGCGTCGATTTTGGGGGGAGCCCATCGTTCCTCATCGCCGATCGACTCGATGCGGCCGAATCGGTCCAACTCGTCGAGCAGGCTGCGGAGGGCGAGCGCGCGTTGACGTCAACCGTGATCGTCACGCCGCGTCGCGGATCGCTCGCCGCGGTGACCACGTCATTCGTCGAGGCGGTCGATGCGCAGTGGGTCATGATCCCCGGAGGTCAGGGCGATGCCGAGCGGCTCGCGCGGGTGGCGCTGCATTGGCGAGTCGATGCTTCGAGAGTGATCGCCACGGCGGCGCAGGGCGCCGTCACGCTACACCTGCGCCGAGGGCTCCCGCCGCGGTGGGTCTCCCACGCAGCCCTGCAGGGGACCCCCCTGTGGCGGTATCATCCCCGGCCAGTCAGGTCGGGATCCGCCGACGTCATGCAGGACACGCATCGCCCTTGAGCCAACGGCCGGTCGAAATCGCCGATTCCTCCAAGGTGTACCGCAGATTGCTCGGGTACGCGCGTCCCCATCTCGGCATGTTTCTCATCGGCGTGCTCGGCATGGCGCTATTCGCCTCCACCGATGCAGCGCTCGCGTACCTCATTCAGCGGTTCTTGGGCGGCGCATTCGTCGAACCCGATCCGCGCATCATCTGGGCGATCCCGCTCGGCGCCATCGTGCTCTTCATGGTGCGCGGTGTTGGTGACTACGTGTCGAACTACTTTCCGGGCTGGGTGGGGCGGCAGATCATCAAATCGCTCCGCGCCGAGTTGTTCTCTCATTACTTGCGCTTACCGACGCGGCATTTCGAGGCGGCGACCTCTGGGGGTCTGCTCTCGCGACTGACGTACAACATCGAGCTCGTGGCCGAGGCGACGACGAATGCGGTCACGGTGCTGATCCGCGACACGCTCACCATCATCGGGCTCGTGGCGATGCTGCTTTGGTACAACTGGCAACTCGCAACGCTGGTGCTCGTTTTGGCGCCGCCGATGTCTTGGTTGATCCAGTACATCAATCGTTCGTTCCGTCGCTATAGCGCGCGCATTCAGGCCTCGATGGGGGATGTCACGCGAGTCGCCAAAGAAGCGCTCGACGGCCAAAAAGTCATCAAAAGTTTCAATGCCGAGCGTTACGAGGAAGCGATCTTTGCCGATGCGAACGAGCGTAATCGGCACAGCAATATGCGACTGATCGGCGCCCGCGCACTCGCTAATCCGGCCGTGCAGATCACCGCCTCGCTCGGCCTCGCGGGTGTCCTCTTCGTCGCGATTCGACAAGTCTTCAATGAGCAGTTGCGGGTCGATGAGTTCATGGCCTTCCTCGCGGCGCTTCTGTTATTGACGGCGCCGCTGCGTCGACTCGTGCAAGTGTTCGGCCCGCTGCAGCAGGGCATTGCTGCCGGTGCGAGCGTGTTCGAAGTACTCGATACGCCCGTCGAGGATGCCGGAGGTACGCGCAGACTCGAGCGCGCACGCGGCGAGATCGAGTTCCGAAACGTGAGTTTCAGTTACTCGAGTGCGCAGGGCGAGGTGCTCTCGAACGTGAGCTTCAAAGTTCAGCCCGGCCAGACCGTGGCGCTCGTCGGTAAGTCCGGTAGCGGCAAGAGCACGCTCGCCAATTTAATACCGCGCTTCATCGATCCAGAGTCTGGCAGCGTGCTTCTCGATGGTGTCGATCTGCGCGAGTACGTCAGGGCTGATCTGCGCGAGCAGGTGAGCCTCGTGAGTCAGGAAGTCGTACTCTTCGACGACAGTATCCGGCGCAACATCGCGTTCAATATTGCTGATCCAGCCTCCGCTGCGATCGAGGAGGTTGCGACCGCCGCGTACGTGATGGATTTTGCGGCGGATTTACCTCAGGGTCTCGATACCCCCGTGGGCGAGCGGGGCTCGCAACTCTCCGGTGGTCAACGACAGCGCGTGTCGATCGCGCGTGCGCTGCTCAAGAACGCCCCGGTGCTGGTGCTCGACGAGGCCACGAGCGCGCTCGACAACGAATCCGAGCGACGGGTTCAAGCCGCGCTCACGACCTTGCGGCGCGGACGCACGACGCTCGTCATCGCGCATCGGCTCTCGACCATCGAGCAGGCCGATCTCATCGTCGTGCTGCACGAGGGTCGGGTCGTCGAGTCCGGCACACATGCCGAGCTGATTGCGCATCAGGGCATGTATGCGCAACTTCACCGGTTGCAGTTCGCTGTCTGATGGCGAGCGCCACGACCCGCTGGCTCGAAGGGGTCTGGTACGAGGGCCGTGCAGGCGCCGTGCTGCTTGCACCGCTCTCCGCCGTGTTCGCCGCGGGCGCCGCCTTTCGGCGTTTTCTTTTTCAACGCGGCTGGCGTCGCGCTTATCGGCCGCGAGTACCCGTCGTGATCGTCGGGAACCTCTCCGTCGGCGGTACGGGCAAAAGCCCGATCGTTGCCGCACTCGCGCGGCTGCTGCGTAGTCGGGGTCTTCAACCCGGTATTTTGATGCGCGGTTATGGCGCCGCCATCCGTGAGCCGACTCGCGTCACGCGTGAATCCGACGCC
>JBEAXT010000025.1:0-4695 GCA_041159695.1 Pseudomonadota bacterium
CCGTCCATGCTGAAGACGCCGTCCGTAACGAGGAATGCCCCTGCTCCAACGGCCGCGAAAGACGGCGCGTGAGTGTCGAGCAACGACGCTGCCGCCGTCGCATCGCCATGGGCGTAGCGCAAATTAGATGCGCTACGCACGAGCCGTGCAGCATCGATCAACGAGGCATGATTGAGCTCGTCAGCGATCAGCAGATCGCGACGATCGGCGAGCGCCGACAATACGCCGAGATTGGCCATGTAGCCGGTCGAAAACACCAACGCTCGCTCCCGACCCATGAACTCCGCAATCTCCCGCTCGAGTGCCTCGTGCTCAGCGGTGTGACCACTGACCAAATGTGAGGCGCCCGCACCCGCCCCAAGTTGCTGCGCGGCCTCCGCCATCGCACTCGCAATTCGTTCGTCTGTCGCAAGACCCAGGTAGTCGTTGCTACAAAAATTTAGACGACCGTCTGGAGCGAGTTCGCGACGACGGTGCAGCTGGCGGGAGTCGATCTCGCCGAGGGTGGCAGCGATCGCCTCAGGCGTGCAGCGCACCGGGCGCTCCGGTTGCGGTACGCATTCCGAGACGCTCAAGCAATTCCCGATCGTGTTCGACGTCGGGATTACCCGTGGTCAGCAATTTCTCGCCGTAGAAGATGGAGTTCGCGCCAGCGAAGAACGCTAACGCCTGAAGTTCATCCGACATTTGCTCGCGGCCGGCGGACAGCCTCACCGCAGACTTCGGCATGAGGATGCGCGCGACGGCGATCGTACGAACGAAGTCGAACGGATCGATCGGTGCTTGATTGGCCAGCGGCGTACCCGGTACCGCCACGAGCTGATTGATCGGTACGCTTTCCGGGTGCTGCGGAAGATTGGCGAGCACTTGCAGCATACGAGCGCGATCTTTCGTGGTTTCGCCCATACCGACGATACCGCCGCAGCAGACGTTCATACCGGCTTCGCGAACCGCTTCGAGCGTATCGAGACGCTCCTGAAAATCCCGAGTCGTGATGATCTTGTCGTAGAACTCGGGAGAGGTGTCGATGTTGTGGTTGTAATAATCGAGACCCGCCTCGCGCAATTCTTTGGCTTGCTCGTGCGTGAGCATGCCGAGCGTCGCACAACTCTCGAGACCGAGCGATTTCACTTCGCGAATCATCGCGGTCATGACATCGATGTCTTTTTTCTTGGGAGAACGCCAGGCCGCGCCCATGCAAAAACGGGTTGCTCCGGCATCCCGGGCTGCGCGAGCTCGATCGGCGACATCTGCGACGGCCATCAGTGCTTCGCGGTCGAGGCCGGTGTCGTAGCGAATGCTCTGAGGGCAGTAGGCGCAGTCCTCGGGGCATGCGCCGGTTTTTACTGAAAGCAGCGTGCTCATCTGTACGGTATTGGCGGCCTGATGCGCGCGATGCGCCGATTGCGCGCGGAACAGCAGGTCCTGAAAAGGCAGCGCGAACAGCGCCTCGACTTCCTCGATGGCCCAATCGTGACGGACGGCGTGTTCGGTCATGGTGTTTCCCGGAGCGATGACGAGATTTAAGGACTGCCGTCGGACGAGGTCTGCGGGCAGCCTTGGCGTTTTCGATGGGGATGTTCCTCAAGGGCGGGGGAGACTGTCAACTTGAACATCATTGCAAGGTCGACAATTCACCCGGTAGCGCGCTGGCTTCACCACTACGGGGCGGCACTTCCTTGGCGGGCTCGATGGAGTTTCAGTTGCCTACCGCCGCGTTGTTACTTTTGTGAGCGAGAGGGCGATCTCGGACCCATCGATCTCTGTACCGCCTGTCTGGCGGGCTTGCCTTGGAGCCCGTGCGCCGACCCTGAGCGTTTGCCGTTTGCCGCATTCACTTACCGCGATCCGATCGCCGACTCCCTGAAAACACTTAAATACCGAGGCGACCGGCGTGCCGCGCGTCTTTTCGGTGGGATGCTCGCGGGTGCGTTGCATGGATACGAGCCGCCCGAGGCATTGATTCCCGTGCCGCTCCATCCGGAGCGGGTGTGCCGCAGGGGGTTCAATCAATCGGCGCTCATTGCGACGCATGTCGGACATTGGCTGCATCGGCCCGTACGCCACGACTGGCTTTCACGCATCCGTGCGACGCCCTCGCAAACCGGACTGCACGCCGCCGAAAGACGTTTAAACGTCGAGGGCGCGTTTGTCGTCAGTCCTTGCGGTCTCGCGAGCATCGCATCAATGGGCTTACGTCGTGTCGCGCTAATCGACGATGTACTCACCACCGGGGCGACGCTTGATGCGGCGCGTGATGCGCTGCTCGCAGCGGGTCTCGTAGAGGTTCAGCGTTGGGCCGTCGCGAGAGCGATGCCAACGAACAGCGCCATGCCGACGTAATGATTATCGAGAAACGCGCGGAAGCAGGCTTCACGGTCACGATGTCTCGAAGACCACGTCTGCCGGACGAAGAGGCCGGCGGCACAGGCGACACTCAAGTCATAAATCGAGCCGAGCTCAGCGACTACACCGATCCACAGAAGGACGGCGATCATTGCGACTTGCAGCAATCCGATAGCACGTAAATCGTGACGACCAAAAAGAAGTGCCGTCGACTTGATGCCGATGCGCCGGTCATCTTCGCGATCGACCATCGCATAAAACGTGTCGTAAATGCAGGCCCAGATCACGGCCGCCAAAAGAATCAGCCACCCCACCAACGGAACGGTTCCTCGTGTGGCCATGAAAGCCATCGGTGCTGCCCATCCGAAGGCGAGACCCAGATAGACCTGAGGCGCCGGAAAGAATCGCTTGAAGAGTGGATAAGTGGCCAACAAGCCTGCAGCTACAAAAGAGAGTAAGACGGTGTTCGTGTCGAGCTGCAGCACCAGCGCGAGTGCGAGCAGCATGAGCACGACGAACAGCGCGATCGCCTCGTAAGGCGAGATCCGTCTTGCGGCGAGAGGCCGCTCTCGCGTGCGCGCGACGTGCGGATCGAAGTTTCGGTCCGCGAAATCATTGATGATGCAGCCGGCTGAGCGTGTGAGCAGCGTGCCCAGTACGAACACGACCAATAGCAGCGGGTCAGGAATTCCGCCCGATCCGATCCAGAGCGCCCAAAGCGTAGGCCATAGCAGCAAGAGTGTCCCGATCGGCCGATTGAGCCGCGTCAGCAAGACGTATTCGCGCAGACGTCGGCTTAGTGCAGACGATCGGGTGGCCATACGCTAACGAGGCGCTTGAGCGCGACCGGTCACGCGCTGACCGATGCCAGGCAGAAACACTTCGTAGAGATCGAACGGCGCATGGTCCACGATGAAAGCCGAGTGTCGGACCCAAACGGGTTGCGCGGTTAGGCCGGCATGCCGCAGCGCGCGATCGGCAAGCCAGCTATCCGGATACAGCTGCGCGTAACGAAACTCTTCACGCGTCAAACCTTCGCGACCGTGAAGCGCTTCACCCAGCGTGCGAGTACCGATCTGGCCGAGCCAGCGTTGAGCCTGCAACGTCGCTGCAGGAATCCTCGTATGGGCAAACATCCAGACGACGCCGTCGCAGCTCATGTCGATCTCGCGAACGTGCGCGTCACCGATCATGCCTTCGTGCAAGCAATGCATGGCGAAGCCATCGCCTGCGGCTTCGCGGATTCTTTGGGTCAGCAAACCCGGAGTGAGTAGCCACGACCGCAAAGCCGCGTCACCGACGTAACAGTTGAGCGCGCTTCCTGGCAACCACATCGCTGCGGCCGGCACTGCTGAGGGAAGAGAAGTTGTATCAGCCGATGCGGCCATAGCGTTCGTCCGTTCCGATCCATCGTTGGGTCAGGGGCGCGATTCTATCTTGGTGGGAGGCGAGCAGAATTTCGGCCGCCTCCTGCACCCGCGGCAAGAGATCGGCATCACGGATGAGATCTGCGACCCGCATCCGCGCGAGACCCGTTTGTCGCGTTCCGAGCAATTCGCCGGGTCCACGAAGTTCGAGATCTCGGCGGGCGATCTCGAAGCCGTCGTTACTCTCGCGAATGGCGTTGAGTCGAGCGCGAGCGAGCGGACCGAGCGGCGCCCTGTACAGCAGCACGCAGCCGCTCTCTCGGGAACCACGACCTACGCGTCCGCGAAGTTGGTGCAACTGCGCGAGACCCATACGCTCGGCATTCTCGATCACCATGAGCGTCGCGTTCGGAACATCTACACCGACTTCGATTACGGTTGTTGCGACCAGTAGATTAATTTTCCCCGCCTTGAACGCCATCATCGTGGCGTCTTTCTCTTTCGGTTTCATCCGACCATGCACGAGACGTACGACGAGATGAGGCAGTGCTTCGGCGAGTACGGCAGCAGTTTCTTCTGCAGCCTGACACTGAAGTTCTTCCGATTCTTCGATGAGCGGGCACACCCAATAGGCCTGACTGCCATCCCGACAGGCCGCATCGATGCGCGCGACGACTTCATCGCGCCGCGTCTCCGCAGCCACAACGGTTTTGACCGGCGTGCGACCCGGCGGGAGTGCGTCGATGACGGAGACGTCGAGGTCGGCATAGGCCGTCATCGCGAGCGTTCGCGGAATAGGTGTCGCCGTCATGATGAGTTGGTGAGGATGCCTGCCGCTTGTTTGCCCTTTCTCTGCGAGACGCATTCTTTGCTGCACACCGAAGCGGTGTTGTTCATCCACGATCACCAACGCGAGATCGCGAAACTGCATGCCTTCCTGAAAAAGAGCGTGGGTGCCCACCACGATCTGCACATCGCCTGA
>JBEAXT010000166.1:0-3948 GCA_041159695.1 Pseudomonadota bacterium
TCGAGCGGGCGCTGAAGGGCGGCGGAATGACGACGCGAATGTTCGAGTCGGCGGAGCCTGCTCTCGAGGCGTTGCGTAGCGAGTCGCCCGACGTTCTGCTGACGGATATTCGGATGCCGGGCCTTTCGGGGCTCGAGCTCGTGCGCAAAATTCACGCTACGCGACCTCAGCTTCCGATCATCGTGATGACCGCGCATGCCGATCTCGACAACGCGGTGTCCGCGTACGAGAGCGGCGCGTTCGAGTATCTCCCTAAGCCCTTCGATATCGACCAGGTCATCGATTTAGTACGGCGTGCCGCACAATCTGCGCAGCGTATTCCGACGGGTACGGATGCTGAAGGCCGAATGCCCGAGCTGCTCGGTAAAGCGCCGGCCATGCAGCAAGTGTTCCGTGCTATCGGCCGGTTGTCGCGATCAGCGGTCACCGTGCTGATCACGGGAGAGTCGGGAACAGGCAAAGAATTGGTCGCACGAGCGCTGCACGATCACAGTCCGCGTGCCAGTAAGCCCTTCATTGCACTCAATACGTCAGCGATTCCCTCGGAGCTTCTCGAATCGGAATTATTCGGGCACGAAAAGGGCGCATTTACGGGCGCTGATACGTTGAGGCGCGGCCGCTTCGAGCAGGCGGATGGCGGAACGTTGTTCCTCGATGAAATCGGTGACATGCCAACGCCTCTACAAACCCGGTTGTTGCGCGTTCTTGCCGAGGGCGAGTACTACAGGGTTGGTGGACAAACGCCGATCCGAGTCGATGTGCGGGTGATCGCAGCAACACATCAAAATCTGGAGGACCGCGTTGCGCGTGGACTCTTCCGCGAGGATCTATTTCATAGACTGAACGTCATTCGCATGGAACTGCCGCCGCTGCGCGCTCGGCGCGAAGACGTCGGCGATCTTCTCGAACACTATCTTCGAGTCGCCGCAACAGAGCTGGGCGTCGAGGCGAAGTCTTTGGCATCGGATGCCAGATCTGCGCTCGAAGCCTACGGCTGGCCGGGAAACGTTCGCGAACTCGTCAATTTGTGTCGTCGTTTGACCGTACTCGCGCCCGGCGCAGAAATTCATATCGAAGATCTGCCGACGGAGATTGCCGGGGCCAGTTTGTCCCGAGCCGGCGGGGACGGCTGGGTGGTGGCGCTCAAACGCTGGGCGGAGATGGAGTCCTTGCGAGCCGAGGCCTCGCCGCTTCTCGATACCGCGCTCCCCGAGTTCGAGCGCACGCTCATTCGCGTTGCGCTCGCGCATACGGGCGGACATCGGCAGGATGCCGCTAAGCTCTTGGGCTGGGGCCGTAATACCTTGACGCGCAAGCTCAAGGAGCTGGGTATGGAAGAGGGTGATCTCGAGGCCGGCGACGAAGCGGCGGCCTAAGTGGAGCCGAACCCCACTTGAGACATAATGGCGCGATGGAGATGCTCGGTCGCGTCTACTTTGGCAACCCGCTCGCCGACTGGCTGCTTGCAGCATCGGCCTTCCTCGTCTGCTTTTTTGTCCTACCCTCAATCCGATTGTTTGTCGTCGCGCGGTCGCGCAAGTGGGTGGGTCTCGAGACGCCCGTCTGGATCAATCTGGTGCTCCTGCTGCTTACCCGCACCAGACGCTGGTTCCTGGTGGTGGTGGCGCTTTATGTCGCCGAGCGTTTTCTCGCTTTGCCACAGCGTGTCGAAGATGTCTCCACCGCGCTGATCGTTCTCACGTTCTGGATGCAAGCCGCGCTCTGGGGCGTTGCTGCAGTCGAGTTCACGTTGAAGCAGCGCCAAGACCGAATGATCGCCGCCGGCGAGCTGAAGCAGTCGGGGTCCATGAGCGTGTTGCTGTTCGTGGCGCGAGTCGCAATTTTCGCGCTCGCCGTCTTGCTCGCGCTCGACAATCTCGGCGTCAACATCACCGCGCTGGTCGCCGGCCTCGGAATCGGCGGTATTGCCATCGCGCTCGCCGTTCAAACGGTGCTTGGCGATTTGCTTGCTTCGCTATCGATCACGCTAGATAAGCCGTTCCGCGTGGGCGACTTACTCCGGGTAGACGAGATCGAGGGAATCGTCGAATTCATCGGTGTCCGAAGCACCCGACTGCGTAGCGTCAGCGGCGAGCAAATCATCATCGCCAATGCAGACCTACTCAAGACCCGGATTCGCAATCTCGGCAGGATGCCGGAACGCCGAGTGCTGTTTCAGTTGGGTGTTGTCTACGAAACCTCGCCGGCGAAGGTCAACGTCGTCTCGGACGTTGTTCGTCGTGCGGTGGAATCGATACCCGGCACGCGCTTCGAGTACTGTGCGTTTCGCACCTTCGGCGAGTCGTCACTCAATTTCGAGGTCATGTACTTTGTGCCGGGCTGGGACCACGCCCCCTTCCGCTTCATCAAAATAAACGATGAAGTGAACCGTGCTATCCATGCTGCCTTTGCGGCAGAGGGCATTATTTTCGCGTATCCAACTCGAAGCGTAATCGTCAGGCAGTAAGCCGTAACGAGCCGACGAGTTCGGTGACGTTTTTCATGTCGTTATCGGCGAGATACTGCGCGATACCCGCGTTGATTTTTTTGCAGGTCATCGGGTCATAGAATAACGACGTACCGATACCGACAGCGCTCGCTCCCGCGATGATGAACTCGATCGCGTCGGTCGCGGTGGTGATACCGCCCTGTCCGATGATCGGAACGTTGTGACGACGGGCGACATCGTACACCTGATGTACTTTCAACAAGGCGATAGGTTTGATCGCCGGGCCCGATAGCCCCCCTTGCACGTTACCGATGACCGGGCGACGAGTCTTTGCGTCGATCGCCATGCCCATGATCGTGTTGATGACCGATAGACCATCGCTTCCTGCTTCGATGCACAGTCGGGCGTTTTCTTTGATGTCGGTCTGGTTCGGCGATAACTTGGTGATGATGGGTTTCTTCGTTACCGCACGACAGGCGGCGACGACCCGCGCCGACATTTCCGGATAGTTGCCGAAGGCGACGCCACCTTCCTTCACGTTGGGGCAGGAGATATTGATCTCTATCGCGTCGATGGGGGAGTCCTCGAAGCGGCGGGTGACCTCGGCATACTCCTCGATCGTCGATCCTGAGACATTGGCGATGAATCGGGTTTCGCTGAAGTCCAGTGTCGGCAAGATTTGGTGGACGACGTGATCCGTGCCCGGATTTTGCAGTCCGATGGCATTGAGCATGCCCATGGGCGTTTCGTAGACGCGATGGGGCGGATTGCCGAGTCTCGGCTCGAGAGTCGTGCCCTTCAGCACGACCGCGCCGCAATCGGTATTCGAGAAACCCTCGACGCGGGTGTATTCCTCGCCAAAGCCCACGCAACCCGAGAGCAAGACGATCGGCGAGGAGAAGTCCATGCCGAGGAAGCGATAGCGCAGGGATTCGGGTACAGCGCGAGACATGCGACGATTATAGACGTCATCCGCATTGCTACCATGCACACCATGTTCCGAATCGTGCTGTTCGAACCTGAGATTCCGCCCAACACGGGCAACGTGATTCGGCTATGCGCCAACACCGGCGCCGAGCTGCATCTCGTCAAACCCTTGGGTTTTGACCTCGACCGTCGGTCGGTCCGGCGCGCGGGGCTTGATTATCGATGGATGACAGCCGTGCACGTTCACACCGACTTTCACGCATGCCGACAAGCGGTGGGCGCAGTCGGCCGCTGGTTTGCCGTTGAAACGGGTGGGGTTCGGCGTTACGACGAAGTTGCCTGGCAGCCGGGCGATGTCATGTTGTTCGGATCTGAGCGACGCGGCTTACCGGTCGAAATCATTGAGACGTTGTGCAGCGACTCGGGTGACGCTGCGCTCGTCAGTATTCCCATGCGCGAGGGCAATCGCAGTCTCAACTTATCTAACGCCGTCAGCCTCGTCATCTACGAGGCCTGGAGACAAAACGGCTTTGAGCTTGGCGGGGTTACTCGCTGAATTCTGCCTTGATCGG
>JBEAXT010000043.1:0-55461 GCA_041159695.1 Pseudomonadota bacterium
ACGGCCCGATGGGCCGCGTCACCTATCGCGACGTGTACCACCAGAATGAGGTCGAGCAATCCGCCTATAACTTCGAGCATGCCGACACCGCCGCGCTGTTTCGGCATTTCGACGAGCACGAAGCGGCGTGTGTCCGCTTGCTCGAGGCGAAGCTCGCGCTGCCGGCGTATGAGCAAGTGCTCAAAGCCTCTCACACCTTCAATCTGCTCGATGCACGACGTGCCATCTCCGTGACTGAGCGCCAAAGATTCATCCTGAGAGTACGCACACTGGCCCGTGGCGTCGCTCAAGCTTATTACGACAGCCGCGAAGCACTGGGATTCCCGATGGCGCGCGGCGGCACCATGGCGAAAGACGGGACATCGTCATGAACGTTCGCGATTTTCTTTTCGAGCTCGGTACCGAAGAGCTTCCGCCGCTCGCCTTGCCGGAGCTCGAGCGCGCACTGACCGATGGGGTTCGCGCAGGTATCGAAGCGGCTGGATTGAGTCACGGCGATATTCTCTCTTATGCAGCTCCGCGCCGACTTGCCGTGCTCGTGCGAGCGCTGGTGGAGATGCAGCCCGAACAACACATCAAACGTCGCGGCCCACCCATTTCTGCGGCATTCGACAAATCGGGCGCGGCCACGCGTGCGGCGACGGCCTTTGCCGAGAGCTGTGGTGTCACCGTGGCGCAGCTCAGTCGTGTCACTGAGGGCAAAGGCGAGTTCCTGTATTTCGAAGGCAGTAAACCCGGCGCCGCGACAGCAGCATTGCTGCCGGCTATCGTTCAAAGTGCACTCGACGGCCTGCCGATCCCCAAGCGTATGCGCTGGGGCGCCAGCGATGCCGAATTTGTCAGACCCGTACATTGGGTCGTGATGCGCTTTGGCCATGAAACGCTGGCCGTTCGTTTGCTCGACACAACGGCGGGCGCCACGACGCGTGGACATCGATTTCATGCGCCGCAGGAACTCGCCATCGTCGAGCCTGCCGATTACGCTGAGATCCTGCGATCCAAGGGATTCGTCATCGCGAGCTTCGACGAGCGGCGGGAGCGTATTCGCGCGCAGGTGCTCGCCTGCGCTCAGGCGCTCGGCGGTCGGGCTGTACTCGATGATTCGCTGCTCGACGAAGTGACGGCGCTCGTCGAGTGGCCCGTAGCGATCGAAGGTCGATTCGATGAGCGTTTTCTTGCGTTACCGCGAGAAGTGCTGATCTCCACTCTTCAAGAACATCAACGCTACTTCGCCGTCGAAAACGCTCGTGGCGAACTGACGAACCAGTTCATTACGGTCAGCAATATCGACAGCCGTGATCCGTCGCGCGTACGCGCGGGCAATGAGCGTGTCGTTCGGCCGCGACTCGCGGATGCCGCGTTCTTCCATGAACAAGATCGTCGTCACCCGCTGCGCGCATGGCGGCCAGGACTCGATGGCGTCACTTTCCAAGCGAAGCTCGGTTCGATTGGCGACAAGCAACGCCGTGTCGAGGCGCTCGCTCGAACCATCGCGCCGTTGGTCGGTGCCGACGTCGAGCTCGCGGCGCGCGCGGCCGAACTCGCTAAATGCGACCTGCTCTCCGCCATGGTCGGCGAGTTCCCTGAATTACAGGGTGTGATGGGTGCGTATTACGCCGTAGCCGACGGCGAGGACGCACGGGTCGCTGCTGCGATACGCGATCATTACCTGCCGTGCGGCGCAGGTGATGCCTTGCCCAACGATCCCGTCGGTGTGGCGGTGGCGCTGGCAGACAAGCTCGATACGCTCGCCGGTATTTTCGGGATCGGTCAAAAACCGAGCGGCACCAAAGATCCGTTTGCGCTCCGGCGTGCCGCGATCGGCGTGTTCCGTATCGCCCTCGAGGGCAAACTCGATCTCGATCTGGCCGATCTGGTCGGCAAAGCGGTCGCGGCACAACCGGTCAAAACCAAAGAGACGACCGGAGAAGTTCTGGCCTATATTCAGGAGCGGATGCGGTCGCATTACCTCGAGGCTGGTTATCCTGCGGAGTCCTTCGAAGCCGTACTCGCCTCAGACTCGACGCGCGTCGTGGATTTCGACCAGCGCATGCAGGCACTCGCGAAATTCCGTGAACGTCCGGAAGCAGAGAGCCTCGCGGCCGCAAACAAGCGGATCGCCAACATTCTGCGCAAGTCGACGGCGGGCGAGATACCGGGGGTCATCGATGCTTCGATGCTCCGGATCGACGCCGAGAAATCTTTGCATGCCGCCCTCGATGCCGTTTCGGTAACGGTGACGACCGATATTGCCGCGCGGCGCTACGATGACGCGCTGGCGAAGCTCGCCGGGCTGCGCCCGTCCATCGATGCCTTCTTCAATGACGTCATGGTCAACGATCCTGATCCTGCTTTGCGCTCGAATCGCCTCGCTCTCGTGTCGCGTGTCCGGAGCTTGTTCGCCGGTGTCGCAGACTTTTCCAAGTTGCCCGGCTGAGGCATTCCGTGCAGGCGCTGGGCTCCATCGTCTTCACCACTTTCCTGTTTCTCTGGACGATCGGATACGCGGCATTTTTCGTGCTCGTCGGCGGCTTCATGACTCATCGTCGGCGTTTCGCGCTGATCGAGTGGTATGCAGAGCGAATCTTTGATGTCCTGCGAGTGACCTGCAAGCTCGACTACCGAGTCGAAGGGCTCGAAAACATTCCCGCCGAACCGCACGTGGCGTACTGGAAACACTCCTCGGCCTGGGAAACCTTCGGTCAGTTTCTGGTGGGGCCGCCCAAGGTCATCGTGCTCAAACACGAACTCATGTACATCCCATTCGTCGGCTTTGGGCTCTCGCTCTTGCGCTCGATCGACGTCAAACGCGGTGCGGGAACATCTGCCGTCAATCAAGTCGTGAGCCAGGGCGGCAGCCGACTCGCTGAGGGCCTCTCCGTTCTCATCTTTCCCGAAGGGACTCGCGTCGCGGCCGGGGAAACGCGTCGATACGGCGTGAGCGGTGCACTGCTCGCAAGTCGCGCGGGATGCAAAGTGGTACCGGTCGCCCACGATGCCGGCTACTACTGGCCCCGTCGCGGTCTGTTAAAAAAACCCGGAACCATTCGTGTCATCGTCGGACCGCCGATAGACGCTGCCGGTCGCGAGCCGCGCGAAATCAACGAAGAAGCGCAGGCATGGATCGAGTCGACGATCGCACGCATTCGAACGGGAGACTCGCCATGAAACGTCGCCAGTTTCTCGTGTCTGCAGCGACCGCCTCCGTAATGACGAGTTTGGCTTCGTCAATCTCTGGGGCGAGTACGGGGGAGCGATCCCGAGCGAAAGACTTCGATCCTGCGGAGGCGAGCATCGCTCAGCTTCAACGTTTGTTGAGCACGAACTTGTCCTCGGCGGCTCTGGTGAGCGCGTACCTGGATCGTATTGCCACGCTCGACCAACAAGGCCCTGCTTACCGCTCGGTCATCGCGGTGAACCCGGACGCCCTCGATATCGCTCGTGCGCTCGACAAGGAACGTCGTACGAATCGCGTGCGTGGTCCTCTGCACGGCATTCCGGTACTCATCAAAGATAATATCGAGACCTCCGACCGGATGCCGACGACAGCAGGCTCGCTGGCGCTCGCCAACGCATTCCACGCGAAGGACGCCCCGCTGGTGGCGCGACTCCGCGCGGCAGGCGCGATCATCCTCGGAAAAACCAATCTCAGTGAGTGGGCCAACTTTCGCTCCACGTTTTCGAGCAGTGGATGGAGCGCCGTCGGCGGACAAACGGGTAACGCCTATGACCCGAAACGTAACCCGTCGGGCTCCAGCTCCGGGTCCGCCACAGCCGCAGCGCTGTCTCTCGCCGCAGCCACGATCGGAACCGAAACCGACGGCTCTATTTTGTCGCCGGCATCTGTTAACGGCTTAGTGGGATTCAAACCCTCGATCGGAACGGTCAGTGGGCAAGGTATCGTTCCGTTGTCCCCTCGTCAGGATGTCGCCGGACCGATGGCGCGAACGGTGGAGGACGCGCGTCTGCTGGCTGACGTCATCTTCGATTCACCGCAGCGAACGCCCGTCGGCGGCCTCATGCCAGCGCGTGATTGGCGTGTGGGAATCGTTCCCGCGGCGAGCACGATGCGTGCCGAAGTCGCTGCGCTCTACGCGCAGGCTATCGACGTTTGGCGACAGTGCTCGACGGCGACGATCGATGCGCCGCTCCCGGCCGCCTTGCGCCAGGCAGGGCAAGCCGAGTACACCGCACTGCTCTTCGAGTTCAAAAATTCGATCAACGCCTATCTTGCGGCGCTCCCGGCAGGTCTGACCGAAACGCGCTCGCTCGAGAGCTTGATCGAATTCAACCGTCGCCTCAAAGATCGAGAAATGCCGTTTTTCGGTCAGGAAATTTTTGAACTGGCCCAAGCGAAGGGCGCCCTCGACGATCCGGAATATCTCGACGCCCTGCGACAATTACGGCAGCTCGTCGAGGTCGACGGTCTCGAAAAGCTTTTCGCCGAGTTGCGTGTCGATGTCATCGTGGCGCCAGGCTCTGGCCCGAGCGGGCTGATCGATCACGTGCTCGGCGACCGCGACGATCTCGGCGGCTCCGTCCTGGGGTCCGCCGCTGCCGTTGCGGGCTATCCGAGTGTGACCTTGCCCATCGGGCTCGTTCGCGGCATGCCCGTCGGGATGACGGTGATTGCACGACGTTTCGATGATGCTCGTCTGCTCGAGGTCGCTGCGCTTTTCGAACGGACGGGAAAGCTTCGGATTCCGCCGACTATTCGGTCGACTTAACGCTCTACTCGTCTCCCGGATATGAGCGTCTTGCACTGCTCGGTTTGTGCTCGGCGATTTCCGCATCGGTAAGTCCGACCAATTCGTGCGGAAAAACGAGCCACCGATCGGTGGCATGTACGTACCAATCGGGTGTCCGCCGACTGCGATTGCGTGACGGCTTGTAATAGACCGTCGCGATCTTGACGTCTTTCGGGTAGTTCGAGGGGCAGCGTCGCCGCAACTCATCGAGTACGGCCTCGATGCTGCGACCCGAATCGAACACATCGTCGACGAGCAACACTCGATCCTCGCTCGTGACCTTGGAAACCAAGTAGTCCATCGCGTGAACGCGCACGGTCTTCTCGGCTTGATCGATCCCCGTGTAGCTCGAGGTTCGTACGGTGATGTGGTCC
This sequence comes from Pseudomonadota bacterium, assembly GCA_041159695.1. GTDB lineage: Bacteria > Pseudomonadota > Gammaproteobacteria > Steroidobacterales > Steroidobacteraceae > UBA964. Next base: position 5,123 of record JBEAXT010000043.1, read on the forward strand.
GTGCGCAGTCCCCGATATTCCAGCCATTCCTGCACGGCGATGCCGATGGGTGCGCCACCACGCCAGAGCGCCACCAGGAACGAGGGACGATAGCCGCTCGCCAGCACTTTCGCCGCCAACTCGAAAGAGTCGGCTAACAAGGAGTCCGCGGAAATGAACACTTTGTCAGACATGGATCAAATCGCCTCTACAGTGAGTCTGCCTCGATGAACGGTTATACGGTATTCGTCGCGGATACGCGGCACGCGACCGTATTCGAGTTGAGTCAGCCTGGCGCAACACCGCGCGTGCTGGAAACGCTGGAGAATTCGTTCACGGGGCCTCACGACCGCGATCTCGGCGCCGATGCCCCAGGACGCATGGTGCTGCGGTCGGGTCGTCTGGGCGGCGGCGCAGGCACTCGTCGAACGAGTTTGCAGGCTCGTCGAAGTCACAAGCAGCACGCGGTCGAACAGTTCGCGCGCCAACTGGCCGAACGCATCACCACCGCCGCTCGCGAGAGTCACGGTCGGGGGTTGGTTTTGGTGGCCTCGCCACGTTTTCTGGCGGAGGTCCGTAGCCATCTGCCGAAATCGACGCAGCAACACATCGTGCGTGAAGTCCCGCGCGATCTTGTAGGACTCCCATCGCTGGCTCTACAGCACCGACTGTCAGAAGCCTTGCAACCGATGCGTGACTGAGTCGCGCCCGATTCAGGGCAGCCGCGTGGGATCTCGATCGAGTAACCCCGCTTCGCCATAGACCTGCAACTTCTCGCGCGTGTCAGCAATGTCCATATTGCGCAGCGTAAGCTGGCCGATGCGATCCCTGGGCGTAAACATGCCCTCACCTTTCTCCATGGTGAGGCGCTCGGGGTGGTAACTGAGGGCTGGCCCCGTCGTATCGAGCATCGACCAGTCGTTTCCGCGGCGAAGCTCCAGTGTGACCTCTCCCGTGATCGCGCGCGCGATCCAACGTTGGGCGCTCTCTCTCAACATCAGACACTGCGGATCGAACCAGCGGCCTTGATAAAGCAGTCGCCCGATACGTCGTCCGTTGCTGCGGTACTGCTCAATCGTATCTTCGTTATGGATGGCGGTGACGAGACGCTCGTAAGCGATGAACAGCAGTGCCATACCCGGAGCTTCGTAAATTCCTCGGCTCTTCGCTTCAATGATTCGATTTTCGATCTGATCGCTCATGCCGAGCCCATGACGCCCGCCGATGCGATTCGCCTCTTCGAAGAGTGCCAGATCGTCAGGAAAACTTTGACCGTTGATCGACACCGGGCGTCCGGCTTCGAATTGCAGTCTCACCGTTTCGCGCTGGATGACGACGTCATCGCGCCAGAATGCAACACCCATGATGGGCTCGACGATATGGACACCTCGACTCAGAAGCTCGAGATCCTTGGCTTCATGGGTCGCGCCGAGCAAATTCGAATCGGTCGAGTAGGCTTTCTCCGCGCTCATGTGATAGTCGAGCCCGGCTGCAGCGAGATAGGCAGACATTTCGCGGCGTCCACCGAGTTCTGCAATGAAGCGCGGGTCGAGCCACGGTTTGTAGATACGCAGCGCGGGATTCGCCAACAGCCCATAGCGATAGAAGCGCTCGATGTCGTTGCCCTTGTGGGTGCTGCCATCGCCCCAGATATCGACACCGTCTTCGCGCATCGCGAGGACGAGCGCCGTGCCTGTCACCGCGCGACCGAGCGGCGTCGTATTGAAATACGTCATGCCTGCAGTCGAAATATGAAACGCGCCGCTCTGGATGGCGGCAAGCCCGGCTGCGACGAGTTGATGCCTGCAATCGATGAGGCGCGCGTGTTCAGCGCCTAGCGCCAATGCCTTGCGGGGAATCGCCTCATAGTCACTTTCGTCAGGTTGACCCAGATTCGCGGTATACGCACAGGGTCGTGCGCCGCGCGCGCGCATCCAGTGGACCGCCGCACTCGTGTCGAGCCCGCCCGAAAACGCGATCCCCACTCGCTCGCCGACCGGCAATGATTGGAGGATGGTTTGGTTGGGCGTCATGTTTCCGACTCTCGGTCGGCAGAATCGCGACCCTTACACGTCGAGGTTAGAGACTGCGAGCGCGTTCTTCTCGATGAACTCGCGGCGCGGTTCGACCTCGTCACCCATCAGCGTCGTGAACACTTCGTCCGCAGCCACGGCATCCTCGATGCGAACCTGCATCAGACGGCGGGTTTCCGGATTGATGGTGGTATCCCAAAGCTGCTCGGGGTTCATCTCGCCGAGACCCTTGTAGCGCTGAATGGATTGCCCGCGCTTGGCGTGATCGAACAACCAGTCGATGGCTTGTTTGAAGGACGACACGTCACGACGCGCTTCTCCACGGCGAACGAAAGCCCCCTCGCCGATCATCCCGGCCAGGGTTTTCGCAAGTGCAGCGATTCGCTGATACTCGGAGGAATCGAAGAAATCGCGCGTGAGGTATTTGTCGAAACGACTGCCGTGCTCGGCCTTCGACACATGAATGCGTGCGATGGCTTGGCTCGCCGACGCGGGCTGGAACTGCAGCGTATACACCGCATTGCCGTCTGCCGCGACATTGAGTCGGCCGGCGAGATCGTCGGCCCAGGCGGTCAGCCATTCCGGCCGATCGAAATCATTTCGCGACACCACTGGCACGTACAACAACTGCTCGAGCACTCGGGCATCGTAACGACGGGCCCAGCGCTCGATGATGCCCTGCACTTCGACGTAATGACGGGCGAGCGACTCGAGTCCTGCGCCGCGCAACGGCGGTGCCGATGAGTTGAGATGCAGCTCAGCTTCCTCGAGAGCTGCGTTGAGCAGCATTGCGTTCAGTTCGATATCGTCCTTGACGTACATCTCCTGCTTGCCGCGCTTCACTTTGTAGAGTGGCGGCTGGGCGATGTAGATATGGCCGCGCTCGATGAGCAATGGTAATTGACGATAGAAGAACGTCAGCAGCAACGTGCGGATATGGCTTCCGTCGACGTCCGCGTCCGTCATGATGATGATGCGGTGATAGCGCAGTTTCTCGATATCGAATTCGTCACGTCCGATGCCACAACCGAGCGCGGTGATCAGCGTGCCGACTTCAGCTGATGCCAGCATCTTGTCGAAGCGTGCTTTTTCGACGTTCAGAATTTTGCCCTTTAGCGGCAAGATGGCCTGGGTGCGGCGATCGCGTCCCTGCTTGGCCGATCCGCCGGCCGAGTCACCCTCGACGATGAACAACTCGGAGAGCGCAGGATCTTTCTCTTGGCAGTCTGCCAACTTGCCCGGCAGGCCTGCGATATCGAGGGCGCCTTTTCGTCGCGTGAGCTCACGGGCTTTTCGCGCTGCCTCGCGTGCACGGGCCGCCTCAATGATTTTTCCGGCAATGGCCTTCGCTTCTTGCGGTTTCTCCAGCAAAAATTCCGAAAACTTTTGAGCAACTGCCGTTTCGACGACACCCTTGACCTCGGACGAGACAAGCTTGTCTTTGGTCTGTGACGAAAACTTTGGATCCGGCAGCTTGACCGAGAGGATTGCCGTGAGACCCTCTCGAGAGTCGTCGCCAGTCGTCGGAACTTTCTCGCGCTTCGCGATGCCTTCTTTCTCGATGTAATCGTTGAGCGTTCGCGTGAGAGCGGCACGGAATCCGGCAAGGTGGGTGCCGCCGTCTTTTTGCGGGATATTGTTGGTGTAGCAGAACATCGACTCCTGATAGGAGTCATTCCACTGCATCGCCACCTCGACGCCGATCGGCCCTTCCTGTGTGCGAAACCAAAACACGTGGTCGTGAATGGCCTGACGCGTTCGATTGAGATGACCGACGAACGCCTGCAATCCGCCTTCGTGTTCAAAGACGTCGCGCTTGTCTTCACGCTCATCGATTAGTTCGATGCGCACGCCGGAATTGAGGAACGACAATTCTCGCAAGCGCTTCACGAGAATGTCGTAGTTGAACTGAATGTTCGTGAAAATGGTGGGGCTGGGCTTGAAGCGAACGCTGGTGCCTGTTCTGTCTGTCGTACCGACCACCGCGAGCGGCGCGACCGGTTCGCCGAGACGATATTCCTGCGCATGCAGCTTGCCGTCGCGGTGGATGGTGAGCTGCAGCACATCGGACAACGCGTTCACGACAGAGACGCCGACGCCGTGCAAACCGCCGGACACTTTGTAGGAGCTATCGTCGAATTTTCCGCCGGCGTGGAGCACGGTCATGATCACTTCAGCGGCAGACCGGCCTTCTTCGGCGTGAATATCCGTCGGAATACCGCGTCCGTTGTCTTCGACCGTGACGGATTCGTCCGCGTGAATGGTGACCACTATGCGGTCACAATGGCCCGCCAGCGCCTCGTCGATCGAGTTGTCGACAACCTCGAAAACCATGTGGTGCAGGCCGGTTCCGTCATCGGTGTCACCGATGTACATTCCGGGCCGCTTGCGGACGGCGTCGAGCCCCTTTAAGACCTTGATTTTACTGGAATCGTAGACGTCTGCTTCAGACATGCTTGGGCCCGATAATGTGATGCGAAATCATACCCGAAATACCCTGCCCTGTTCCACGTGAAACACTGTTTCTGGCTGGCCAAAAAGCGGGGTGTCTCGATCCAATGCGGTCACGATCAGCTGGGTATTCAGCGCCTCGACGCGCGTGATAAATCGCCCCAGTCGCTCTCGATCGAGCTCTGCTGAGGGGTCGTCCAAAAGTAGCGTTGGGGTCAGGTCATGTTCGCGCTTCAAATACTCCAGTTGGCAAAGCGAAAGCGCGACGGCGGCGAGCTTTTGCTGACCTCTCGATAAGACCTCGCGCGCGGCTCGGCCTTTGACTCGAAGTGCCAAATCCGCTCGGTGTGCACCGGTCATCGTCGACCGGCGCTCACGATCTCGGACGGCCGACGCTGCCAGCAGATCCCCCAGGGCGTGGGCTCGGTCCCATCCCGGCTGGAAATCGAGCGAAATATCGACGCCGATCAACTCCGCGGAAATATCCGACCAATACGGAGCCAGGGCGGCCGCTACACGCTCGCGGGCCGCCGTGATGGCCTCCCCCTCGCGCGCCAGCTCCGGATCCCAGGCGCTGAACTCGCTCCGGCCCGCCCGAAGCGCAGCGTTCCGCTGTTGGAGCGCTTTTTGGTACCGACCCCAGCTCGGCGCGAATCCGTGTTCCACGTGGAACACCGCCCAATCCAGCCATCGGCGCCTGCGGGCCGAGCCCTCCTCGATCAGCTTGTGGGCCTCAGGGTCCATCGCCTGAACCGGAAACGCGAGTGCCAGATCAGCAAAACTTCGAAGATCAGCCCCGTCTAGCCGCCCCACCGTACCGGTTTTTGCCTCCGCTCCGCGCTGAATTTCGATCCCGAGACGTCTTGTCGCCGGCGCCGTCGAAAGCACCCCGATCGAGCGCGCCATGGTCTTGCCGTGTTGGATTAGGCGCTCGTTGAGGCGGGTTCGGAACGACCGGCCTCGGCCGAGCAGGAAAACCGCCTCCAGGATCGTGGTCTTCCCTGCACCATTGGCGCCGAACACCAGGTTGGTCCTCGGCCCGAACGCCATTTCGGCTTTTTCGATGCAGCGGAGGTTCTCGAGCGTGAGCTCCGCTAGTGGCATCCCGTGTCTCAGAGTCTCATCGGCATGACGACATACTTGGTGCCGTCCGGCGAAGCGGCAGTGATCAAGCAGCTGCTATTGGAATCCGTGAGCGCGATATTGACCCGATCGGTCTCGATCGCCGACAGCGCATCGAGCAGATAGGTCACATTGAAGCCGATTTCGAGCTCTTCTCCCGCGTAAGTCACCTCGATCTGGTCCTCGGCTTCTTCTTGCTCTGGGTTGTGCGCCTGGAGCGTAAGCAGGTTAGGTTTCGCATTGAGACGAATACCCCGGTATTTTTCGTTCGACAAAATCGCCGTTCTAGTCAGACTTTGTTTCAAAAATCCGCGATCTGCGTCGATTATGCGGTGAGCATTAGCCGGGATCACGCGGCTGTATTCCGGGAATCTGCCGTCAATGAGCTTCGAAGTGAAACGAACGTCGCCGATCTCGCACCGAACGTGATTAGTACCGATCTCCAGAGCGACGTCGCCCTCCGAGCCGAGCATCCGCTGCAGTTCCATCACCCCTTTTCTGGGCAGGATGACCTGCTGCTTGCCCGTGACACGCTCTTTGAGCGCGGCCTCGCAGAGCGCCAGACGATGGCCGTCGGTCGCAACGGCGCGCACTTTCCCGCCTTCGGACTCCAGCAGCATGCCGTTGAGGTAATAACGAACGTCCTGCTGCGCCATGGAGAAATGCACTTTGTCGATCAGCTTTCGGAATTCTGCTTGTGGCAGCTTGAGCACCTGCTGCGCGTTCACGTCTTCGACGACCGGAAACTCCGCAGCTGGCAACGTCGACAACGTGAAGCGGCTGCGACCCGCTCGGATCACGAGGCGATCGCCCTCGACGGCGAGCGTCACGCTCGACCCTTCCGCGAGTGATCTCAAAATGTCGAGGAATTTCCGGCCCGGGACCGTGATGTCGCCCGCCGACTGAACCTTGAGTGCTAACGAGCTCACGAGCTCGACCTCGAGATCGGTACCCGTCACGCTGAGCCGATTGTTCCGAGCGCTCAGTAACACGTTGGACAGCACCGGCATCGTTTGACGGCGTTCGACCACACCGATCACGTGCTGAACCGGGCCAAGGATCTCTTCGCGAGAGGCTGTGAGTTTCATAAATTCTTTATTTAGATTTAAGAAAGACTGTAGAGGTTATTAGTACGGTGGATAACTGAAAAACCCTTAAAATCTCGGTGTTTTCAGCAACATGCATCATCCTTAGCGGTGTACTGATTGCAGGATAACCTACTCGTTTCCTGTGAGCCGATTGTGAATGATTTCCGCACCCGAAAACATCCACAGGATACCAACATCAATTGGTCAGAGTTCTCAACAGATTTGTGTAGTCCTCGGCGATCCGCTGCTCTCCTTCTCGCAGCGCCTTGATCCTACGACAGGCGTGCAACACTGTCGTGTGATCTCTTCCGCCAAACGCATCGCCGATCTCGGGAAGGCTGTGGCTCGTGAGTTCTTTCGCGAGCGCCATCGCAATCTGACGCGGTCGAGCAACCGAGCGACTTCTGCGCTCGGACAACAAATCGGCGACGCGAACTTTGAAATAGTCCGCCACCGTCTTCTGAATGTTTTCAATGGTGATGAGCCGGGCTTGCAGCGTGAGGAGGTCCCGCAGCGCTTCCTTCGTGAAATCGACCGTGATGGGCTGCCCGGTGAATCGGGAATTCGCGATCACTCGGCGTAAGGCACCCTCGAGCTCGCGAACATTCGAGCGAATTCGCTTGGCGATGAACAACGCGACGTCCTGACTCAGCGAGACCCCCGCCGCTTCGCCTTTACTGATCAGTATGGCCGCACAGGTTTCGAGTTCTGGCGGCTCGATGGCGACCGTAAGCCCCCATCCAAACCGTGATTTCAGGCGCTCCTCGAGACCCTCAACCTCTTTTGGATAGCGATCACAGGTCAGAATGACTTGCTGCTGGCCTTCAAGCAAAGCATTGAACGTGTGGAAGAACTCTTCCTGCGAGCGTTCCTTGCCTGCAAAAAATTGGATGTCGTCGATCAGCAGTGCATCAAGAGAACGATAGGCTGCCTTGAAGTCGTTCATCTGGTTGTGCTGCAGCGCTTTGACCATATCGCTGACGAAACGCTCCGAGTGAACGTACGCCACTCTGGCCTGCGGATTTTTCGCGATGATCGCTTGCCCGACCGCGTGCATGAGATGCGTTTTACCGAGTCCGACTCCACCGTAGATGAACAGCGGGTTGTACGCTTTCCCGGGGTTTTCAGCCACTTGCTGCGCAGCGGCTTTGGCGAGCTGGTTGCTTTTGCCGACGACGAACGTGTCGAACGTCGAGTCCGGATTGAGGCGCCCGCCTACGATTTCTACGTTCGGACGTCGCGACGAACGACCCAGTTCGCGCGGCATTCGGGTTTCGATTGTCATCGGGACAGGCTCTGGTTTCTCGCCGACTTCAACCGTGACGCGAATCGAGCGGTCGCCGAGCTGAGCCTGGGCGAGCTCGGTGATTCGACCCATCAAATTGGCGTTGATCCACTCAACCACGAATCGATTCGGTGCCAAAAGCCGCAAATGTCCCTCGGTCTCGATGGCCTGCAGCGGGCGCACCCAGGTGTTGAACTGGGTATCCGGCAGCGCGGCCTCGAGCGCTTCCGAGCAACGGTTCCAAATCGACGCGTCCACGCGAGTGCCGGCCTCCCTGAAAAGCGCGGGGGATGGGTTTAACCAAGGGGATGGGGAGAATATACCGGCGAAGAGGCCTGTGGATATCTTTTTGGCTTGACACCGCCGGACCCCCTGCTTACCCTCAGCGGCCTTTTTTCCGGTGACGACACCATGAAACGCACCTACCAGCCGAGCAAAGTCCGAAGAGCCCGCACGCACGGGTTCCGGGCGCGCATGGCGACGGCCAACGGGCGCAAAGTGCTTGCCCGCCGTCGCGCCAAAGGCCGCAAGAAGCTGATCCCCTGATTCAGGACGCTGACACCCGGCCTCCACGGTCGGGCTTCCCGCCGTCGCGCCGGGTTCTGCGCAAAACCGACTTCGAAACCGCTTACCGAGACGGCCGCCGCCTCGGTAATGCCTGTTTTTCTCTCATCGTGTGCCCGAATGGCGGCCGCAGCCCGAGGCTCGGCCTCTCGATCGGCGCTCGAGTGATCGGAAATGCCGTCGCTCGCAACAGACTTCGTCGCATAATTCGCGAATCGTTCCGGCTCACCCAGCATCAGCTGCCCGCCGTCGACTTGATCGTCGGCGCACGTGCAGCCGCTCGTGAGGCGCCGGCCACCCGAATTCGCGAGAGCCTCGATGCGCTCTGGCAAAAGGTAGCAATGACATGCGCGCCGTCTTCCGGGTCCTGATTAGGGCCTATCAGTTAACGATCAGCCCGTGGCGTGGGCCCACGTGTCGCTATCATCCTTCGTGCTCGCATTACGCACTGGAAGCGCTCGACACGCACGGCGCGCTGCGCGGATCTTGGCTCGCTGCTCGACGTATCGCGCGATGCCACCCGTTTCGTGAAGGCGGCTACGATCCAGTGCCGCCGCGCGACCCCATTTCTTTGACATCTCGACAAGGGCAACCGTGACTTCGACCAACGCACGCATGTTTCTGTGGCTCGGCTTGGTTCTCGTACTGTGGATCAACTTCGAGACCTGGCAACGCGACTACGCCCTGCCTGCGGTGGGACCCGCTTCGACGACGCCGAGCTCGGCCGCCACGAGTGGTTTGGCCTCGAGCGTGCCGAAAGCCGCCCCGCCCGCAGCACCGCTCACCCCGTCGGTCGACGCCCCGCCTTCATTGCTCTCGTCAGCGGCTCCTCCGACGACGTCCGCCACCGCCAACGCTGAGGTTGCGCCGACGAGCACCGAGACCGCAGCGGTCTCGAGCCCGCCGCGATCGCTTCGCGTCACGACGGACGTCCTCGATCTCGACATCAATCTTCGAGGCGGTGATCTCGTCCGCGCCGATCTGCTCAATTACCCACAGATCAAGGGCGAAGATGCGCGTGTTCGTTTGCTCAACGACAGCCGTGATCGCTTTTATGTCATTCAAACCGGCCTCACCGATGCCGATGGCAGCGCACACCCGACTCACTTGGCCACTTTCGAGTCCTCTCAAGCGCGCTACGCACTCGCCGACGGACAAAACGAGCTTCGGGTTCCTTTGACATGGCGCAACGACGCGACGGGCGTTTCGGTGACCAAGACCTATGTTTTCCGTCGCGGCTCGTATCGTATCGATCTTGAATACGGCATCGACAACCGCGGCACCGAGCCTTGGCGCGCCGCCTCGTACGCACAGATTCTCCGCGACGATCCGCCCGTCGAGCGCTCGATGTTCAGTGTCGAGAGCTACGCGTTCCAAGGACCGGCGTATTTCAACGGCACGAAATATTTCAAAATCGATCGAACCAGCGTCGCCGAAAGCGAACTGCCCCGCGAGGTCACCACAGGCTGGATCGCCGGAATGCAGCATCATTTCGTGACGGCTGTCGTACCGACCGAAGGACAGAACTACGCCTATGCGCTCCGGACCGAAGGCAACCAATATTTGCTGTCGACGACCGGGCCCTCGATAACGGTTGCGCCGCAAAGCGGGGCGACACTCAAAGAAATACTGTTCGTCGGGCCCAAACTACAGTCTCAACTCAAAACCACTGGCCCGCGGCTCGATCTGGTGGCTGACTACGGCGTGCTCACGCTGTTGGCCGAACCACTATTCTGGTTGCTCGAGCAGGCGCACAACCTCGTCGGCAACTGGGGCTGGGCGATCATCATCGTCACCTTCTTGCTGAAGCTCGTGTTCTACCCGCTCTCCGAATCTTCCGGGCGTTCGATGGCAAAAATGCGCCTGTTGACGCCGCGCATGAAAAATCTGCAGGAGACGTACAAAGACGACCGCGAGAAACTGGGTCGCGCGATGATGGATTTGTACAAGCGAGAGAAAATCAATCCGGCAGCCGGATGTTTACCCATCCTCATTCAGATGCCCGTGTTCTTCGCGTTCTACTGGGTCTTACTCGAGAGCGTCGAGATGCGTCAGGCGCCCTTCATGTTCTGGATTCAGGACCTTTCGTCGCGAGACCCGTTCTTCGTACTACCGGTCATCATGGCCGGTGCCATGTACGTGCAATACAAACTGAATCCCACGCCACCCGACCCGATTCAGGCGAAGGTTTTCATGATCTTGCCGTTCGTGATGAGCATCACGTTCGCATTCTTCCCGGCGGGCCTCGTGCTGTATTGGGTGGCTAATACGTTGCTGACCATTGCGCAACAATGGAACATCAATCGTCGCATCGAGGCGGAGGCGAAGAGAGCGAGGACGGGTTGAGGCCCGACGCCGCAACCGACACGATTGTCGCCGTCGCCACCGCTCCTGGGCGCGGCGGAGTCGGAATCGTCCGAGTTTCCGGACCCGACACACGCCGCATCGCCGAGTCGATGCTCTCGATACCGCTGCCTACGCCGCGAATCGCCACCTTGGCGCAGTTTCACGATGCCGATGGCCGGGTACTCGACCACGGTCTCGCGCTTTTCTTTGGCGCACCGCACAGCTACACCGGTGAAGACGTCCTCGAGCTGCAGGGCCACGGGGGCCCAGTCGTGCTCGAAACGCTCGTCCAGCGCGCCGTATCGCTGGGTGCGCGGCGCGCGAATGCAGGCGAATTCACGCAGCGGGCGTTTCTCAATGACAAGCTCGATCTCGCGCAAGCGGAGGCGGTCGCCGATCTTATCGACGCGGGCTCGATTGCCGCAGCACGCGCGGCCATGCGATCGCTGCAAGGCGCGTTTTCTGCGCAGGTGCACGAACTCGTCGAAGCCGTGACTGAACTACGGGTTTGGGTCGAAGCCGCCATCGACTTTCCCGAAGAAGAGATCGATTTTCTAGCCGATAAGGGCGTGCAGACTCGCCTCACTTCGTTACGCGAACGTTTTGAGACGGTATTACAGGCCGCGCGACAGGGGCGCGTACTGCGCGATGGCATGACTGTCGTCATCGCCGGGCGCCCGAACGCTGGGAAGTCGAGTTTGCTCAATGCGCTCGCGGGCCAAGATGTCGCCATCGTGACGCCGATCGCGGGCACCACCCGCGACGTATTGAGAGAAATGATTTCGATCGATGGGATGCCGCTGCACGTGCTCGATACCGCCGGGCTTCGTGATGCCGGAGATGTGGTGGAAGTCGAGGGCATTCGACGCGCTCGCCTCGCGATGCAGCAGGCGGATCGCGTGTTGTTCGTCATCGACGCGGCAGCCGATCCGCAAGCAAAAGCCTTCGCCGAGGAGAAAGCACTACTACCCGCCGATATACCGATCACCCTGCTCTTCAATAAAATCGATGTGACGACTGCGGGCGACGAATCGCAACGCGTGGTATCGGGTGCCGAGGCGGTTTTGCCGATTTCCGCACGAACGGGCGCGGGGCTCCCGGAATTGAGAGAGCACTTGAAGACCTGCATGGGCTACGACGCGAGGCAGATTGGGTTAGTCAGCGCGCGCGGCCGTCATGTCGAGGCGCTCGAACGCGCACAGCGGCATACGGAAGAGGCAGTTCGGCAACTCGAGAGCTCACGTGCAGGCGAGCTTGTCGCTGAGGAGCTACGTGCCGCCCAGCACGCCCTCGGCGAAATCACCGGTGAGTTTCATGCTGAGGATTTGCTCGGCCGTATCTTCGGCAGCTTTTGCATCGGCAAATAGCCGAAGCGCGGCCCTCGTTCAGCGTTTCGCGGCGACAAACGCGACGCCGGCGCCGATGAAAAGCGCGGACATGCCTGCGACGTTGAGTAAAACGCCGTCGTAACCGAGATTACGAACGTCGATGAAGAAGTAAGGGTATACACCGCTGACTTCGCCGCGCATCAGAACATAGACGAGATACGCTGCCGGGTACGCAAACACCCGCCAGACGTCGCCCCATACGAGCGCACCGCGGGGCACCGTCCGCCACCAGAAGACGGCGAAGACGATCGGCACGATGTAGTGGTGAATCAGATTCGTGACGGCGGCGATCCCCGTCGGTTGGTACTGCGCGCGGAGCAGCACGTGAAAAATGAGACCGACCATCACGATAGACACGGCCGCAGCCGTGACGACCCAGGGTTCACGCCAAGCGGTCCATCGTGACGACGATGCGCGCGGCTTGACGAACGCTGTCGCCACGATCGCGCAGAAAAGATTGGTGAGGATCGTGTAATAACCTGCGTACATGAACACGCCGAAGGCCGCGCTGTGCCCAAGCTGCATCTGATGTTGCACGCTGAGCACGAGCTGTACCGCAAGCGAAGCCCAGCCGACGAGCGCGAGAAAAAGCGCGGTGCGAGAGGTGTTCACCAGTAATGCTGCCACTTCGCCCGCTTCACGAAGTGCTGGAAAGCATCGCGTTTATCTTTGGGCAAATAGTCGAGGTAGCCGCTCGGCGCGTAACGCTCGACGTATTGGTCGAGGACGGGACGGTAGAGATGCAGATGTAAATCGGGAATTCGGTGTTTGGATCGAAACTCTGCGATGGGAATTCGCGCCGACTCGCGCGTTTCGAAGGGCCCGGCTTTGGCGAGCACTACGCCACGCGGTCCGAAGATCGACGAACGCCCCGGCCCGCCGTAATTGGCATCTTCAAAGAAACCGGGGTTTCTTCCCTGAGTAGCGACCGAGTTGTTGGTGATCATCGTGTAAAGGCTGTTGTGGTAGGAGGTGAGGCGCATGTCCTCCCACTCGAAGCCACCGGTTGCGACGCGACAGATAATTTCGGCGCCCTTAAAGGCCATGCATCGGAAGAGCTCGGGTTCGAATTGCACGGCCGACATGGCGATATTGCCGATGTCCGTACGCTCGACAGGAATCACCGCATCGAGACCGTACATCTCGACGAAACGATCGTAGACGTCGTAGATCGCCGAGGTGTACTGCTCGGCGAAAGGGAACATGCCGCGGACGTTGCGCTGCTTCCAGTGCGAGATCACGCTGCCGTCGGGTTTGCACATCACCATCAGGTGCAGAATGTGCCCCGGCCAGTTCACCGGGTCTTTGGCGTAAGTGCCGAAGACGATGTAGCAGTTGTACTGTTTCGCTTTCTTGGCGACCTCTTCGACTTCCGGGCCCGGCACTTCGATCGAGAGCGCGTAATGCTGGTCGCGCGTCCAGTTGCTGAAGCCCGTGATCGGAAATTCATGAAACAGCAGCAGATCGCAGCGGCCACCGAAACCCTGCGCGATATCGATCGATTCCAAGAAGTAATCGAGGTTGCGACGCAGATCAGGCCCCGGGTTGGCGCCGTCGACCCCGTTCACCCTCGTCTGCACGACGGCGACCGTGATGGCCTCCTGTCGAAGGTCGACGACGGGGTAGGTGCCATCGGCACGAACCATTTCGGGGGGCGTGCGGTCGGTCATGGTCGGTCTCCCTGGGGCCCTTAGGCCGTTCGGCGTTTCAAATGCACGAGCAGGACGGACACCGCAGCGGGGGTCACGCCCGGCAAGCGCGAGGCCTGACCGAGGGTATCCGGTCGCGCGGCCGCCAGCCTCTGCCGAACTTCATTCGAGAGCCCGGCGACCGTGCTGTAGTCGAGGTCCCCGGGTAGGGCGGTCTCTTCGCTTTTGCGCTGCCGCTCGATCTCGTCCTGCTGTCGCTCGATGTACCCGGAGTACTTGGCGCGGACCTCGACCTGAAGGCGGACCGCCTCGGGGAGCCGGTCATCTAGGGCGGCGAGGCGGGGCATCGGGTCGGCAGCGGAGAAGGCCGTGCCGATGTCCTCACCCGCGGCGGCGGCGAGGGCGGGGAGCCCGGCGTAGTCCACCTCGGGTCGGCGGAGCAGATCGAAGGCTGAGACCCCCTTGAGGCGGGTGGTCGATAGCCGCCGAACTTCGGTTTCGGCGGCCTCCCGCTTCCGACAGAAGAACGTCCAGCGCTCGTCATCGACGAGCCCCATCGAGCGACCGATTTCGGTCAGTCGGAGGTCGGCGTTGTCCTCCCGAAGGAGCAACCGATGCTCGGCTCGGCTCGTGAACATTCGGTAAGGCTCGGGGGCTCCTCGGGTGATGAGATCGTCGACCAACACACCCAGATAGGCTTCAGATCGGGAGGGGGTCCAAGGGGCCTCGTCACGGACCTGACGCGCGGCATTGATACCCGCCACCAGGCCCTGGGCGCCGGCCTCTTCGTAGCCCGTCGTGCCGTTGATCTGGCCCGCGAAGAAGAGCCCGCCGATGACCTTCGTTTCGAGCCAACCATGGAGGTCGCGGGGGTCGAAAAAGTCGTACTCGATGGCGTAGCCGGGGCGGGTGATATGGGCCCGTTCGAAGCCCCGAATCGAGCGCACGAATTCGACCTGAACATCGTACGGAAGACTCGTCGAAATTCCGTTCGGATAGACCTCGTGCGTCGACAGTCCTTCGGGCTCGACGAACACCTGATGCGAGCTCTTGTCGGCGAAGCGGTGAACCTTGTCTTCGACTGACGGACAGTACCGCGGACCGACGCCTTCGATCTTTCCGGTGAACATCGGCGAGCGATCGCAGCCTGAGCGAATCAGCTCGTGAGTCCGCTCGTTTGTCGCGGTAATGAAACATGGAACCTGCTGCGGATGCTCATTGATGCGTCCGAGGAATGAAAACACGGGACGCGGGTCATCCGAATACTGGGGCGCCATGACGCTGTAGTCGAGGCTGCGGCCATCGATTCGGGGCGGTGTACCCGTCTTGAGACGACCTACTCGGAGAGGCAGTTCGCGCAGTCGGGCCGCGAGCGCATTCGACGGCGGATCACCCGCACGACCCCCTGAATATTGGTCGAGACCCACGTGGATTCGACCCCCCAAAAAGGTGCCGACCGTGAGCACGACGGCGGGTGCTCCGAAGCGGATTCCGGTGACCGTGACGACCCCCCGAACTCGTCCGTTTTCGACCACCAGATCGGCGGCCTCTTGTTGGAAGATCGAGAGGTTCGTTTGGTTCTCGAGGAGGGTCCGAATCGCCTTCCGATAGAGAAGCCGATCGGCCTGCGCGCGGGTCGCTCGAACGGCCGGACCTTTGCTCGCGTTGAGGGTCCGAAACTGGATGCCGGCTCGGTCGACGGCGCGCGCCATCCCGCCCCCGAGGGCGTCGATTTCGCGAACGAGGTGACCCTTGCCGATACCCCCGAAAGCGGGGTTGCAACTCATCTGTCCGAGGGTCTCGATGCTCTGGGTCAGCAGCAGGGTACGACGACCCATTCGCGCCGAGGCGAGCGCGGCCTCGGTGCCGGCATGACCGCCCCCGATGACGATGACTTCGAATGTCTCTGCGTAACTCATAGACGGCGCGATTCTATGTGAATCGTTGAGATAGCGTCGGCTTCGGGACCGGCCCCGATGAGGGGCCCGAGCGCTCGGCGTAGGATCGACCCCATGAGAGCTCCCTACCGACGTTTCGTTCAAAGGGCCCTGGCCGTTCTGGTCGGGCTTTTGTCCCTCAACGCTCTGGCGGCCACCTTCGAGGTTCAACTCCCCGCCAGTTTTAAGGAGGGCCCCCAAGATGGGCGCCTGCTCCTCATCTTCGCTCCGGCCGACCAGTCTCCCGACCGGGAGCCCCGGTTTCTGGTCAATTGGGATGCCGCGGCGATCCCGTTCTTCGGCTTGGATGTCGAAGGCTGGAAGCCCGGCACCGGCCGCAGCATCGATGATGGCGCCTTCGGGTTTCCGGTACGTGCGCTTTCGAGCCTCCCGCCGGGCGACTACCGGGTTCAGGCCTTCCTCAATCGCTACGAGACCTTTCGGCTTGCGGACGGGCGGGTACTCAAGCTTCCGCCCGATCGGGGAGAAGGTCAGCAGTGGCGCGAAAAACCCGGGAACCTATATTCGAGACCCGTGTTGGTGCGTTGGCGCGGTGCGCTGACGACCGCGCCGCCGCCGCGGCTGGTGTTGACCGAAAAAATCCCGCCCGCCGAGCCTTTTCGCGAGACGGCCTGGGTCAAATACGTTCGCGTACGCAGCGAAAGACTCTCAAAGTTTTGGGGCCGCGACATCCACCTTGCTGCCTTCGTGACCTTGCCGCTCGGGTTCAACGAGCGACCGGATGCGCGGTATCCCCTCGTCATCAATCACGGACACTTTCCCTCCGCGCCATCCAACTGGCGTGAAACACCGCCCGATCCGAATTTGGCACCCGATTACAGCGCTCGCTTCAAACTCGAGGGCTACAACCGCATTCAGCAGCAATACGCGTGGGATTTTTTCCAAGCCTGGACCGGACCAGGCTTTCCTCGCGTGCTCCTCGTCGAGATCCAACACCCGACACCGTTCTATGACGACTCATACGGCGTCAATTCCGCGAACAACGGACCTTACGGCGATGCGATTCAGTACGAGCTCCTACCAGAAATCGAGCGCCGCTTTCGTGGCATCGGGCAGGGTTGGGCACGCTTCGTGTTTGGCGGCAGCACCGGCGGCTGGATTGCGATGGCCACCCAGATGTTTTATCCGGACGAATACAACGGCGCCTGGATCGCGTGCCCCGATCCGATCGACTTCCGTCACTACATGACGATCAACATTTACGAAGACAAGAACGCCTATGTCATGCCGAACCGCTTCAAGCGCACGCCGCGCCCCGCACATCGAAACTGGCTGGGTCACATCGACACCACGATCGAAGAGAACAATCTTTGGGAGCTTGCGCTCGGGACACGCGGCCGCAGCGGTGATCAGTGGGATGCGTGGGAGTCCGTGTTTTCGCCCGTCGGGCCCGATGGCTATCCGCGCCGTATCTTTGATCGATTAACAGGCGAGATCGATCCAGTCACCGCAGCGCACTGGCGCGAGAACTACGATCTCGGGCACATCCTGCGTCGTGACTGGACCACGCTAGGGCCTAAGCTGCGCGGCAAGTTACGCCTGTATGTCGGCGATATGGACAACTACTACTTGAACAACGCGGTCTATGCAGTCGAAGAGTTTTTACGAACGGCACAACCCGCCGCCGATGCCGTCATCGATTACGGCGATCGAGCAGAGCATTGCTGGAATGGCGATCACACCCGCAGTAATGCGTATTCCCGCTTACGCTATCCGCAGATGGTGTTGCCTTGGGCGGCGGAGCGAATGCTCAAAACAGCTCCACCGGGCGCAGACGTTCGTAGTTGGCGGTACTGAGTAGAGTTACTTGCGCCAGAACGCCGCCGTGAAGAGCACGAGCACACTAAAAATTTCGAGGCGCCCGAGAATCATGCCAAGGGTGCACGCCCAGGTCTGGAAATCCGTGAGCCCCTGAAAATTTCCCATCGGGCCCACCGACCCGAGTCCCGGGCCCAGATTGTTCACGCTCGCAACGGTGGCCGAGAAAGCGGTGATGAAATCGAGCCCTGACAGTAGCAACACGAAAGTCAGTACGGCGATCGTCATGAAATATAAAAAAATGAACGCCAGTACCGATGTCGCGATCCGCTCCGGAATAATCTGGCCACCGACACGGATCGGGATCACCGCAGAAGGATGAAGGATCTGCTTTATTTCTCGACGTGCCTGCTGGATCAGCAGTAGCGTACGAAACATCTTGATGCCACCACCTGTTGAACCCGTACTGCACAGGATGCACGAGAGGAAAAGAATCCAGAGCGGCGCGAACAGCGGCCAACTGTCGTAAGCCTCGCCCGAGAAACCGGTCGTCGTAGCCACCGAGACGACGGCAAAGGCTGCGTGACGCAGTGACTCGAGCACGCTGCCGTACTCACCATGAACCATCAGCAACGCCGTGATACCGATGATGCTTGCACCGACCAGCAGCAGTACCGCGCGCACCTCTGGATCTTTACGATAGGGCGCCAGC
This sequence comes from Pseudomonadota bacterium, assembly GCA_041159695.1. GTDB lineage: Bacteria > Pseudomonadota > Gammaproteobacteria > Steroidobacterales > Steroidobacteraceae > UBA964. Next base: position 23,456 of record JBEAXT010000043.1, read on the forward strand.
GAGCGCGTGCGTACGGCCATGAAGTGACGCGCAAAATTAAGCGCAGCAGCCAACATCAGCACGATCAGTACGAACTCGATGAGTGGCGAGTCGAAATGGCCGACACTGGCGTCGTACGTTGAAAATCCGCCCAGTGCCATCGCCGAAAATGCGTGGCACACCGCGTCGAACCAGCCCATCCCGGCAAGCCGTAGCGCGATCACGCCGATCAGCGTCATCCCCGCGTAGGTGATCCAGAGCGCTTTAGCGGTTTCAGTGATACGAGGTGTGAGTTTTTCGTCTTTGATCGGTCCCGGCGTTTCGGCGCGATAGAGCGCCATGCCGCCGACACCGAGCAGGGGGAGCACGGCCACCGCGAGTACGATGATTCCGATGCCGCCGAACCAGTGCAATGCATGCCGCCAAAGATTGAGCGAAGGCGGCAGAGCGTCGAGACCGGTGAGCACGGTTCCGCCTGAGGTGGTGAGCCCGGAAACGGCTTCGAAGTAAGCGTCGGTCACGCTGAGATCGGGTAGGGCGATCAAAAACGGAATCGTCGCGGACGCCGACATCAAGACCCAAGCGAGCGTCACCAGCAAGAAGCCGTCTCGCGCTTTAAGCTCACGCTTATGACGGCGCGTGAGCGCGGCGATCAGCAGACCGAGCACGACGTTGATACCCGCTGCGATGGCGAAATCGATGAATATGCCGTCTTGCATGATGATCGAGCAGATCATCGGCAGAATAAAAGTGACGGCGAAGAACGCCATCATCAAACCGAGGACGTGGGCGACGGCGAGCATGCCTCGAACGCTTCGCCTAGCGCCTGCCGGCGGTTTCGCCGAGGAAGAGACGCTCGACTTGATCGACGTGTCGCCGGTCGGTGATGAACAGCACCACGTGATCATCGGCCTGAACGACGGTGTCGTGATGCGCCATGATTACTTCCTCGCCCCGAACGATACATCCGATTTTGGCGCCCTCCGGAAGCACGATGTCCTCCACGCGCTGACCGACGACTCGAGAACGGCGGGTATCACCATGAATGATGGTTTCGAGTGCTTCCGCGGCGCCTCGACGCAAGGAGTGGACTTGGACCACATCGCCGCGGCGAACGTGCGTCAGCAAAGAGCCGATCGTGATGGTCTGCGGCGAGATGGCGACGTCGATGCTCCCGCTTTGCACGAGTTCGGCGTACGAGGGTTTGTTGATGAGCGCCATGACCTTCGCCGCGCCGAGTCGCTTTGCGAGCATGGCCGAGAGGATATTGGCTTCTTCGGAGTTGGTGAGCGCGACGAAGACGTCGCAGCTGTCGATGTTTTCTTCGACGAGCAGCTCTTCGTCCGCAGCATCGCCTTCGAGGACGATCGTACTTTCGAGGCGCTCGGCGATTCGGCGAGCCTGTCGCGGATCGCGCTCGATGAGTTTGACCTGATTGTTTTCTTCCAGACGCTTGGCGAGCGCCAAACCGATATGTCCGCCACCGGCAATGACAACGCGCCGCACCGGTTTTTCTTCTTTGCGCATCTCTGCCATGAACTGACGGATGTCGTTCTTCGCCGCAAGGAAGAACACTTCGTCACCGTCCTCGATGATCGTGTCGCCTTCGGGTTGGATACTGCGTCCGTTACGGTAGATCGCAACGACGCGCGCTTCGGTGTTCGGGATGTGATCTTTGAGGCTGCGCAGCGCTTGGCCGACGAGCAGCCCGCCCTTGCGCGCCGAGAGACCGACGAGACGGACTTTACCGTCGGCAAAGTCGAGGACTTGCAGTGCGCCCGGATAACGAATGAGGCGTTCGACGTAGTCGGTGACGAGCTGTTCGGGGCTGATCCATACGTCAACGGAGAGCGCCTCGGCGCTGAAAAGTTCGGGGTGGCGCGTGTACTCGGCGGATCGGATGCGCGCAATCTTCGTGGGCGTGCGGAAGAGGGTATAGGCCACTTCGCATGCCATCATGTTCACTTCGTCGGAGCTGGTGAGCGCGACCAAAATATCGGCGGAGGACACACCTGCAGCTTCGAGAATCGAGGGATATGCGGCGTTGCCGACGACAGTCCGGATGTCGAGCCGATCTTGTAGATCGCGCAACAAGTCTTCATTGGTATCGACGACCGTGACTTCGTTGGCCTCCTCGCGAGCGAGTTGGTAGGCCGCCGTGCGCCCAACTTGTCCGGCGCCGAGGATCACGATCTTCATAAGAGTCGATAGGTTACTCCCAACGATGCCCACGGAATAGAGGCAAGGGGGTATGCTTGGGCGCCATGGACAACACCCGTTCCGAGTTTGGACGCGCCTGGAAAGTACTCACGGCCTCCATGGTCGGAGTCGCATGCGGTGCTTCACCGCTACCTTTCATCACGTTCGGCTTTTTCATCGATCCGTTGCAGCAGGAGTTCGGCTGGAGTCGAACCGAGATCAGCATCGGTGTGACGATTTACGGCATCCTCGCCGCCTTGCTCGCTCCGGTGTTCGGTGGGATGGCCGATCGTTATGGTGTCAGACCCGTCGCGCTCGGATCTTTGGCGATTTTCGGGTTGACCTTTGCTGCATTCGCCATCGTGCCCGGCCAGCTGTGGGCGTTCTATCTGGTCTGGCTAATGATCGGTTTGTTCGGAATCGGTTCGACGCCGGTCACGTGGTCCCGCGCCGTGAATCTCTGGTTTTTCAAGCGGCGCGGTCTTGCGTTGGGGCTCATGCTGGTGGGCACCAGCATTTCGGCCATCGTGTTGCCGTTCCTCACCACGTATTTCATCACCCACTTTGGCTGGCGCACGGCTTACGCCCTGCTTGCGTTGTTGCCCCTCGCCATCGCGTTGCCACTCGGTCTTTGGTGGTTTCGCGAACCGAAACCGGAAGAGAGACCGTCGGGTGTGGGCGCAGCCTCGGACCCGTCCGCGTTGCCGGGACGCACTCTAAAAGAGGCCATCAGCGAAGGGCGTTTCTGGATTTTGTGGACTTCCGTTGCGCTGATCACGCTCGCCTATGCGGGCGCGTTGGTGTTTCTGCCCTCCATGCTGAAGCAGCGGAACTTCGATCCGACCAGCGTTGCGACGGTACTCAGCGTATTCGGGCTGTCCATTTTCGCCGGACGCATCATCACGGGCTTGTTACTCGACCGTTTTTGGGCGCCCCTCGTGACGCTACCCATTCTTTGTTTGCCCGCCGTTTCATGCTGGATGCTGATGGGTGACGCGCCGCTCGGATTCACCATGGCCGTTCTGGCCGCATTTTTTATGGGGTTCGCCTCGGGCGCGGAAACTGACCTGATCGCCTATCTGGCGGGCCGATACTTCGGCATGAAGAGCTACGGACAGATCTACGGTGTGCAGTACATGGCTTTCGGTCTGATGGCTGCGCTGTCGCCGACGCTGTACGGATGGGTTCGTGACACGACCGGCAGTTTTGATCCGATGCTGATCGCCGCGGCGATCATGTTCCTCGCGGGAGCTTTCTTGCTGTTGTTGTTAGGCCCGTATCCCGATTTCAGCCGTAACCCCACGACACCCAACCGAGCTGCCAGCTGACCAAGATGAACCCACCGAAGATGATTCGGTACCAGGCAAAGATCGCGAAAGAATGCTGGCTGACGTAGCGGATGAGCAGACGAATCGCGAATAGTGCCGCGAAGAATGACACCACACTGCTCAAAATAATCGACTGAGCCTCTTCTGCGGTGATGGGTTCGCGCGTATCGAGCAGCTTGTACCCGGTTGCCGCGAACATCACCGGAATCGCCACGAAGAACGAAAACTCCGCGGCCGTCTTCCGCGACAAGCCCGTCAGCAAACCACCGAGTATGGTCGCGGCCGATCGGCTGGTACCCGGGATCAGGGCCAGCATTTGGAAAAGCCCGACCTTAAATGCATCGAGGGGCTGCAGTTGGTCCACCGACGTGACACGCTCCTCGTGCGTTCGGCGCTCCGCCCAAAGAATGAGCACGCCGCCGATCACGAGTGCGAGTGCGACCGGAATGGGCGCGAACAGCACGCTGCGGATCGTGTCTTCGAACAGCAAGCCGGCCACGGCGGCCGGCAGGAAGGCCAAGAACAAGTTGAGCGCGAACAGCTGAGACTTGCGGTCGCTCATTAACGTTGTGCCGATACTCCAGAGGCGTTGTCGGTATTCCCAGCACACCGCCAGAATGGCGGCGCCCTGAACGACGATGAGCTGACGAAAGCCGATGTCCCCTTCCGGGTCGAGCAACGCCCGAGTGATGACGAGATGTCCGGTGCTCGAAATCGGCAAGAACTCTGTGAGGCCTTCGACGAGGCCGATGATGACGTCGATGATCCAGTCAGCCATGTCAGTCCGGTATTTTTTGACCGCGGGTTTCGATGACCCAGCCCATGCCGAGCAATCCGATCAGCGGAATGAAGCCGACTAAGAACAACGTATTGAGTACTACCGTCGGGTCTCCAGCGCCCGCTGCCGCCACCGAGCCGACGAAGAAGGGCCCTGCTGCCGCGACAATGCGACCAATGTTGTACGTGAAGCCCGATCCCGTTGCACGAAGGCGTGTCGGGAACAGTTCGGGCAGGTAGAACGTGAAGCTACCGAAGACGCCGAACACCGTCAGACCGATGAAGAAATACATATAGAGCCGAATTTGCGGCGGCAGGTCGAGGCCGAACGTCGCGAGCAGCGAGACGGCAGAACATCCGAGATAGATAGCGAACATCGGCCTGCGGCCCCAGCGCTTGGCCAGCGGGATGGTCAGCAAAGTGCCGATCAGGCCGCCCAGATTGAAGATCGTCGTAGCCTGTGTTTTCCAAGATTCGGTGAGGATGCTCGTCGCAGTACGGTCGAGACCGAGTTGCAGCGCCTCGGCCTGCGCGAGCCCCGCGACCACCACCGGAATAAACGCGTTACAGCTCCACCACGTCAGGAGCGCAGTCAACGCGACCAGCAGTGCGCTGCGTGTGCGTGGCCAGATTTCGGGCGTGAAAAGCTCGCGAAGTCGCGGCGCCGCCGCCGTAGCCGCTGCCGATTGCCAGCGCTCCGGTTCCTTGACGAAGGTGCGTACCCAAATAGCAAAGCCCGCAGGCAGTAATCCGAAGATCAGCACGTAGCGCCAAGACACTTCGGGAACGTCTGCAAAGAAATGCCCCGCGACTACCGCATTGACGGCCGTAGCAAGGAATAGCCCGAAGGGTGCGGCGGTGTAGAGCACTGCCCCCGCTTCGACGCGTTGATCTTCGGGAACGACTTCTGCGACGAGCGCGCATCCTGCCGCCCATTCACCGCCGATACCGAGGCTTGCGATGATGCGACAGACGATGAGCTGCTCGATGCTGGTGACGAAAGCACAGAGCGCCGTACCTACGGCGTAAAGCACCATGGTGATGAGCAGCACGCGCTTTCGGCCATAGCGGTCTGAGATGGGTCCGAACAGGACGCCGCCGACAGCCCAGCCGACGAGAAAGATGGCAGTAATGAGACCGGTCCAGTAGAGCGTCGCAGAGCGAGCTTCGGGAGAGCCGATTTCGAGGCCGAGCAGTGTCGGAATCGCGTTAGGCGCGACGTAGTTGAACAGCAGACCGTCAAAGATATCGAAGCCCCAGCCGAGCCAGGCGGCAAACAGGACGATCCACTGGTAGCGGGTCAATCGCAGCATCGGAGCCCCCTCCCGAGTCTCGAATCAGCGGCGTGCAGCGTTAACGGCATCGCGCAGCTCGAGTGTCGCACGTCGTGCTGCGCTCGCGAAGTCCTCGCCTTGACCGGCATAGAGAATGCCGCGGGAGGAGTTGATCACGAGCCCGCGACCATCGGCTCTGCGCCCGTTACGCACGGCTTTTTCGATGTCTCCGCCCTGAGCGCCGATGCCGGGAACGAGAAAGGTCATCTCGCCCGTAATACGTCGGATGTCAGCGAGTTCGTCGGGATACGTGGCCCCTACGACGAGCAAGCAGTTGCCACGCGAGTTCCATTCTTTGGCGACTTTTTCGGCGACGAGTTGGTAGAGCTTTCGACCCCCGACATCGAGATCCTGCAGTTCGCGTGCGCCGGCGTTAGAGGTTCGGCACAGCACGACGACGCCCTTGTCAGCATGCTCGAGGAAGGGCTCGGCTGAATCGCGACCGAGATAGGGATTGATGGTGACGGCATCTGCACCGTAGCGCTCGAACGCTTCGCGCGCGTATTTCTCGGCCGTACTGCCGATGTCACCCCGCTTGGAGTCGAGAATGACCTGTATGCCCGGCGCTTTTTGACGAATGTAACGGATGGTCTCGAGCAACTGATCTTCGGCGCCGACGGCTGCGTAGTGTGCGATCTGCGGTTTGTAGGCACAGGCGAGATCCGCCGTCGCATCGATGATGGCGCGGTTGAACTCGAGGATCGCCTGCGGTCTTTGACGCAGATGCGCCGGGAACCGCTCGATTTCAGGATCGAGACCGACGCAGACGAGAGATTGCGTCGACGTCATTGCGGCATCAAGCCGTTGGAGAAACGTAGAGGCGCTCATGATGGAGCGGCAGTTTAACCGCAGCCGTGGTTCGCGGGGGTGTCCGACTCAGGCGGGTTCAAGATTGGCGTACTGCAGCATCAGCCATTTGCTGCCCGTACTTTCGAAATTGACTTGGACACGAGCGTGCGGCCCTTGGCCTTCGATATTGAGTACGACACCCATGCCGAACTTGGCATGCCGTACACGCGCCCCCAGCCGAAGTCCCGGCCCCACCGGCTCACTGCGTAACGCTGCAGGCCCCGCAGTCCGCGCGAACGAGGGCGATCGAGCCGCGGTCGCGCCATAGGCTTGGGATCCGTGAATCCTCGGGCGAACCTCCTCGAGTAGTTCCTCGGGAATTTCCTTGATGAACCTCGAGGGTTGCCCGTAGCTGTCGATGCCGTGCAACCGCCGCTGCTCCGCGTACGTGAGATAGAGCTGCTGCATCGCCCGGGTCGTCCCCACATACGCGAGGCGACGTTCTTCTTCGAGCGAATCGAGATCATTGAGCGAACGCTGGTGCGGAAATAGCCCATCTTCGAGTCCCGCGAGGAACACTAGCGGGAATTCGAGGCCCTTGGCGGTGTGCAGCGTCATCATCTGAATACAGTCTTCCCAGGCCTCGGCCTGTCCCTCGCCCGATTCCAGGACGGCATGCGCAAGAAAGGCCTCAAGGGGCGGCAGCTCCTCGCCATCGACACGCTCGGGCTCGAAACCGCGCGCGGCCGAGACCAATTCGAGCAGGTTTTCCACGCGGGCTTCGCCGCGATCGGCTTTCTCTTTGCGATGGTGCTCGAGCAGTCCGCTCGCATTCAGCACCTGGTCGACGATTTCGTGGAGTTCGAGACCCCGCGTGTCCTCGGCGAGGCGATCGATCAACTGAATAAAGCCCTGGACTGATGTCGCGGCTTTGGCGCCGAGTGCGCCCGAGATCATCGTCGCCGCCGTCCAGAGGGAGCCGCCGGCAGCGCGGGCATGCTCGCGCAAGGCATCGACACTCTTTGCGCCGATGCCACGAGTTGGCAAATTGACGACGCGCTCGAAAGACGTATCGTCGTGTCTGTTGGACACGAGCCTGAGATACGCCAGTGCGTCCTTGATCTCCGCGCGCTCGAAGAATCTTAGCCCTCCGTACACCTTGTACGGAATGCGAGCCGACATGAACACTTCTTCGAAGACTCGAGATTGTGCGTTGGATCGATAGAGAATGGCGATGTCGCGTCGGTTTCCTCCGCGAGAGGTCCATTCTTTGATGCGCTGAAGCACGAACTCTGCCTCGTCTCGTTCGTTGAAGGCGGCGTAGAGACGAATCGGATCTCCCCGCGTGCCGCTAGTCCAAAGATTTTTACCGAGACGCCCGCTGTTGTTGGCGATGAGCGCGTTCGCGGCGTCGAGGATAGTTCCGGTCGAGCGATAGTTCTGTTCGAGCTTGACTAGACGGGCGTGTGGAAAATCGCGTCGAAAGGTTTGCAGATTCTCGACCCGTGCGCCGCGCCATCGGTAAATTGATTGATCGTCGTCACCCACGGCGAATGGCGCACCTTCAGAGCCGACGAGCAGCTTGGTCCAGGCGTACTGGATCGTATTGGTATCCTGAAACTCGTCGACCAAAACATGCTGGAAGCGACGGCGGTAATGACCCAGCATGTCCGGGTTGTCGCGCCATAACTCGAACGCGCGCAAGAGCAGCTCTGCAAAGTCGACGACACCCGCCCGCTGACAGGCATCTTCATAATCTTGGTAGAGCTTGATGAATTGGCGACGCGTGGGATCGTTGCCATCTTTCAGGCTCTTTGGGCGCATCCCCTCATCTTTGTTCTGATTGATGAAGTACTGGATGTCTCGCGGAACCCAGCGAGTCTCGTCGAGCGCTTGAGCTTTGAGGAGTTTTTTGATCAACCGTAGCTGGTCGTCACCGTCGAGAATCTGAAAAGACTGTGGCAGGTTGGCTTCGCGCCAATGTAATCGCAGCAAACGATGAGCGATGCCGTGGAAGGTGCCGATCCAGAGTGCCGCGCCCGGCATCCCGAGCAACGCCTCGATACGCGCGCGCATTTCACCGGCGGCCTTGTTGGTGAAGGTGACGGCGAGAATGCTATGAGCCGACGCACCTTCAGCTTCGATCAACCATGCAACGCGATGCGTCAGTACCCGTGTCTTGCCGCTGCCGGCACCGGCGAGGACGAGCACGGGCCCGATCGGTGCCGTAACGGCTTCGCGCTGCGCGTCGTTGAGCGGATTGAGGATGGGCGAGACGTCCATGAGAGGGTCGCGATTCTAGTTCGAATCGACCAAGCCGCTTAAGAATTTTTCTCGGAGTCTTTCGCGCGAGCCTCTTCGACGAACCCCAGCAACGCCGATACCAGCGTCAGTAAAACCGGTCCGATGATGAGCCCGATGCCGCCGAATGCTGCGGCGCCACCGATCACACCCATGAATACGGCGAGTGTCGAGACGTGCGCGTGCTTCGACACTAGAAAGGGACGAAGAAAATTATCGGAGATCGAAATGACGGCACCCCAAGCCAGCATGAACAGCGCGGCACCGGTACGCCCCGTGCCGAGCAGCACCACGACGGCCGGCGCCCATACGAACGCCGTCCCTCCAGCGGGCAGTAAAGAGAGAAGACCCGCCAGAACACCGAAGACCACGGGGGAGGGAAGTCCCGTCAACGCGAAGCCTATTCCCGTCAATGCGCCCTGAAAGAGTGCGGTGAGACCCGAGCCGTAGACCACCGCACGGATCGTATTCGCCACGAGCGCGAAGAGTTGCTCCCGACGCCCGTGATCGATGGGCAGTAAATGCGCGATCCGAACGACGAAGTGCCGGCCGTCACGCAACATGAAAAACAGCAGGAACAGCATCAGCAGGAAGGCGAGCGTAGTATTGAGCGCTCCGAGAACCATCTGACTGCCCAGGTTTGCGGCATACCGGAGCAAGGTTTGCCCGATCGTTACGAGGAACCCCGTGATCTCTGCCGGGTCGAGATCGAGTGTTTCGGTGAGCCAGGCGACAGCTCCATGGACGACCGGATAGTCACCAAGACGATCGACGAAAGATCCATCGATTCGCCAGTCGCTGTGCTGCATGTTGTCGATCAAGGTCCGCCCTTGCTCAATGAATTCTGTCCCGAGCAGTAACAGCGGAAAAAAAATGACCAACGGCGTGAGTAGCGTTAGAAGCGCAGCGGCCAACGATGGACGACCACCCAAACGGGCGAGCAACGAGTCCTGGATTGGCATCAGGAGAACCGCCAGAACAATCGACCATGCAAGTGCGCCCCAAAACGGAGCGAGCACCAGCCATACGGCTACGCCAAGAATGGCCGCACTCAGGACGAGAACGCTTCGTCTATAAAACTCTGACATGCACATCACTATACTCAATTAACACATCTCGGAGGTTTCGCCCGTGCTGTCCCTCAACGTCAATCCCAAAGCCTTCGCCTACGTCGTGATCAGCGTCGCTGACATGGATCAAGCGCTTGATCTTTGGGTGAGGCGTTTCGGGATGGAGATCGTCATCCGACACCGGGGCGGAGATCCCGGGCTCGAACGGCTCTGGGGGCTTGCAGACGGAGATATCGTCGATCAGGCGCTTCTGGTGACGCCGGGTCGCGAGCAGGGTGGCGTCCATCTCGTGCGTTTCCGCCGGCCAGGCCCCGCTGTGCGGGAGGGCGCAGCACCGACCGACCTCGTTCCCAAGAGCGTCGATGTCGCCGTACACGACATCCACGCGCGTTTTTCCGAGCTCGAAGCTGACGGCTTCAAGTTTCGATCAAAGATTGGGCGATTCGAGACCGACGGGATCGTGGTGCATGAGGTGCACATGAATGGCCCGGAGTCGGTCAATATCGTGTTTCTCGAGCAAGACGGAAAACCGGAGCACGTCAGTGCCAAAGGTTATGGCGTGGCGCCACAGATCATTGCCACCACCCCCGACAATCTTGCGGAGAAGGCCTTTTTCGAACGGGTTTTGGGTTTGGACGAGACGTCCTACCACCGGTTTTCGGGGCCGGAGGTCGAACGCACCATCGGTCTGCCTCCAGGCGGGGCGCTCGATGTCCGTATTTTTGGTGATGTCGCATTCGATTACGGCCGACTCGAAATCGTCCAATACGAGGGCGTACAGAGCAAAGATCTCTATTCGCGGGCCGTGCCTCCGGCGCGAGGGTTCTTGTCTGTGACATTTTTCGTCAAAGATGTGGGCGATGTACTTCGCAGGGCTGCTTCACTACAGCCGTCTCGCGGGACAGCCGCCACGCGCAAGGGACCGAGTGATCACGGTACCGTCGAGACGATTTTTGGCCGCTCGCATATGGCGACGCTCGTGTCGCCCGCTGGGCTCGTGGTACTGCTCGTCGAGCAGCCGAAGAACTGATCCTTCACCACCGGTTGCGCAGTTCGCGCAGCTTCAAAAAAATCGTTTTCGGATCCGGTTGATCCGGGAGATCGGGAAAATCTTTGCGAAGCCCTTCGATGACGGTCGGGTTTTGCAGCCTGAAAAAAGTATTGATACGACGCTCGTCCCGCAGGGTCGTGACGGGAGCGCGAGCGCCGTCCGCGCTTTGTACGTTCGATAACAGATCGGCCGCATCTCGGTTATTCGGCTCTCGATTCAGAGTGAAGGCGAGATTACGCGCGAGGTAGTCGTGCCCCGGATGGATGCGCGTGGCATCGGGCAGCGGCGCGAGGCGCTGTATGAAGGTGAGGTAGAGCAACTCGGGGTCACCGCCGTTGTGACAATTGCCCGCCCCGGCATTGAATAGTGTGTCACCGCAGAGGAGTTCGGGCGGCGCATGCGTTGAGCGTCCACGCATGAGCAGACACAAATGCGAACGCGTATGACCCGGGGTATCGAGGCACTCGAGTTCGACACTGCGGCCGACTTTGACGAGGTCTCCATGTTTGAGTCCCCGATCGACCCCCGCAATTCGATCGCTTGCCCCGGCATGCGCCAAGACTCGCGCACCCGTGGCAGCTCGCAAAGGCTCGTTACCGCCGATGTGGTCGCCATGTTCGTGAGTGTTGAGGATCTGCGTGATGGTCCAGCCGCGCTCCCGGGCCGTCCTTTCGCACAACGCCCAATCGAGTGGGTCCACGGCGAGCGCCTCCCCGGTCTCCTCACAGGCAATGAGGTAGTGGTAGTTCCGCCACGCATTGGCCGGCCAAAGGCGTTCAATGATCATATTTTGCCAGTGAATTTTAACACGCATCTTTTCACATACTGCCGTGCTAGTCTGACTCTGGGGGTCGGAGTGCGGGATCAATGTCGAGTATCAACGGGTCCATGGACGCGGCCCCGACACCCGTGGCGGTCACGCCACTGTCGGCTTCCGTAAATCCCTTCGTTCATCGAGCGGCTTGGCAGGCTGCGCGCGATGCCTGCGCGGCAGATCCCGGCCAATTTCACGGTGACGTCGCGAGTCGCGAGATTCATTGGTTCGAGCCCAAGGCCGGGACGCAGGGTGCATGGATCACCCGCGATACCGAAGGTCGTTGGCTCGGATTCGATGCGCGATCGGGCGCACCGGTCGAACCATCGTTACCTCAACACTATCGGCCGTGGACCCGCGCGCTCGATGACTCCGAAGCGCCGTTTTATCGGTGGTTCAACGATGCGCTGACGAATGCCTGTTTCAACGAGGTTGATCGTCACGTTCTCGCCGGCCACGGCGCCGAAGCCGCCTTGTGGTTCGAAGGAGATCGTTGGGATCAATCGCAGGATGGCGGACGCGGCGGGCCGGTCGTTTCTTACAGCGTGTCGCGCAAGCAGTTGCTACTCGAAGTCGCGCGTTGCGCTTTGGCGTTGCGCGGTCTCGGACTCAAGGCAGGTGATCGAATCGCGATCAACATGCCGAACATTCCGGAACAGATTTATTGGACTGAGGCCTGCAAGCGTCTCGGTGTTGTGTATACCCCGGTATTCGGCGGATTCAGCGACAAAACACTGTCCGACCGAATTCATAATGCCGGCGCCCGAATCGTCATCACCGCCGATGGCGGATATCGCAATGCGCAAATCGTCGCATTCAAAGAGGCGTATACGGATCCGGCGCTCGATGGTTACGTCCCTGCGGAAACCGCCATCGCCGCAGTAAGAACAGCACTCGATTCACTTGGCCTCGAGACGATGCATGCCGATGCGATACTCGCCGGCGCAAAGAAAACCGTTGCCAACGAAATCACGCTCGAACGGTCGGACATCATGCGGGGTGTCGGCCGTGCGCTAGAGGGCATCGCCGGTCTTTCACCCTCGGCAGCAAGTCGAATTCGCACCGCGATCGCCAGCGCGCTCGTTACGACGCCTTCGCGAGTGGACACGGTCATCGTCGTCAAGCACGCCGGCCAAGCGGATATCGTTTGGCGTCCGGAACGCGATCGTTGGGCGCACGAGCTGACCGATGCCGCCCTGCAGACCCTGCTTCAGGGTGCACGTGACGCCGGATATGACGTGCGCGATGTCGGCCAATTACTCGCGCTCGATGATCGGGCCTTCGTCGCGGCAATCTGGGCCTCCGTTCCACCGGAGCCCCTCGATGCCGAGTTCCCGATGTTCTTCATCTATACGTCGGGCTCCACGGGTAAACCCAAGGGCGTCGTGCACGTCCATGGCGGATACGTCAGTGGCGTTGCGTATACGCTGCGAGTGGCTTTCGATGCTCGCGCCGGTGACGTGATGTACGTGGTCGCCGATCCGGGCTGGATCACCGGCCAGAGCTACATGATTTGCGGCGCGCTCACGACGCGAGTGACAACGGTCATCGCCGAGGGTGCGCCGGTGTTTCCGAGCGCGGGGCGCTTTGCGAGCATCATCGAGCGTCTCAAGGTCAATATTTTCAAAGCGGGCGTCACCTTCCTGAAGACGGTGATGACCGATCCGCAGAACGTCGAGGACGTTCGTGCGTATTCCAGGGCGAGCTTGCGCGTCGCCACGTTCTGCGCCGAGCCAACCTCGCCGGTCGTCCAACAGTTCGGCATGGAACTCGTCACGCCGTGGTACACCAATTCATATTGGGCTACCGAGCATGGCGGCATCGTCTGGACTCATATGTTCGGCAATGCCGACTTCCCCTTGCGGGCTGACGCGCATACGTACCCGCTTCCCTGGATCATGGGCGATGTCTGGCTCGCCGACAGCGAGCCCGATCAGTCCGGTACGGTCGTCGCGCGAGCGGCTGAAGTGGGTGAGAAGGGCGAAATCGTCATCGCTGCGCCGTTCCCCTATCTCTGCCGCACGATCTGGGGCGCAGAGGGTGAATTCAAAGTCGAGGGACGACGAGTCGTGCGCGCGTGGCGCGGCGACTTTGAGCGCTATCGAAAAACGTACTGGACGCGCTGGAAAGATCGACTCGCCTACACACAAGGTGACTTTGCAGTGAAGTATGCCGACGGCGGCTTTTCGCTACACGGCCGATCGGACGACGTCATCAACGTCTCTGGCCATCGCCTCGGCACCGAAGAAATCGAAGGCGCGATCTTGCGTGACAAGCAGGTCAATCCGGATTCACCGGTAGGCAATGTCATCGTGGTTGGCGCGCCGCATGCGCAGAAGGGTCTGACACCGCTGGCGTTTGTTCGTCCGGCACCGGGACGCAAGATCACGGCCGAGGATCGACGTCGTCTCATCGAAACGGTCCGACAGGAAAAAGGTCAGGTGGCGATTCCCGAAGATTTCGTGGAAGTCACACAATTTCCGGAGACGCGTAGCGGAAAGTACATGCGGCGCATGGTTCGCGCGCTCGTCGAGGGTCAGGACGTCGGCGACATCTCAACGCTGCGTAACCCGGAGTCTATCGCCGAGTTGCGTCATGCCATCGCGGATTGGCAGGCACGCCAGCGCGTTGCCGACGAGCAGCAACTCTTCGAAGATTTCCGCTATTTCCGTATTCACTACCACTCGCTGGCGAGTCCGACTGTCGGCAAGCGAAAAGCTAAGAAGCCCGCGGCGCGCATCGCCGTGGTGACGATCAATAATCCGCCGGTGAACGCGCTGAACGAGCGCGCGCTCGACGAGCTCAACATCGTGATCGACCACGTTGCACGTCGCGACGATGTCAAGGCGGTGATTTTCACCGGCCAGGGGACGGGCGCCTTCGTGGCCGGCGCGGATATTCGGCAGCTGTATGAAGACGTCCATACACTCGAGGAAGCGCTGCCCTTACCGAACAACGCCCATCTTGCATTTCGAAAGATCGAGGCGATGGATAAACCCGCCATCGCAGCGATCAACGGCGTGGCACTCGGGGGAGGCATGGAGTTTGCGATGGCATGTCACGTGCGCGTGGCCGAGCCGCTCGCGACATTCGGACAGCCGGAAGTTCGCCTCAATCTTTTGCCGGGCTATGGGGGTACGCAGCGGTTACCTCGATTGTTGGAAGACGCAGGTCATCCCGCCCCGCTCGTACGCACGCTCGAAATCATCATGGGTGGCCGAACGCTGGAAGCAGCCGAGGTCCTTGCGGACGGATTGCTGCACGCGTTGTCGAGTGACAGTGAAGACGTGCTCGCGCTCGCCACTCGACTGGCACGTGAGTACGTCGCTGCGCCCGCCGGGCGTAACCTCGTTGCGAAAGTATTTTCAGCACGCCGTGCTGCACAGGTTGTTTGGCAGTCGGCAGGCCGCGATGACATGAACGCCGCGTTATCCGATCCCGAAGTTCAGCGCTTGCTCGCGCAAGCGCGAACGGTCGGACGCGGACCAACGGCCGATCGAATTTTTGATGCCGTGAAGACAGGGTGGCATCAGGGAGTCGGCGCAGGGCTCGCACGCGAGGCACAACTCTTCGCCGAGGCGATCGTTGATCCGCAGGGCGGCAAGGCGGGGATTCGCGCATTCTTCGACAAGCAGAGCGCGCCGCTACCGACGCGTCGCTCTTCGACTCCTCGGGCCGATCGGATCTCCGAGCTCGTTAAGCGAGGCGATTTACTGCCGGTCGGCGCAGCATTTTTCCCAGGGCTCACACCGATTCCGCAATGGCAGTACGGGCATGCGGTGGTCAAAGACGAGAACACCGGCGCACCCGCGCACGGGCTACCGAAGAACGCAGAGCGCGAGATCATCGTGCCGGTACCGACGCCGGGGCCGAATGAAGCACTCGTGTATGTGCTCGCCTCGGAGGTCAACTTCAACGATATCTGGGCGATCACAGGCATCCCGGTATCGCCCTTCGATAACCACGATCTCGACTATCAAGTGACGGGATCGGGGGGTGTCGCCCTGATCGCTGCGGTGGGCAGCGAGGTGAAACGGGAGGGCCGGCTCAAAGTCGGTGATCTCGTGACGGTGTACTCCGGCCAGAGCGATCTGCTGTCTCCGCTTGCCGCACGCGATCCGATGTATGCCGGGTTTTCGATTCAAGGCTACGAGACCGATACCGGCAGTCATCAGCAGTTCCTGCTCGTTCAGGGACCTCAACTGCATCCGCTACCGCCCGATCTCACGCTCGAGGCCGCAGGATCGTACGTGCTCAATCTTGGTACGGTCGTTCGCGCCTTATTCACTACGCTACAAATCGAAAGTGGCAAGACGCTGTTCGTCGAGGGTGCCGCGACGGGCACGGGATTCGAAGCGCTCAAGAGCGCTGCGCGAAATGGTCTAACGAGCGTGGGGCTGGTCTCGAGTCTTGAGCGCGCGACGTTCATCGCCGGACAGGGCGCTGCAGGGGCCATCAATCGCCGCGATCCACGTTGGGCGCAAGCTTTTACAGTCGTACCGGAGAGCACGGAGGCCATCGCCGCGTGGGAACGCGCGGGCGAACCCATTCTCGACGAAATGCGTCGCCAAGCCGGCGGCCGACTCGCGGACTACGTGGTGTCGCATGCCGGACAAGAGTCGTTCCCGCGTTCTTTCCAGTTGTTGGCAGAGCACGGAACACTGACGTTCTACGGCGCCACCAGCGGGTACTGGTTCTCCTTCGTAGGCAAAGCCGGAGCCGCAACGCCGGAAGACATGCTGCGTCGCGCTCGCTTGCGTGCGGGCGAGGCCGTCCTTCTCTATTACGGAGTGGGTGCTCAGGACTTGCTGGATCCTGTTGGGCTCGAAGCCATCGAAGCCGTACGCAAGGCGGGTGGGCGATTGGTCGTCGCCACGGCGACGGATGCGCAGCGTGAATTCGTCCAGTCGCTTGGCTATGGCGATGCCGTACGGGGTGTCGTATCGATCGAAGAAATTCGTCGCAAGGAAGGTGCTGACTTCGATTGGCCTACCTCGCTCCCGGCGATGCCAGACTCCAAAAAAGAGACCGGGCGGTTCAAGGAAGCCGTACGACAGTTTCAGGATCGCACCATGAAACCGTTCGGTGGTGCCATCGGTCGCTGGCTGCGCTCCGCAGACAATCCGCGTGGCTATCCCGATCTCATCATCGAGCGCGCAGGACACGATGCGCTCGCGGCGTCGACATCGCTCGTGAAACCGTTCACTGGGCGAGTGGTGTATTGCGAATCGATGCAGGGGCGACGTTACACGTTCTATGCCCCACAGGTCTGGATGCGCCAGCGTCGCATCATCATGCCGACGGCCACTATCGCGGGTACGCATCTGTGCAATGCCTTCGAAGTGGCACGCATGAACGACATGATTGCGGCAGGCCAACTCGAGGTCAGCCCGCCGACAGTCGTTCCGTGGAACGAACTACCGACCGCTCACCAATCGATGTGGGATAACACCCACGCCGGAGCGAACTACGTGGTGAATCATGCGCTGCCGCGAACCGGGCTGCGCTCGCGCGATGAACTTTTCCAGGAATGGGGAGCGTCTCGATGATCGTCAGGACGACCAAGGCCAAGAAGGCCAAAAAATCGAAACCCAAAAAGCCCGCGCTCAAAGTCGTCGCGCCCAAAGCGAAACCCAAGCGAGCGATCAAAAAATCTGCTGCGGCGTCTCCAAAGAAGCAGCGTTCGCGTCCGCTGCGTCTCGCCGGAAAGGTGGCGCTCGTTTCGGGTGCCGCAGGCAATATCGGCGAGGTGATTGTTCGACGCTATCTCGAAGAGGGGGCTCGCGTCGTGATGGTGGGGCGCAATCGCGCCAAGCTCGAAGCCGCGCGCACCAAGCTGCTCGCCAAAACGGGCGCCCCTGCAAGCCATGCTTATGTGCTTGATTTCGACGCTTCGGATTCCGGCCAGGCCCGGTACGGTGTCGAAGCGACGATGCGTCATTTCGGGCGTATCGATGTGCTCGTCAACAACGCGGGATCCGCTGGCCCGAAGGCGCCGATCGAAAAACTGCCCCTGTCTCGCGAAGAGCTCGAAGCCATGCGAGCCGCAGGCTCGACTGACTCGGAGACCGTTGCCGATGCCGCGGGAAATTTGCTCGGACTCAGTTGGAACATGGTTCGGGCGACCGCGCCGTATCTGCAGGCCGGTGCGTCGATCATCAACGTCTCGACCATATTCTCGCGCACCAAATATTTTGGTCGGGCCGCCTATGTCGTACCGAAATCTGCGCTGAACGCCTTCTCGAAACAGCTCGCCCTGCAGCTCGGTCAGCGCGGCATCCGAGTCAACACCGTCTATCCGGGTCCTATCGAGAGTCAGCGTATCCGTACCGTGTTCAAGGCCATGGATCAGCTACGCAAGGCACCGGATGGTACGACCGCGAACGATTTCACCTCGACCATGGCACTCTCGCGGGCTGAGCCCGCGACCGGCGCGACACACAGCTTTCCGAGCGTCGAGGATGTCGCCAACACCATCGTCTTCCTCGGCAGTGACGAATCTCAGGCCTTCAGTGCCCAAGGCTTCGAAGTCACGAATGGCATGCAGGTCATGCAAGAGTCGCGATCGACCTGGGTCTCGCGACCCGAACTACGAACGGTCGATGGCACGGGATCAACCGTTCTCGTCGCAGCAGGTGATCAGGTCGCCGATGCGCTGACCATCGCACGCATCCAGTCAGGCTGCGGTGCACGAGTATTACTCGGACTCGGGACGGAAGAGGCGGTTCAAGCCGCCGCAACCGCGCTGCAAGACAACGATGCAGATCGACGCATCAAACCGGTGTTGTTCGATCGTCATCGACCCGACACGCTTGCGGCCTCATTGGCCGCAGTGGATCCCGCCCAAGCTCTGCACGGTGCCGTGGTCCTCCCGGCCTTCGGAAACTGGCGCTTCAAGTCGCCGCTTTCTGAAGCGAGCGATGCAGACGTCGAAGCGTTTCTGAAGGGCGAACTTGCCGGCGCGATCGGTATCGCACGAGAGCTGTCACGACTGTGGCACCGGCTCGCGCCCGCAGGCGTCAGTCCCCGGATCATCTTCATGTCGAACGGCAGCGATGAAGCCGGCGATACCTACGCCGATATTCTACGCGCCGGTATCGAGCAACTCGTTCGCGTCTGGCGTGATGAAAGTGAGACGCAGGTGCGATCGGGTGATCGCGTAGCGCTCGAATGGTCGAACCAAATTCTGCGCTGGTCGAATACCGAAGAGAACGGTCTTTTGTTTGCCGG
Source organism: Pseudomonadota bacterium (assembly GCA_041159695.1). Lineage (GTDB taxonomy): Bacteria > Pseudomonadota > Gammaproteobacteria > Steroidobacterales > Steroidobacteraceae > UBA964. The sequence continues at coordinate 42,328 of JBEAXT010000043.1, forward strand.
CGCTCAGGCGGCTCGCCTCTTGTATACGAAGCGACGGGTGCCTCAAGTCAATCTCTACATGCCTTCGGCGATCGTCGATGCGACGGGCTCTACGCGTCCGAACTTCGGTTGGATCGAATCTCTCATGGGCCTGCATCTCGGCAAATGCGTGTTGATCACGGGCGGCTCTGCAGGAATCGGTGGTCAGCTCGGCCGATTGCTCGCGATCTCCGGTGCGCGCGTGATGCTCACGGCACGTCGCGAAAATCAGCTGATCGATTTGCGCGACAGCATCGTGCGCGAGCTCGAAGAAATCGGCTACAACCGACCTTACGAGAGAGTACGGATCCTGTCGGACATTGATGTGGCGGACGAATCTGCACTCGTCAAATCGGTCGCAGCCACGCTCAAGGCGTTCGGGCGTATCGATTATTTGATCAACAATGCCGGCGTGGCCGGTGCCGAACAGATGGCCGTCGATCTGCTGCCCGAAGACTGGCGCAATACGCTGCATGCCAATCTCGTCTCGAACTATTCGCTCATCGAAAAAGTCGTGCCGATGATGAAGCAGCAGGGCTCGGGCTACATTCTCAATGTCAGTTCGTATTTCGGCGGCGAGAAGTACATTGCCGTCCCGTATCCCAACCGCTCCGACTACGCGGTATCCAAGGCCGGCCAGCGCGCCCTCGTTGAGAACCTTGCCCGATTCGTGGGCCCGGAGATCCAGATCAATGCGATTGCCCCGGGGCCTGTGGAAGGCCAGCGCCTGAAGGGCAAAGACGGCAAGGCCGGGTTATTCGATCGCCGCGCAAAACTCATTCTCGAGAATAAGCGCCTGAACCAGTTGCATGGCGCCGTACTGAAAGCGCTCGCCGACGGCGCGACACTCGATGCTGTTCTCGGTGCGATGTGCACCAACGACATCGGGCTGCTGCAATCTCCGGAGGTCCCTGCGGCGCTGCGTGAGCTCTGTATCAAGCTGAAGGCGGAACCCAATGGTTCAGAGGAGCCCACTTATTCGTCGATGCATTATTTGATGACACGCCCGATGGCAACCCGTTTGATTGCACGGTTGCGTAACGGCTGCCTGATGCCACAACTCATCCATCACGATCTGGCCGAAAAGTGGATCCTCGATTTGCCGGTTCCGCCAGAGCCCTTTGTCGATCCTGCCCGCATCGAGGCGGAGGCAGAGAAGATTCGCAATGGCGTGATCGGAATGCTGCATCTCAACCGCATGCCGACAGAAACCGACGTTGCGCTCGCGACCGTATTTTTCATGGCCGATCGAGCGATCTCCGGTGAAACGTTTGAACCTTCCGGCGGATTGCAGCAAGAGCGCACCATCACGGAGCGCGAGCTATTTGGTCGCGCGAAGCCGGAGCGGGTTCGTCGTATGGAGGGCGAAACCGTGTGGTTGATTGGCGAGCACATGTCCGAACCGCTCGCTGCTGCGGCGAAACTGTTTCTCGCCGAGGGCCACGTGGGCAGCATCGTGATGCTGACCCGTACCGCTGCCGCAGGCGATGCGATTCGTTTTGCGTTAGGCCGAGCGCTCGGACACGATCGAATTTCTTATATGGCTGTTGGCGACGCGCTCGAAGAGGGTATGGATACGGCCTTCCAGAACCACGGCACGCCTGCGGCGGTCGTCTCGACACCGTTCGCCCCGATTCCGCGGGCGCTGTTCGGAATCGAAGGAAAAGACCATCTTGCGGCGCCTGAATTCTCCGAACTCATCGAGATGAATCTGACCCACCACTTTCGAGTGGCACGCAAAGTGTCTTTGTTCAAAGGCGCGCGTCTCATTCTGACGTCACCCGACGTGCCGGCGGGCGGTACGCTCGCGCAGTTTGCGATGGCCAACTTCGTCAAGACCACGCTCCACGCGTTCACGGCGACACTTGGCGTCGAAAATGAACGACTGCCGACGGCCGTGCCGGTGAACCAGGTCAATCTCACGCGTCGTATGCGTAGTGAGGAGCCGCGAGACGCTGCAGAGCAGGCGGAGGAATACGAGCGCTACGCACACGCCGTGTTGCTCGCCGCGGCGCCGATCGTCGAGGCGCAAGAGAGCCGCTATCGGGCGCGAATTTATCGAGGTCTTGCGATCACGGTTTAGGCAAGATTGCGCGCCATGAAGATCGAAGTCGTACCCGTCACGGCCTTTCAGCAGAACTGCAGCATCGTCTGGTGCGAACGCACTCGGCAAGCAGCGGTGGTCGATCCGGGGGGTGAGCTCGACCGTATTTTGGACGTGGTTCGGCGTCATGGCCTGACCCTTCAAAAAATCTTGATCACTCACGCGCATCTCGATCATGCCGGGGCGACGGCAGAACTCGCCGAGCGTCTTTTACTCCCGATCGAGGGACCCCAGGCGGACGATCAATTCTGGATCGACCAAATGCCTGCGCAGGCGAAGATGTTCGGCTTTCCGCCCTCGGATCGATTCACGCCCGATCGATGGCTGGTGGATGGTGATCGGGTCAACGTGGGGGAGGTCGAGTTCGAGGTGCTGCACTGTCCCGGACATACGCCTGGACACGTTGTGTTCTTCCAGCGCGAGTCACGCTTCGCGATCGTCGGCGACGTGATCTTCGCCGGATCCATCGGTCGAACGGATTTTCCTCGGGGCAATCACGATCAGTTGTTGCACTCGATTCGGGATCACCTCTTTCCGCTCGGCGATGACGTCACTTTCTTGCCCGGTCATGGACCGACGTCAACTTTCGGCGCGGAGCGACAAAGCAATCCGTTCGTCGCCGATCGCTTGTTTGCGGGACGTCGTTAAGTCGTCGGCAGGTAGTGATCGACCAACAACGCGACGAAAAGCCACATCAGATAGGAGATGGAGAATTTGAAGATCTTCATCGGCAGTTCTGCGCGATCCGTCAGCTTCAGTGCGAAGGCGTAATACAGAAAACGCGCATTGAGTACGAGCACAGCCGCAAGATAGATCAGACCGCTCATGCCCGAAATCCAGGGCATCAGTGTCACCAAGACCAGCAACACCGTATAGAGCAAGACCTGCAAACGCGTGTAGGGGATGCCGTGGGTAACCGGAAGCATCGGGATACCCGCGTTGGCATACTCGTCGCGCCGCGCGATCGCGAGTGCCCAGAAGTGTGGCGGCGTCCAAATGAAGATAATGAGAAACAGCAGGAGCGCGTTGGGCTCGATGGAGTTGGTGACGGCTGCCCAACCGAGGACGGGTGGGGCAGCCCCCGCTGCACCACCGATCACGATGTTTTGCGACGTCGCTCGTTTGAGAAAGACCGTGTAGATCACGGCGTAGCCGATGAGTGAGGCGAAGGTTAGCACCGCGGTGAGTGGATTCACGAGGAACCACAGGATGACCATCGAGAGGGCACCTAGCACGAATGCAAAGCCCAGTGCCTGGGAGGTTTTCAGCGTGCCTCGCGGTAGCGGTCTACCGCGTGTTCGTGACATCTGCTCGTCAATTTTTTGATCGAGCACATGATTGATGGCTGCGGCACAGGCTGACGCGAGTGCGATACCGAGATTTCCCCAGATCAGCGCATCGAGGGGCGGCATTCCGGGGCTCGAGAGGAGCGTACCGACGATCGCGGTGAACACGATGAGAGCTACGACCTTTGGTTTGGTGAGCTCGAAATAGAGCTTCCACACCGGACGTGCGGCCACAGTTGAGGCGGAAGTCGACATGATCAGGCTTCTCTTAGGCGCCGATTGAGCAGAATCAGCGACATCATGAGCAACGCCGCCCCGGCGTTATGACCCGCCGCGAGCGATAAGGGGAACGCCTTGAGAATCATCAAGAACGCGACGAGCAACTGAATACCGAGAGCGCCGACGGCCCAGTATCCGGCTCGACGCACGAGATCGGTGGGTGCTCGACGTATCGCGAGCCAGGCCGCAAACAGCACGGCGAGAGAGGCGACGATCGCGCCGAGGCGATGCGTGAAATGGATGGCCACCCGCGCCGGATGCTCAAGTACGCCGCCGGTGTAGTTGATGTCGAGCCCTCGCCAGAGAACGAACGCTTCGCTGAAATCCATTCCTTCGGGCCACCATTGCTGTTGGCACTTCGGTAAATCGGGACACGCGACAGCGGCGTAGTTACTGCTGGTCCAGCCGCCGAGCATGATCTGGAATGCCACGATGACGGTGGCGATGACCGCCATACGCCGCGCACCGTCGAGCGTTGCGTTACGTGTTGCACCGGGCACAGGCTCGACGAGCCGTGTCGTACGACGCATGTTGAGCCACATCCACAAGAGAAGCGACAACGTCGTAAGACCGCCAACGAGGTGTAATACGACAACGAGTGGCTTCACCAACCACCACACCGTGAAAGCACCCAGCGCGCCTTGCAGCACGACGACGACGAGCAAAGAAACCGCCAGCGGAATACTGACGGGGCGCTCGCGTCGATAAGCGATCGCGATCGCGGTAATCAGTACGATGATGAAACCCAACGCGGTTGCCGCGTAGCGATGGATCATTTCGCGCCATGCTTTCCCAGAGTCGTATTCCCAGCCCGGCGAGTACGACTCGATTTTTCCCTCGTTGCGCTCGGCGCCTGCAGGCGTGACGTGTCCGTAGCAGCCCGGCCAATCGGGACAGCCGAGACCCGCATCCGTCAGTCTCACCCACGCACCGAGGACGATGACGACGAGACATAGCGCAACGCCGAGCAGCGCCAGTCGTCGAACAGTGACGGCGCCTCGAGGAATGGAAGTCGATATGGACATGGATGATCAGCCGATGTGTGAAAGCTTGAGGAGTTTTTCGAGATCTTGCAGAAGCCCCTTCGGATTCTGGGTCGAGTCGAAGCGCATCATGAGGTTACCGAGCGGATCGACGACGAAAATATAAGGCGTCTTCCCCGACGTATCGCGCGGGAATTGATCGAGCCATGCGCGTGCCGCCTCATCGGTAGCCCGAAGCGTTTCGAGTCCTGAATGCTCGGCGTTGAGGAACGCCGTATCACAACAATTACGCTCCGCAACGAACACGCGTTGGACACGGTCCATGTCCTCGGCAAGCAATAGACGGGTTTGACGGATAGTCCAAAGGGCTTGGCGACACGTCGTGTCACATGCGCCATCGTCGATGTACAGCAACGTCCATTTGCTTTTGAACAATTCTTCGGATGTTGCAGAGCCATCGATATTGACTAGAGGGCTCGCTGCGAGTGGTCTCGCGGGTGAAATCAGTTCGCCATGATTGGTGCTCCCCGCAGGGCGCCACCCTCCGGCGTAGTACAACCAGAACGCACCCAAGAGCGGAAGAAAGAAAAGCGCAGCAAGGCCGATCAGCGCACCCCGACCCGAGTTTGGTGAGTGAACATTTTTAGTGTCAGTCGTCATTCCGTATCTCGTTTCTTCAAATTCATGATCACGAACAACACCAGCAGCAGTACGGCAAAACTCCACCATTGAATCGCATATGACCAGTTTTGCTCTGGGCCCTTTGCGTAGGGCTTCCAGTCGCGCCGGTAACCATCGGGTGCTGAAGCATCGAGCAACAAGACCCGTGACTCAAGACGCTTAGAGTCGACTCCCAGAGACCGAGCGAGTTCCGCAGGCTGCGGATACGCAGTCACTCGCGGCCAGTTGCCCGAAAGCGCAGGCGCGGCCCGCCCACCCGCGAGGCCGGCGACGGGCAGCTCGTCCAGCAGACCCGAGACTCGCACCGCCCCCTCCGTCGACGTCAGGCGAACCTCGGGCAAACGATCGCGATAGCCTTCGAACGGAACCCAACCTCGATTCACCATCAGCCAACGCCCATCCGCGAGCTGCAGCGGCGTCAGTACCTCGTATCCGGCTCGACCATCGCGCGTCCGATTGTCGAGCAAAAATTGTCGCGAGCCGTCCCATTCGCCACCGACGTCGATCCGCGTGTAGCGCGGCAAAGCGCTCGTCGCGCTCGCGCCTAACGTTACGATGCGATCCGAGCTCGCGGCGAACTCTGCTCCGAGCTGCTGCTTGAACTCCGCCCGCCCCCATTGCCATCTGCCGAGGCTGATGAAGAGCACGAGCAGCAACAAGGTGATGACGGTCATCAGCCACGACGGAGAAAAAACCCTGCGGCCAACGGCGATTCGGAGCGGCACGGCTCTATAATAACGGTTGTGGAACTCTTTCGGCTTTTTGTCGGCATCGTCTTGCTAGGCATCGTCTTCAGCCTGGGATCGGCGCTGTTTCATCTCATGACCGACAAAGGCGATTCCAAGAAAATGGTCCGCGCGCTCACGGTCCGAGTCGCCCTGTCCGTCGGTCTTTTTTTGCTGCTCATGGCGGCGTGGGCACTAGGACTCATTCAACCCCTCGGCATGAGTCGCTAAAAGCAAACGGGCCGGTTTCCCGGCCCGTCGCAACATCGAAGCGTGGCGGAGCCGCCACGGTGATCGTCAGACCCAGTAGACGAACACGAACAATCCGAGCCACACCACGTCGACGAAGTGCCAATACCAGGCCACTGCTTCGAAGCCGAAGTGTCGCTGTGGCGTGAAGTGTCCCTTCATCGTCCGGAACCAGATCACGAGCAACATGATGGCACCGAGCGTCACGTGCACGCCGTGGAAGCCGGTGAGCATGAAGAACGTCGAGCCGTAAATACCCGTCGACAGCGTAAGTCCGAGCTCCGTGTAGGCGTGGACGTATTCGTACGCCTGAAGTCCCACGAACAGGAAGCCGAGCAGGAAGGTCGCTGCTAAGAAAATATTGAGGATCTTTCGATTCCCTTCTTTCAGTGCGTGGTGAGCGATGGTGATCGTCACGCCCGAGAGCAGCAGAATGGCTGTGTTGATGGCCGGCAATCCGAAGGCCGGAATGGTTTCGAACGAACCGTCTTCACGCGTACCGAGCGCCGCCGGGCCGTTGGTCGGCCACGTGGCGTTGTAATCCTGGAACAAGAGCAATTTGTTGAAGATTTTCACGCCTTCGCCGCCGATCCAGGGCACCGAGAGCTGTCGAGCGTAGAAAAGCGCCCCGAAGAATGCTGCGAAGAACATGACCTCGGAGAAGATGAACCACAACATGCCCATGCGGAACGACTTGTCGACCTGCAGGTTGTACATGCCGCGCTGATGCTCGTTGATGACGACGGCAAACCAGCCGACGAACAACGCGATAAGCATGACGATGCCGATGGCGAAGACCCAAGGGCCGTACCAATGATTGAGCCATCCGCACAGGCCGATCATGAACACGAACAGCGTCAGTGATCCGAAAATCGGCCACGGGCTCTCGTGAGGAACGTAATACTTGTCGGCAGCGTGTTCGGCAGCGTTGGCCATGATGATTTTCCTAGTTCAGCGCGGCGACCCGCGTCGAGTTATCGTAAAAAACGTAAGACAAAGTCACTCGATCGATGCTTTTCGGCAGGTTAGGGTCGATCACGAACCGCACCGGCATCACACGCTCTTCGTCTTTCGAAAAATTCTGCGGGATGAAACAAAAGCACTCAGTCTTGCGAAAGAACGCCGTGGCCTTGCTCGGCGCGACATTGGGAATGGCCTGAGCGACGGTGTCTCGTCCGGTCAGGTTGCGAGCGACGTAATCGATTTCGTAGAGCCGCCCTGGATTCACTTTCATTTCGGCGATGACCGGGCGGAACTCCCAGCTGCCGACCGTCGGCAAGTCTGCTACGAACTCGACGGTCACCAGCCGGGACTCGTCGTGCTCGATCGTCTGCACGTTGGAGGCGCGCAGCAGATCTTTGGGATTACCCACACCCGTGATGTCGCAAATGACGTCGTACAGCGGGACCAGGGCAAATCCGAAAGCGAAAGCGCCCGCTGCAAAGCCGAGTAGGCGCAAGGTTAGACGACGATTATTTTGTTCGCGGGACTCGTTCATTGCCGGAGGCCCAACACGGACATCAGGATGAAGGCCAAGTAGAAGCCGAAGGCGACGAGCCCCAGCACGATCGCTGAGCGTTTGACTCGACGACTACGTTCGGCTTCGGGCGACTCGGCATCCATGGGGCGACGTCCTCGGTGGGTGCTCAGTGCATCGCGCCCTGAGAGATGACCGCGCGCGACGGCGGGGTTTCCCAGCTGTGGTACGGCGCCGGTGTCGGAAGCTCCCACTCGAGGCCATGCGCTCCTTCCCACGGGCGATCAGCCGCTTTTTCGCCCGAGCGCACAGCGCTCCAGACGACGTAGACGAAGAGCAGCTGAGAGAAGCCGAAGATGAAAGCGCCGACCGACGACACCATGTTCCAGTCGGCGAACTGGGTCGAGTAGTCGGGAATGCGGCGAGGCATGCCGGCGAGCCCCAGGAAGTGTTGCGGGAAAAACAGCACGTTCACGCCGATGGTCGACAGCCAGAAGTGCACCTTGCCGACTTTCTCGTTGTACATCCGACCCGTCCACTTCGGCAGCCAGTAGTACACGCCCGCCATGATGGCGAAGACGGCGCCCGGCACCAGCACATAGTGGAAGTGCGCGACCACGAAATAACTGTCGTGATACTGGAAGTCCGCCGGGACGATGGCGAGCATCAAACCCGAGAAACCGCCGAGCGTGAACAGAAATAGAAAGGCCAACGCGAAGAGCATCGGCGTCTCGAAGCTGATCGAGCCTTTCCACATAGTCGCGCACCAGTTGAAGACTTTCACGCCGGTCGGTACCGCGATGAGCATCGTGGAGAGCATGAAGAACAGCTGTCCCGCGAGCGGCATGCCCACCGTGAACATGTGATGTGCCCAGACGATGAAAGAGAGGAACGCGATCGATGCAGTGGCATAAACCATCGACTCGTAGCCGAACAACGGCTTGCGCGAGAATGTCGGGATGATTTCCGACACGACACCGAATGCCGGCAGGATGAGGATGTAGACCTCGGGATGACCGAAGAACCAGAAGATGTGTTGGAACATCACCGGGTCACCACCGCCCGCGGCCGCGAAGAAGCTCGTGCCGAAGAAATAATCCGTGAGCAGCATCGTCACCGCACCTGCGAGCACGGGCATGACCGCGATCAGCAGGTAAGCCGTGATGAGCCAGGTCCAGCAGAAGAGCGGCATGTTGAGCAAACCCATACCCGGCGCGCGCATGTTGAGGATGGTGACGACCACGTTGATGGCACCGAGGATCGACGAGATACCCATCAGGTGAATCGCAAAGATCGTGAGCGGGAAACTGTCACCCGCCTGCAGCGACAACGGCGGATAGAGCGTCCAGCCACCCGCCGGGGCGCCGCCCGGTACGAAGAGTGTGAGCAACAGCAGCGTGAAGGCGAACGGCAGCAGCCAGAAACTGAAATTGTTGAGTCGGGGCAGCGCCATATCGGGGGCGCCGACCTGCATGGGCACCATCCAGTTGGCGAGTCCCGTCCACGCCGGCATCACCGCGCCGAAAATCATGAGCAGCGCATGCATGGTGGTCATGGAATTGAAGAAGCCTGGATCGACGAATTGCAATCCTGGTTGGAAGAGCTCCGCGCGAATGACGAGCGCCATCGCGCCGCCGAGGAAGAACATCACACAGGCAAACACCAAGTACATCGTGCCGATGTCCTTGTGGTTGGTCGCATAGAGCCAGCGCTTGAGGCCTTGCGGCTTGTGATCGTGATGATCGTGCGCGTGGTCGTGAGTCGCGGTGTTGGCCATGATATTCGTGCTCTCTCGATTTATTTCTTGCGTTGAATTCTTTGACTAGCGATGGGACGTCGTTCAGCCGCGCGGCGTTGCGGGGAGGCCGGCGACGGTGGGTGCCGCATCGCTGACGGGCTCTGCGGTGGTTTCAGCGGGAGCCGACGCGCCGGCCTTTTGACTGGCGAGCCAGGTTCGGTACTCCTCTTTGGTGACCACCTTGACCACGATGGGCATGAAGCCGTGGTCACGTCCGCACAGTTCCGCACACTGACCGCGGTAGAGACCGGTTTTTCCTTTCTCCACCTTGAACCACAATTCGTTGACGTTGCCGGGGATCGCGTCTTTCTTCATGCCGAATGCCGGAACCCACCATGCATGAATGACGTCCTGCGCGGTCAGCAGCACGCGAACTTTGGTGTCCTCGGGTACGACGAGCGGGTTGTCGACGTTGAGCAGATAGTTCTCCACCGACTTCGGGTCGACGCCTGAACCGAGTTGACGCGCTTCGTCACTCGCACGATCGAGAGCCGAGAAGAACTTCACATCTTCCCCGAGGTAGTCGTAGTGCCACTTCCACTGGTAGCCGGTCACCTTGATGCTGATCTCGGTATTACGGGTGTCCTCGATCGCGATCAGCGTGCGTGCCGCCGGAATGGCCATGATCACGAGAATGAAAACCGGGATCACCGTCCAGATGATTTCAGCTTTGGTGCTGTGGGTCATGGTCGTGTCGGGCTTTGCACCCTGCGATTTACGGAAGGCGACCAGCGACCAGATCATCCATCCGAATACGAACACGCCGATGGCCACGCACCACCAGAAAATCGTCATGTGCAGTGCGTGAATTTCCTTGGACAACACGGTGACGCCCACCGGCATGTTCAAGTTGCCCCATTCGGCGTGGGCGGTGAGGGGGGCAAGGCTGCCCAGCATCGCGAAGACGGCAGAGAGGGCAGAGCGAACGAGTTTGGTCATGGCTTATCCGGTTGGTCGATCAATGTGCAACGGCGGGGATTCAGCGATTCGGCCAATCAAGCGACGAAGTCGCTTGGCGAGACTGAGCCGCTCCTGCTCATTGAGGAACGAACCGATCTCGAGGCCGCGACCATGCGATTCGACGGTCAGTCGACTCGGATGCAGCGGTGAACCCCCGGTGCGAATTCTAACTTGAGCCCAGTGTCGCGGGAACTCGACACGCCGATGATTGGGCGGTGACACATCTTCGATGGTGACGAGATCATCCGAAACGATGATGGTTTGCCGCTGGTGCCGCCTCGCCATGCTGACCCGCAGCGCCCAGGCGACGAGTGCAATTTCCAGCCCGGCAAAGGGCAAAACGAGCCAGAAACCCATGAGCGAAATGGGCAGGGCGATCGAGAGCGAAGCGACACAAATGCTGATGAGAAACCAGCGCGCTCCGCGGGGCGACAGCGAGCAATGGGGCGCAATTTCGATGCGGGCTTCAGGCTCGGGCATGGATGAGGGCCTCTGCGGGCAACGGGATGCTACCGGCCAATTAAATTCCAACCCATACAATCACTTACGGTCTGAAACAGAGTTCCGCTAGCCGACCACCAGGCGGCCAAACGCTTGCCTGCCGAGGCGGAGGCGCGTGGGGTCGTCCGCGCCATGGGGAAACACGGCCAACGGCGGTACCCCGAGCAGGGACTCCAGAGACGCAAGGTTTTCTTCGCTTCGAGACAGGTTCGGATCGATCCGATTGCCGATCCAGCCAGCGAGCGTGATCCCCGAATGACGGATCGCCTCGGCAGTCAGCACCGCATGGTTGAGGCATCCCAGCCGGAGCCCGACCACCAGCAACACGGGTAGGGCGATGGCTTGCGCGAGATCCGCGATGCTCTGGCCGGGGCCGAGCGGTGCACGCCACCCACCTGCGCCCTCGACCACCAGCCAGTCATATTGTGTCGCTCGGCTGCGGGCCAAGGCGGCGATTTGTCGAACATCCATGTCGATCCCCGCTTCAGCTGCCGCGAGATGTGGCGAGATGGGCGGCTCAAAACAATAGGGATTCGTCGCCTCGTAATCCGACTCGCCCGCCGCCGCCATCAGCGCAAGCGCATCTTCGTTTCGTAAGCCCGCGGGAGTCCGCTCAGCGCCGGAGGCCACGGGTTTCATGACACCGACCCGAAGTCCCTGGGACCGCGCAGCCGTGACTAACGCTGTCGAGACGAACGTCTTACCGATCTCGGTATCGGTTCCTGTGACGAAGACACCGTTGATGCGTCCGGTCATCGCCGCGAACTCCTCGGGAATGGCACGACCACCTCGCCGTCGCTCGTCCGACGTCTCCCGCCTCCGGAAAATGCCGCGACATAAATGGTCTCGCGTTCATCACTCTCGAATCTGTCGATATCGAGCACCGGTTCGACGAACCCGGCCCTCATCAATGCACTGCCGAGATCATGGATGTCGGCCTGCCCACGGGATGCCGTCGCGCTCGGTGATGTACAAAGAAAAAGTCCGCCATCAACTAACACCCGGTGAATCTCCCTCAATGACGAATCAAGCGCCTCGATCCCTGGCGCCCAATCGTTGGCGATAACGAGATCGACGCTTCGATCGTCGAGTGGCCATTGAGTGAGTGTCGCATCGATGTATTCGATGCGCGACCCGCGCCGAACGATGTGCTCGAAAACCGACGCAATCCATCCGACGGATTTCTTTGCTTTGCCCGTCGAAATAATGCGCGCTCGGGGAAACACCGCACGCAATGCCTCCGGTAGTCCCTCCCGTTGGCCGTCGATGTCGAGCACCACCGCCGGATTCAGGGCGAAATGATCGAGGCGACTGAGTAACTCTTCATACACAAGCCGACTCATGTTGCCGCCTCCAGCGCGACGAGCAAGCTGTCGACCTGCGCCTCGTTATGCGCTGCCGAGAGCGTGATACGCAACCTTGCCGTCCCTTGCGGAACCGTCGGAGGTCGAATCGCCGTAACGCGAAAACCCGCTGCCGAAAGTTTTGCACTCGTCACGAGCGCCGCTTCCGACGATCCGAGAATCATCGGTTGGATGGGTGTCATCGAGTCCATCAGCGTCAGCCCACGTGCTTTCGCACCTGCTCTGAATCGCAAAACCAAAGAATTCAAGTGCTCACGTCGCCAATGCTCTTGTCTGACGACGGCGAGCGCCATACGGGTCGCCGCGGCGACGGCCGGTGGCAAAGCGGTGGTGTAGATGTAGGTTCGTGCGCGCTGAATCAACAGCTCGATGACGTCCGAATCACCCGCGACGAAAGCGCCGAACGTACCGAACGCCTTCCCGAAAGTGCCGACCAGTACAGGCACTTCGCGCGGACTCAAGCCAAGGAATTCACAACTGCCGCGGCCGGTTGCGCCGATGACGCCAATGCCATGCGCGTCGTCGACGACGAGCCAGCCCTCGTGTTTCTTCGCCGCGACGGCGAGCGCTGGCAGCGGTGCGATGTCGCCGTCCATGCTGAAGACGCCGTCCGTAACGAGGAATGCCCCTGCTCCAACGGCCGCGAAAGACGGCGCGTGAGTGTCGAGCAACGACGCTGCCGCCGTCGCATCGCCATGGGCGTAGCGCA
>JBEAXT010000069.1:0-2538 GCA_041159695.1 Pseudomonadota bacterium
ACGCTGTTCTTATCGTTGAGCGCCTGACGTGACTGGTCGACGTACGACAGCTTCACCGAGGGACCGATACGAATTTCGCCCGCATCCGGCTTCTCGACGCCCGTCAGCATGCGGAAGAGGGTGGTCTTGCCGGCGCCGTTCGGGCCGATGATGCCGACGATGCCGCCGGGCGGCAGATTGAAATTGAGGTTGTCGATGAGCAACCGATCACCGAACGACTTGCGCAGCCCCTTGGCCTCGATCACGAGATCGCCCAAGCGCTCGCCTGGGGGAATGTAGATTTCATTGGTCTCGTTGCGTTCCTGGAACTCTCTTGAGGCGAGCTCCTCGTATCGCTGCATACGCGCTTTGCTCTTGGCTTGGCGCGCCTTCGGGTTCTGGCGTACCCACTCGAGCTCACGCTCCAGGGTTTTGCGCAGGGCTTCACGCTCGCGCTCTTCCTGAGCCAGACGCTTTTCCTTTTGCTCGAGCCACGACGAATAGTTGCCGTGATACGGGATACCGTGTCCCCGATCGAGCTCGAGGATCCACTCGGCGACGTTATCGAGGAAGTAACGATCGTGGGTGACCGCGATGACGGTCGACGGATACTGCTCGAGGTATTTTTCGAGCCACGCAATCGACTCGGCGTCGAGGTGGTTCGTCGGCTCATCGAGCAGCAGCATATCTGGCTGCGAGAGCAGCAAGCGACAGAGCGCCACGCGACGCTTTTCGCCGCCCGAGAGCAGCTCAATCTTTGACTCCCACGGCGGCAAGCGCAGCGCATCGGCAGCGATCTCGAGCTTACGGTCGAGCTCCCAGCCACCCGCCGCATCGATCTCGTCCTGCAACTTCGCCTGCTCCTCGAGGAGCTTGTTCATCTCGTCGTCCGACATCGGCTCGGCGAACTTCTCGCTGATCGCGTTGAAACGCTCGACCTTCGCGAACATGCCACCGATGCCCTGGACAACTTCCTCGCGTACCGATTTCTTCGGATCGAGCTCCGGCTCCTGCGGCAGATAGCCCACCTTGATGTTCGGTTGCGGGCGCGCCTCGCCCTCGATGTTGGTATCGAGCCCGGCCATGATTTTGAGCAGGGTCGATTTACCCGAGCCATTGAGGCCGAGCACGCCGATCTTCGCGCCGGGGAAGAACGACAGACTGATGTCGCGGAGGATCTGACGCTTGGGGGGCACGATCTTGCCCACCCGGTTCATCGTGTAAATGTACTGGGCCATTTTCTGGATATGGGGGCGCGGGCGCCTGGAAAAAGGGCGGGCATTATCGCCTGTGCTAGGCTCGACCGCATCATGTCCGAGGTGCTCGTCATCGCCGGTGAACGGCTTGCCCGTTACGGTTTCGGCAACGGCCATCCTTGGGGTCCGGACCGTCACGCCGCCTTTTACCGCGAGTTCGAGGCTCGGGGGCTCGCGCGGCGCTGCGCCGTTGAGGAGACGCGCCGGGCGACGCTCGAAGAGCTCGAACTCTTTCACACGTCGGAATACGTCGAATTTCTTCAAAGTCGCTCGCAGGCGGGCGACGGTTATCTCGACGGCGGTGACACCCCGGTGTTCTCGGGCGTGTTCGAGGCCGCCTCAGACGTCGTCGGGGGCACGCTCGAGGCGGCGGCGGCCATCATGACGGGCAAGGCCCGACGCGCCTTCGTCCCAATCGCCGGGCTCCACCATGCCGGGCGCGGTGGGGCAGCCGGGTTTTGCGCGCTTAACGATTGCGGTATCGCCATCGAGTGGCTTCGACGTACGTACGGGCTCTCGCGCATTGCCTACATCGACATCGACGCACACCACGGCGATGGCGTGTTTTACGGATTCGAGAACGATCCGCAGGTGATCTTCGCCGACATCCATGAAGATGGTCGATTTCTCTATCCCGGCACCGGCAGCGCCGATGAGCGCGGCAGGGGAGAGGCTGTAGGCACCAAGCTCAACCTGCCGCTCGCGCCGGGCGCGGACGATGCGACCTTCGCGCCGGCCTGGGACCAAGTTTTGCGTCATCTGGAAAGTTTCGAGCCCGAATTTCTGCTGCTGCAATGCGGGGCGGACAGCATCGCTGGAGATCCGTTGACGCATCTCGCGTTGTCATCCGAGGCGCATGGGAGGGTCGCACGAGATCTCACGAGGCTCGCTGAGCGACTCGGGCACGGGCGCGTACTCGCCACGGGCGGCGGGGGTTACAACCGGCAAAACATTGCGGCGGGATGGAACGCCGTGGTCGAGGGACTGTTCGGCTAGAATACGGGCCGCTTCTTCGTCGATCTTTAACAGCCCGAGGCCCCGCCGATGTATTCGAGTCGCATGACCATCCAGGAATTCGATCCCGAACTTGCTCGATCGATGAGTGCGGAAAGCGTTCGGCAGGAAGATCACATCGAGCTCATCGCCTCAGAGAATTACGCGAGCCCTCGCGTGCTCGAGGCGCAAGGCTCGGTGCTCACCAATAAATACGCCGAAGGTTATCCCGGCAAGCGCTACTACGGCGGTTGCGAGTTCGTCGATGTCGCCGAGCAACTCGCCATCGATCGCGCGAAGCAGCTGTTCG
>JBEAXT010000176.1:0-8651 GCA_041159695.1 Pseudomonadota bacterium
ATGCCGGCCGTACCGCCGGACGGGCCGATTCTAGCAACCGTGGCCGCCCAATCGTGGCAATCGAATCCGCTCGTCCTTGACCGGCGCGGGCACCGCCGGTACAAGTTCGACGATTCCATCACGCCCTCGCGGCCGAGGTTTGGCATGTCCGGTGATACGACTTTCAAGCGGGGTCCGCTGTCCGATCTTCGCGTTCTCGAACTCGGGACGCTATTGGCCGGCCCCTTTTGCGGTCAGTTGCTGGGCGACATGGGCGCCGAAGTCGTCAAGATCGAACCCCCGGGTCAGGGCGATCCGATGCGGGTCTGGGGTCGACAGAAAGCCGGCGAGCCCTCGCTGTGGTGGCCGGTCGTCGCCCGTAACAAAAAAGCCATTACGCTCGATATGCGTCAGGCCGAAGGACAGAGCGTTTTCAAGGAGTTAGTTAAGAATGCTGACTTCGTACTTGAGAACTTTAGACCCGGCACGATGGAAAAATGGAATTGCGGCTACGAGGAGCTCTCGAAGATCAACCCGAAGCTCATCATGATTCGCGTGTCGGGCTACGGCCAGACCGGCCCGTACTCGCATCGCGCCGGCTTCGGCGCCATCGGCGAGGCGATGGGGGGGCTGCGCTACGTGTGCGGCGACCCCTCCACCCCGCCCTCGCGCATGGGCATCAGCATCGGTGACGAGCTCGCGGCGACCTTTGCCTGCGTCGGGGCTTTGGCGGCCCTGCATCACCGTGAGAAGACCGGGCGTGGACAAGTGGTCGACTCGGCCCTCTATGAAGCTGTGTTGGCGATGATGGAGTCGCTGATCACCGAGTTTGACAAGACCGGATACATCCGAGAACGCACCGGTGCGATCCTGCCGAACGTTGCGCCCTCTAACGTGTACAAGACGAGCGATGGCCTCGTGCTGATCGCAGCTAATCAGGATACGGTCTTCAGTCGTCTCTGCGAGGCGATGCAGCAGCCGACCTGGCCCACCGATCCCCGTTTCGTCAATCACCAGGCGCGGGGCGCGAATCAGAAACTGCTCGATGGTTTGATCGAGGCGTGGACCCAAACCATGCCGACCAAAAAAGCGCTGGAGATCATGGACGAGTACGGCGTGCCAGCCGGTCAAATTTATCGCGCTCCGGAGATGCTCGACGATCCGCACTTCAAAGCGCGCGACGCCATCATCACCACCAAGCATCCGTACTTCGGTGACTTGCGTATGCAAAACACCGTTCCGAAGTTCTCCGATACGCCGGGCGGCGTTCATAGCCCGGCGCCGACCGAATTAGGCCAGCACAACGACGAGGTGTTCGGTCGCCTGCTCGGCTACGGCGCAGAGCGTCTCGCTCAATTACGCGCCTCGAAAGTCATCTGAGAGACGAATCCGTGGGCGAATCCTTAGGCGAAAACTATGCGCGTGGCGGCTTCGGCAAGACGTTAGCGCCCGGCCAGCGACCTGCGTTGCTGGTCATCGATTTCGTTCGCGCGTACCTCGTTAAGTCCTCCCCTCTGTACGCCGGTGTCGAGCAGGCACGTGCCGATTGCGAGACCTTACTAAAGGCGGCTCGCGGCGTCGGGATTCCGATCCTCCATACCAACGTCGTGTATCAGCCGGGTGGTCGAGATGGCGGCGTGTTTTTCCGGAAAGTTCCGGCGCTCCGGTGTTTCGAACAGGGAGCCCACCCTGAACTCGCTGCCTTTGCCGAGGGCCTCGAGCCTATTGCTGGTGAGACCGTCATTTCTAAGCAGTATGCGAGCGCTTTTTTCGGCACGACGCTCGCCTCGACCCTCACGGCGCTCGGCGTGGATACCGTTCTGATCGCGGGCCTCTCGACAAGCGGTTGTGTTCGCGCGAGTGCCGTCGACTGCTGTCAGCACGGATTTGTCCCCGTCGTCGTTCGGGAGGCGGTGGGCGATCGAGCTTCGGGCCCGCATGAGTCGAATTTGTTCGATCTGCAAGCCAAGTACGCTGAAGTCTCGGCGCTCGCTGACGTGCTCGCTTATCTCGAAAATCTTAAACGCTGAACCGTCTCATGAGCACCCTTGGACCCATTTCCTGTGTCACCGTGGCTGCGCCCGAACTGCAGCACATGATCGATAGCTATCGTCTCTTTCTCGGATATCGACTCGTCGATCACGGAAGACTGACTCCGGCGCAGGCGTCGCTGTGGGGATTGCCGAATCTCACGGGACGACGCTACGCGCTGATGCTGCCGGAAGGCGAAGGGCAAACGTTTTTGAGATTCGTCGAGAGTAAGCCCTCGCCCGGCTACGTTCCGTTTCGACATATGGGTTGGAATGCAGCCGAACTCATGGTTCAGGACACCGATAAGGCGGCCGCGCGGCTTGCAGGTTCGCCGTTCAAGATCATCGGTCCTCCTGCGAATCTGTCGATCTCGGACAAGATCAGGGCGGCTCAAGCGCTCGGCCCATCGAACGAAGCGCTCTACCTCACCTCTTTCGCCGAAAAACTTCCGCAGTTCGATACGCCCGACGCGAAGCATTTCATTGATCGCGTATTCATCGTTATCTTGGGCGGCCCCTCGGTGCAAACCGTGAATACTTTCTATCGGACGCACTTCGGCGTTGCAGACGCTGCCGTGGTGCCCGTCGTCATCTCAGTGCTCTCCAACGCGCACGGGATGCCACCGGAGACACGTCACGATCTCGCCGCGTTGCCCTTGCAGGGCCAGTCGTACATCGAAGTCGATCGGATGCCGGAGGCCACCCAAGCGCGACACGCGCGTCCGGGCGAGCTACCGCCTGCGATATCCATCGTGACGTTTGGCGTCCGACAGCTTCCTACGAGCATCGAATGGATTGCGCCGCCGCGCGCGTTGCCCGAGGCGCCTTACCACGGCCGTCGCGCCGGCCTCTGCCGAGGTGCCGCCGGCGAATTGATCGAGCTGATCGAGCACAGTCAACCCGCAGAGTTCGGAGAGACCTAAATGCCCGCCTTCAAAACTCACGCGATGCAACCTCGTGCGCAACTCGACGAGCAGGCTCGTCAGGACTTCGTGACCTCCCTTCGAGCCCATCTCTCTGGACGATTGATGCCGGGGGCCTACAAGGTCTACGAGAACCGAGTAGAAC
The DNA here is from genome assembly GCA_041159695.1 of Pseudomonadota bacterium. Taxonomy (GTDB): domain Bacteria; phylum Pseudomonadota; class Gammaproteobacteria; order Steroidobacterales; family Steroidobacteraceae; genus UBA964. Next base: position 3,078 of record JBEAXT010000176.1, read on the forward strand.
CGAAATTCAGAGCCACAGAGGGCCGACCACCCGCGGATCACGAAGAGGTCCGCAAGGCCATGACTCAGGATCCGTACTACCAGTTCTGGAGCGCGATGCAGCGCCGAAGCCAGGAGCTGCTCTGGGAGTCGGTGATCGATCCCACCGAACGGCAGCTGCCGTCATTGATCGAGACCTCAAAATCTCTCACTCAGAATGCAGGCACTCCGGGCCGAGGCTCCTTACGCCTCGACCCCAGGCTACCGTTGCCGCGCTATCACGCCGCGGTCGACATTCACCTGCAGCCGGGTGGATACCACACCGAATTTGCGGAGGACGATGTCGCCGCGGGGGTGATCTATGACAAAGGCATCAACCTTTACATGGGCGGTGCGTTGGGCCCAGAAAATAACCTGATGGGGGATATCCTCCTCGCCTACCTCAAAGAAAAACACCCCGACTTCCGTCCTAAAAGAATTCTCGACCTCGGTTGTGCGATCGGTAACAGTTCGGTGGTCTGGGCGCGGGCGTTTCCGGAGGCGGAAGTCCACGGCATCGATGTCGCGGCGCCCGTATTGCGATACGCGCACGCGCGCGCGGAGTCACTCGGCGTTCCGGTGCACTTCAGTCAGCAGAATGCGGAGCACACCGACTTTCAAGAGGCTAGCTTCGATCTCGTGCTGTCGCACATCGTGCTTCACGAGACGTCGAAGTCTGCGCTTCCGCGCATTCTCGGCGAATGTCACCGACTCCTTAGCCCAGGCGGACTCATGCTGCATTTGGAGATTCCGCGCGGAAAGACGGACGTTGAGAAGTTCATGCACAACTGGGAAAGCTACAACAACAACGAAACGTTCAGTCGTTTCATGACGTTGATCGACCTTAAGGCGGAGGCCCTGAAGGGCGGCTTTACGTCGGAGCAAGTTCGAGTCGATGAATTCGCACCAAAACTAGACGTCGCGCAGATGAACTACGCCGAACATTTCTTTTGGAAAATCTTGGCGGCACGTCGATGAAAAACACCCCCCGAATCGCGCGAGTCGCAAAAGGCAAGCGACCCCAGTACTTCAGCGATCCGGCTATCGACAAACTATTGTCGATGACCCTGACATTAATGGAAGAGCTGTCCGTCACGCGCGACCGCCTCGATAGCCTCGAGCGCTTGCTGGCCTCGAAAAAAGTGATGGAGCGAGCGGAGATCGAGGGGTGGGCGCCGGACGCGGAGGCGGCGCTCGAACGCAGCGCCGCTCGCGCCCAGTATGTCGATCGTATGATGCGGGCGATGCAAGCGGAGCTCGACGAGGTCACTCGCCGAGGTGAGCGAGTCGGCGATATCGACCCGCTAGACGCTGTGGGAAGTTAACGACTACCGGGTCTGCAACGACCACAGCCGAGCGATTCGCTGCAGGGTCTCATCGCCCTTCACGGCTGCGAAGGTGGCTGCAGCGCCCTCTTTGTTGCCCGCCTTAAGCTGAGCAATCCCGAGATTGAGGCGAGCCTCCTCCGGGTTTCGGATATTACCCTTCGCGAGGCCGCGCTCGTAGGCCACCACCGATCGCTCAAAGTCTCCGTATCCCAAAAACGCTAACGCGATCCGGGCGTCCACTTCGCCGTTCTTTCGACCTGCGGCTTCCTTATCCTGCGCCAGTAGCGTCGGTTTATCGGCGGCCGCCTGAGCCTTGGCGGTGCCGAGCAACCGTGTCGCGAGATCGAGGTTCGACTTATTGGTAAAAATGTTTTTCGCTTTACCCTCTTCGATCACCGATTGCGCTTCACCAGGCAAGCCTTTTTCGAGGGCGAGTTGCGCCATCTCGGTGTATTCCTCGCCGCGAATCATGCCGCCCATTTCACGCGACAAGCGAAAAACGTTGAGGGTGTTGGTATCACCGCCCGAGCGGAACATGAGTAACGTCAGATTTGGCCAGGTTTCTTTTTTCGGGAAATATCGCGCCTGTTTCTCGAGAGCGCGCAAGGTGCATGCGTCATCGTCTTGCTTGATGCAGGCGCTGGCATACAGCTGTAACGCCATGTCCGGAGGCGCCTTACCCGCGGCTTCCATCGACGCCACGTAGTCGGCAGCAAGCTTCTCCGACGCCTTGAAGTCGTTTTGCAGATAAAACGACTGGATCGTAAGGAGATACACCGCCTCGTCCGCCGTACCCAAGTCGATCAAGCGCTGACCGTAGGCCACTGCGCCGACATAGTCCTTCGCCTGATAGGAGAGTTGCAACAACCCTTTGCGAAGGCTCGCCGACCGCGCCGGATCTGCGAACTCCGAGTCGACCACCTTGGCCCAGGCGGAAATCGCCAGAGCGTTGTCGTTCGCTCGAAGCGCGCAGAAGCCGAGGATGTCGTTGATGACGTAATTGTCGTAGGGCGTATTCGTCGGCTGGCCGTCGAGCGCTTTGAGTTGGGCAATGCACTCGGCGAACTGCTCTTTCTTCGCGGCCTCTTGCGCGCCCGCAAGCGGTTTGAGCAGGTTCTTACTAACCGTGGGTCCTTTCGGCGCAGGGGCATTTTTTTGCTGCGCGCTACGAGTCTGGGCATCGGCCGACACCGACACCGATGCAAGAAACGCCGCTGACATCAAGACGACAGTGAGCTTACGCATATTTCAATCCCCCAATCGAAGCCCGGATCGATCAAGACAAATTACTGCGCCCTCAAGCTCCAGAGCTTGGCGACACGCTGCAGTTCCGCGTCGCCTTTGACGGCGCGCAATACGCGCCCTGCTTCGGCCTTGTTGCCCGACTTAAGCAGTGCGATGCCGAGAACCAACTGCGCTTCAGCTGGATCGGCGGCGTTACCTTTGGTGATCCCGCGTCGGATCGCCGTGATGGCCTGAGGATACTGGCCATAGCTCATGAAAGCCTGACCGACACGAAGGTCCGCATCAGCGCTTTTTCCGGCTGCCGCATCACGATCTTGTTTCGCCAAGCTGGCCCGATCTGCGGCGGCACGTTCCTTGGTGGTATTGAGCAACCGGGTGTTGCGATCGATATCACGCTTGTCCGTGAACACCTTGCGCGCGAAAGCCGCCTCGAGCGTGGACAGCGCCTCGCCCGGGAGCCCCTTCTCGAGCGCGCGCTGCGCCATCTCGGTGTAATCGTCGCCCGTCCGCATCGCCCCCACGTCGGTTGCCAAGCGGTAAGCGTTAAAGGCCGCTGCTTCGTTACGCGAGGCGAACAACGTTTGCATCAGGTTCGCCCACCCAGCCGGATTCGGGTAATACGTGACCAACTTCTCGAAGCCTGCGGCGGTGCAGGCCTCATCTTTGAGGCGCATGCACGAGGTCACGTAGATCTGGATCGCATTCTCGCGCGGACGCTGCCCGCGACGTTCTTGGTCTTTGATCCAGTTACCCACAAATTCCCGCGCGTTGCGGAAATCGTTCATCTGATAGTACGACTGGGCGACGACCAAAAAGGTATCGGCATCGCCGTAGCCCTTGGCGATCGCATCACGACCGACTTCAACAGTCTTCTTGTAGTCGCGCGCATTAAAGTAGATCTTCGCCAAATCCCGCGTGCGCTGCGCGATCTTGTCCGCCGCAAAGGGCGAGGCCAAGTTGGCTTCATACGCTCGCGTTGCTGCCGCAACATCGTTCGAACTCAACGCACAGAACGCCGTGAGCTCGTTGATGATGAACGTGTCGTACGCCGTCTTTCCGGCGGTCGCGTCGGCCGTTCGCAAGTTCGAGAGGCACTCAGCCCACTTGCGGGCTTTGCTCGCGTTCTGGGCGGCCTGTAGAGGCTTGGCCACCGCCGCACTCACCTTTTCGGTACTGGCGACAGAGACCACCTGAAAGCTGGCGACCACGGCAGCGGCGAACAATACGACTGACTTCCTCATGACTTCCTCTCTCGACCAAATCCCTGGTCCGATAAAAAAATCGCCGCATGACCCTTCGGACTGCGGCGACGTTGTGATGCTTAGTGAACCACTCTGCTCTCGACGAGAACCGCCAAACGGCGGTCAGACTCACTCGGCGAATTCGGAGACGTTGACGAACCCGATTTTTTTCATCCGGTTTCGCTGCGCCGACGCGAGCACCTTGGCCACCGTGTCGTACTTCGCTCGCTTGTCGGGTCGAAGGTGCAACTCGGGCTGTGGATCTTTCTGGGACTCAACACGGAAATACCGCTCGAGAACTTCTAAATCTTGAATCGCCGTTCCGTTCCAAACCACCGTACCGTCGAAATCGATTTCGATATCGATAACCTCGGGCTGCACCGGCGGCGGCGGCGCCCCCGTCGGACGCGGCATATCGAGTTTGACAGCGTGCGTCATCACCGGGATGGTGATGATGAACATGATGAGAAGTACCAACATGACGTCGATGAGCGGCGTCGTGTTGATGTCACACATCGAACCGCCTTCGTCACCACTTCCTACATTCATTCCCATTTCAATATGCCCTCGAGCGTCAACGCGTACCGCGGATACCGCGATCGGGTTCGGTGATGAACCCGACTTTCACGATACCGCCGCGCTGAATGGAATAAATGACGGCACCGATGTCCTCGAAACGAGCATCGGAGTCGCCGCGAATGTGAATCTCAGGCTGAGGGTCCTTCACGGCCTCGAGCTTGATCATCTCAATGAGCTGGTCGCGCGACGCCACTTGCTCGTTATTCCAGTAGATGTTGCCGCGAGAATCGACTGCCACCGTGATGTTCTCGGGCTTCGTCTGCGTCGCGATGTTGGCTGCCTTCGGAAGAGACACCTTCACCGTCTTGGTAATCACCGGAATCGTGATCAGGAAGATGATCAAGAGCACCAACATCACGTCCACCAAAGGAGTGGTGTTGATGGTCGAGTTCAGCTCTTCCTCATCGCCGCTGGATCCAACGCTCATCGCCATGAATCTAAACCTCGTGTGGTTCCGGTTCGGAAGCCGTCCGGCGCACGACCGGACGACTTCCCCCAGAGGAACCTAAACGAAACGCCTTACTTCTTGGCCGCAGCGGGGGCGGCAGCCTGAGTCGGCACCGCCACGCGCGCGCCGCTCACCAGGAACGAATGCAGATCGGAGGTGAAGTTGCCCAACTCCTCTTGCACTTCCTTGTTGCGACGAATCAGCCAGTTATAGCCCATGACCGCCGGAACCGCGACCGCGAGACCGATGGCCGTCATGATGAGGGCTTCACCGACGGGACCTGCCACCTTGTCGATCGACGCTTGACCGGACACGCCGATCGCGACGAGCGCGTGGTAGATGCCCCACACCGTACCGAACAGACCGACGAACGGCGCGGTCGATCCGACCGTGGCGAGCCAAGGCAGGCCACCTGTCAGGCCCATCGAGACGCCCTGGGTCGAGCGCTGCAGAGACATCGTGACCCACTCGTGGAGCGCGATACGCTCACCCAAGCGACCCTCGTGGTGCTGCGACGCGCGGAGCCCGTCCTCGGCAACCTGACGATAGACGTCGTTCTTCGGCAGACGCTCGATCGCTTCGCGGATCGAACCAGCCGACCAAAACTTCTGCTCAGCCAACTTTGCGGAGGCCATGAGCTTCCGCTGATCGAGCAGCTTCATGATGATGACGTACCAAGAGGTCAACGACATGATCACCATGATGATCAGCGTACC
>JBEAXT010000203.1:0-5699 GCA_041159695.1 Pseudomonadota bacterium
GCCCACGCCCGAGGAGGCGGTCGCCGCGGCCGAGGCGCTCGGCGGTCAGGTCTGGGTCGTGAAGGCGCAAGTCCATGCGGGGGGTCGCGGGAAGGCGGGTGGCGTCAAGCTCGCGCGCGACACTCAGACCGTGCGCGAGGCGGCAAAAGCCATGCTCGGCACGCGTCTCGCCACCAAGCAGACCGGGCCCGAAGGGCTGCCAGTTGATCGCGTGTACGTCGAGACCGGCTCGGCCATCGAGCGCGAGATCTATCTTTCGCTGACGCTCAACCGCGAGAAAGGCTGTATCGCGATGGTCGGCTCGGCCGCCGGCGGCATGGATATCGAAGAAGTCGCCGAGCATTCACCGGAGAAAATCACCACGGTGAACATTCATCCGGCCGCGGGTCTGCAGCCCTATCAGTGTCGACGTATGGCGTTTGCGCTCGGCTTCAAAGATGCACAGATCGCTCAGTTCCAAAAGATTGCGATGGCGCTTTATCAGCTTTACCTCGACAAGGACGCCAGTCTGCTCGAGGTCAACCCGTTGATCGTGACCAAGACGGGCGATCTCGTTGCACTCGATGCGAAGATCAACATCGATGCCAACGCGACGTATCGCCAGAAAGCGCTCGCCGCAATGCGCGATACCGCACAAGAAGATCCTATGGAGTTGCAGGCAAGCCAGCACGACCTCAACTACGTGTCGCTCGACGGCGACATCGCGTGCATGGTGAATGGCGCGGGTCTTGCGATGGCGACCATGGACCTCATCAAGTTGCACGGCGGATCGCCAGCGAACTTCCTGGACGTGGGTGGCGGTGCGACCGCCGAGCGCGTGACGGTGGCATTCAAGCTCATCCTCTCCAACCCCAAGGTCAAGGCCATCCTCGTCAATATTTTCGGTGGGATCGTACGCTGCGATCTCATCGCGGAGGGGGTCATCACGGCCGTCAAGAACGTGGGCGTCAAAGTGCCGGTGGTCGTACGCCTCGAAGGCACCAACGCCGAGAAGGCGCGCGAGATGTTGGCCTCGAGCGGACTCAAGGTCATCGCTGCCAAAGATCTCACCGACGCGGCGCAAAAAGTCGTCGCAGCCGCGCGCTGACGTACATCGTCGACCGCGCACGCACTACAAGCTGACAGGATTCGACTCATGAGCATTCTCGTTGACAAGCACACCAAAGTGATCTGCCAGGGCTTTACGGGTAAGCAAGGCACGTTCCATTCCGAACAATGCATCGCGTACGGCACCCAGGTCGTCGGTGGTGTCACGCCGGGGCGGGGTGGCGAAAAGCATCTCGATCGTCCGGTGTTCGACACCGTGTACGATGCCGTCGCCGCAACCGGCGCCAATGCCTCGATGATTTACGTTCCGGCTGCGTACGCGGCCGATGCCATCCTCGAAGCAGCCGATGCCGGTATCGAACTTATCGTATGCATCACCGAGGGGATCCCGGTGAACGACATGGTGCGCGTGAAGACCGCGCTCGCTGGCTCGAAGTCACGACTCATCGGTCCGAATTGCCCCGGCATCATCACGCCGGGGGAGTGCAAGATCGGCATCATGCCGGGCTTCATCCACAAGCCGGGTTGTGTCGGCATCGTGTCGCGCTCGGGTACGCTCACATACGAGACCGTGTTCCAGACCACGAACAACGGACTCGGTCAGAGCACCTGCGTCGGTATCGGCGGTGATCCCGTGCGCGGCATGAATTTCATTGATGTGCTCGCGCTCTTCCAGGACGACCCGAAGACCGAGGGGATCGTGATGGTGGGCGAAATCGGCGGTAGCGACGAGGAGGCGGGTGCGGAGTTCATCCGTCAACACGTCACGAAACCCGTTGTCGCCTATATCGCAGGCGTGACGGCGCCGCCGGGCAAGCGAATGGGTCACGCCGGTGCGGTGATCGCGGGCGGCAAGGGCACGGCCGCCGACAAATTCCGCGCCCTCGAGGCGGCAGGCGTGCGCACGGTTCGATCACCGGCTGAACTCGGTTCGGCGATCGAAGAGCAGTTGCGCAAGCGCCGGAAGGCTTGACGAACGGCCCGCTGCGGATCGCCCTCGCGCAGGTCAACCTGCTCGTCGGCGATGTGGGCGGCAACGCTGCTCGATTGCTGCAGTGGGCGCGCGATGCTGGCGCAGCGGGCGCTGACCTCGTCGTGTTCCCCGAGCTCACGCTCGCGGGATATCCGCCCGAAGACTTATTGTTTCACCGCGGGTTTCGCCGTCAGGTGGAGTCGGCGCTCGCGCGTTGTATCGACACCAAAGAATTGCCAGCCATGCTCGTGGGGTTTCCTGAATACGCCGAGCAGGGGATCTACAACGCGCTTTCTTGGATCGAGAACGGCAAGGAGCGTGCGCGGTACCGCAAGGGCTCGCTACCCAATTACGGTGTCTTCGACGAGCAGCGTTACTTCGCGCGTGGTGGCACGCCCTGCGTGGTCGATCATTCGGGGATCAAGATCGGTTTGTTGATCTGCGAGGACATTTGGCAGGAGGCGCCCGCCAAGGCCGCGCGCGCCGCGGGGGCCGAGTTGCTGATCGTCACCAATGCCTCGCCCTACGAACAGGGCAAACAAGCCTCCCGCGAGGCGGTACTGCGTGCGCGTGCCGTCGAGACCGGCGTGCCTGTGGTCTATGTCAATCTCGTGGGTGGGCAAGACGAGCTTGTCTTCGACGGTCAGAGTGTCGTCGTCGATGCGTCGGGTGAGGTGATTTACCGTTCACCCGCCTTCGTCGAATCGCTGCGCGTCGTCGAGTTCGCGCGCGCAGCCTCGGGCGCAGTCGTGCCCACATCAACGGGTGAGATCGCTGCAGCACTAAATGATGTCGCCGAGATCTATCAGGCGCTCGTGCTCGGCGTACGCGATTACGTCGGCAAACATCGTTTCCCGGGCGTCGTGCTCGGACTCTCGGGCGGTGTCGACTCCGCGCTCACCCTCGCTCTTGCGGTCGATGCGCTCGGCGCCGAGCGCGTACAAGCTGTGATGATGCCCTCGCGCTACACCTCACAGCTCAGTCTCGACGAGGCGGCTGCACAGGCCATTCGTCTCGGCGTCAAATATTCCGTGATCCCGATCGAAGGGATGTTCGACGCGACGCTCGCGGCACTGCGCGAAGAGTTTGCGGGTCGTGAACCCGATGCCACCGAGGAGAACATCCAGTCGCGATGCCGCATGCAGCTGCTCATGGGGATCTCCAACAAGACGGGTCGCATGCTGCTTACCACGGGCAACAAGAGTGAAATGGCGGTCGGTTACGCCACGCTCTACGGTGACATGGCTGGCGGCTTCGCACCCATCAAAGATTGCAGCAAACTGTTGGTCTACAAGTTGTGCGCGTATCGCAATGCGCTCGCGGCAACGGCGGGCGAGTCGGCGGTGATCCCGGTCAAAGTGATCGAGCGCCCTCCGTCGGCGGAACTGCGTCACGACCAAAAGGACGAAGACTCCCTGCCGCCTTACGAGATCCTCGACCCGATACTCGAGGCCTTCATCGAGCATGACCTCTCGGTCGATGAGATCGTGGCGAAGGGCTTCGATCGGGCGACGGTCGGTCGAGTACTCGATCTCGTCAAGCGTAACGAATACAAGCGACGACAGGCGCCGCCGGGCGTGCGGGTCAGTCGAAGGGGTTTCGGGCGCGACTGGCGTTACCCGATCACGAGCGGGTATCGGCGCTGAATATCAGCCCGGCGCTGAATATCAGCCCCAGATTCTCCACCAGGGTTTTTTGACCGGCACCACTTTTTCGGCCACGCCACCGTAGTTGACGGCGTAGATCTCGCGGGTTTGATCGGCAAGCTCTTTCATGCCGAGACGTTCGTAACTTTCGATGAGAATTTCGAGCGCTTCGCGGACCGCCGGCGCCCCGTCGTAGAGCTCGATGGTTTCTTTGGCGCGACGGGCTGCGCCGACCCAGGCGCCACGCTCCATGTAATGACGCGCGACGTAAATGTCGTAATCGGCCAGTCGATTACGCAGGTAGATCATGCGACGACGGGCGTCGTGGGCGTATTCGCTGCGCGGATAGTCCTCGACCACCTTACGAAAAGAATTGAACGCACGCACGGCCGTCTGAGGTGGTCGCTCGTTGAGGTCGACGTTGAACCAGCGCTCGATGAAGTTCGCGGATCGCTCGAGATCGACGAGCCCCTTCACGTACCACGCGTAATCGAGACGAGGGTGCGTCGGATTTTCGCGCATGAAGGTGTCGGCCTGATCGAGCGCCGACTCCGTCTCGCGGCCTTTGTAGTACGCGTAGATGAGATCGAGCCGAGCCTGACGCGCTTCGGGGCCGAACGGGTATCGCGCCACGAGTGCCTCATAGAGGCGAATGGCGTTTTCGTAGTCCTGGTTGTCGAGTGCCTTGCGCGCTCGCTCGTACACGATACCGGCGCCGCCCTTGGCGGCATCGAGCTCGTCTCGGCCCGAGGCGCATGCGCCGATGATGAGTAGCACGCCGAGCATCAGCCCGGTCCGCAGCAGCTGCCGCAGCGGCGGCATGGCGGAGAATTGGCGGATGGGCTGTGACATTAGGATGGTTGGATTCCGGGTGACGGGGACGGGCATTATATCCGAGCGCATGACCCTACCGCAGATCCACGAACTCACGCTGCCCGATTCCCTTGCGGGCGAGCGGCTCGACGTCGCCCTCGCGCAATTGCTGCCGCAGTATTCGCGGGCGCGATTGCAGCGCTGGATCGACGACGGTCGAGTGCTGCTCGGGGGTGTTGCACCGTCGCGGCGTGAGCTCGTGCAGCCGGGCGCTCGCGTGCGCATCGAGGCCGAGTTCGTTGCCGACGATCGGGTGAGCGCCGGAGCGCCTGCGGTACCGTTTCGTGTCATACATCGTGACGCTTCGATCTTCATCATAGACAAGCCGCCCGGGCTCGTCGTCCATCCGGGTGCGGGCATTCAAGAGGGCACGTTACAGAACGCGCTGCTCGAGCTCGATCCCAAGCTTGCGCGCGTGCCGCGTGCAGGGATCGTGCATCGTCTCGACAAAGATACCTCGGGTTTGCTCGTCGTGGCGCGCACGCCAGAAGCACAGGCGACGCTCGTTCGTGCGCTCGCCGAGCGGGACATGGGGCGCGAGTATCTCGCGCTCTGCCAAGGCGTCATGACGGGCGGTGGGACCGTGAACGAACCGATCGGACGACACCGGACCCAGCGTACGCGCATGGCCGTGCGCGGCGACGGTCGCGAAGCCGTGACGCATTACCGAATCGAGAAACGCTTTGCCGCACATACTCTCGTGCGCGTGCAACTCGAAACGGGCCGCACGCACCAGATCCGCGTGCATCTTGCGCATATCGGACATCCGGTCGTCGGGGATCCGGTCTACTCGGGTCGTCGACGCATGCCCGCCGGTGTGTCGCCGGTCGTACGCGAGGCCGTCACGTCTTTTGGCCGACAAGCGCTGCATGCGGCGCGACTGACGCTCACGCATCCGAAGAGCGGGAAGGACGTGAGTTTCGAATCACCCTTGCCCAAAGATTTCGCGAAGTTGCTCAAAATATTGGAGCAGAGCGAGGGCAGCGCGTGACCGTCCCGCTGCTCGAACCGAATTGGGCGGCGCCCGCGACCGTACGCGCCGCGTTTTCCTTGCGCAGCGGCGGAACGAGCGAGCCGCCTTGGGACACGCTCAACCTCGGCGTACACGTCGGCGATGACCCCTCCGCCGTTCTCGAGAATCGGCGTCGACTCGCCAACGC
>JBEAXT010000015.1:0-11882 GCA_041159695.1 Pseudomonadota bacterium
CCCCTGAAGTCCGACCACCCCCCGAGGTCTCGATCGAATAGCCCCTTTACGGCTATAATTCGGAGTTTACCCGTGACCCCCCTTTACTGACAGACGGAACCTGCCATGCCCCGTACAACCCCCCTCGCCGACATCCGCAACATCGGCATCATCGCCCACGTCGACGCGGGCAAAACCACGACGACCGAGCGCATCCTTTACTACACGGGGCGCAAGCACACGATCGTCGACGTGCACGACACGAAGGACCTCAAGTCCTCGACCACCACCGACTACCTCGAGCAGGAACAGAAGCGCGGCATCACCATTCAGTCGGCGGCCGTCTCGACCTTCTGGCGCAAGAAGAAAATCAACGTCATCGACACCCCGGGGCACGTCGACTTCACCATCGAAGTGAACCGCTCGCTGCGCGTGCTCGACGGCGCCGTCGTCGTGTTCGACGGCGTGGCGGGCGTGGAGCCGCAGTCCGAGACCAACTGGCGTCTCGCCGACAACTACGGCGTTCCGCGTATTTGCTACGTCAACAAAATGGACCGCAGTGGTGCGTCGTTCACGCGCTGCGTCGACATGATCAAAAAGCGTCTCGGCGCGCGTCCGCTGCCGGTGCAACTCCCGATCGGCTCCGAAGACAACTTCAAAGGCATGATCGACCTCGTTCGCATGAAGGCGCTGGTTTGGGACTCCGACGATCGCGATGCGAAACCCGCCGAACTCGAGATCACGGCCGACATCGTCGATAAACTCGGTGTCACGGTGCCCTCCGATCGCGCGATCCTCAGCAAGATTGCCGACTACCGCAAAGAGCTCGTCGACACCTGCCTCGAGATGGATGACGCCGCCATGGAGGCGTACCTGCTCGAAGAAAAAGACCCGTCGATCGAGACGCTCATCGCCTGTCTGCGTAAGGGAACCGTCTCTGGCGCCTTCACGCCGGTGCTCTGCGGCTCGTCGTACAAGAACAAGGGTGTCACGCAAGTCCTCGACGCCGTGGTCGACTATCTGCCCGCCCCGACCGACGTCGCTGCGATCAACACGGTCGATGCTGACGGTAACCCGATCGGCGAGCGCGCCTGCTCGGATGACGAGCCCTTTGCAGCACTCGCGTTCAAGGTCATCAACGACGCTTATGGCGCCCTGACCTTTGTTCGCGTGTACTCGGGCGTGCTCACCAAGGGCATGTCGGTCACCAACACCACTCGCGGCAAGCGCGAGAAGATCGGCCGCATGGTCGAAATGTTCGCCAAAGAAGCCAACGCCATCGAAGAGGCGCGCGCTGGCGACATCATCGCCCTGGTCTCGCTCGCCGAAACCGACACCGGCGATACGCTCTGCGATACCGAGCATCCGGTGGTGCTCGAGCGCATGCGCTTCCCTGAGCCCGTCATCAGCGTTTCGGTGCAGCCGAAGTCCAAGGGCGAGCTCGAGAAGTTCAGCGCTGCGCTCGGCAAGATGGTGCGTGCCGATCCCTCGTTGCGCCTCGAGACCGATCGCGAAACGGGTCAGACCATCCTGCGCGGAATGGGCGAGCTGCACCTCGACGTGACGCTCGATCGTATGCGTACGGAGTTCAACGTCGAAGGCATCATGGGTGAGCCGCAGGTGGCGTACCGCGAAGCCTTCACTAAGCCGATCGAACAACAGTACGTCCACAAGAAGCAGACAGGCGGTGCCGGTCAGTTCTCCGAAGTGTGGATCAAGTTCGAGCCACTCGAGCGCGGAAAGGGTTTCGAGTTCGTCGACGCTACGGTCGGCGGTTCGGTTCCCCGTGAATACGTCCCCTCTGTCGAGAAGGGCCTCAAGATGCAGCTCGAGGAAGGCGTGCTCGCGAAGTTCCCGACCGTGGACTTCCGCGCGACGCTGTTCGACGGCAGCTACCACGATGTCGACTCGAACGCGCTCACCTTCGAAATCGCCGCGAAAGCGTGCTTCCGTGAAGCGCTTCCGAAGGCGGGACCTGTTCTGCTCGAGCCCGTCATGAAAGTCGAAGTGGTGACTCCGGGTGACTACCTCGGTGATGTGATCGGCGACATCAACCGTCGTCGTGGCTCGATTCAAGACCAGCTCGAGCGTGGCACCAATATTGCGGTCGTGGCCACTGTGCCGCTCTCCGAAATGTTTGGCTACATCGGGCAGCTGCGTGCCATGTCGAGCGGCCGTGCGTCGTACACCATGGAGTTCTCGCACTATGACCTCGTGCCGCGCAACGTGGCCGAAAAAGTCATCGAAGAAGCGAAGAAGCCCAAAAAATAAATCCAAAAAGGGGCTGATCGGCCCCTCGCGGATTGAAGCTCAAAAGCGGCTGCAACTCTCGGGTTGCAGCCGTTTTTATTTGCGGTTGCGCCAGCTCCGCCAGAGCAGCAGCGCGCCGATCACGATTAGGGCGATGATGATTATTCGGGCCATATTCGCAGTATAGTGCGGACGTGAGTCACCCGACCAACCCCACCGCCCAAGGACGGGATTTCGGCAGCGCGCGTTACCGCTGGTACGTGCTGATCACGCTCACGGCCATCTATACCCTCAACTTCATCGATCGCGCGCTGCTGAGCGTTCTCGCACAGCCGGTCATCTCGACCTTCGGGCTCACCGATACCGAGTTCGGATTTTTGGCAGGGCCGCCTTTTGCGCTCTTTTACGCCCTGATGGGTATCCCGATCGCCCTAGCTGCCGACCGTTACAACCGCGTCACGATCATCTCCGTGTGCATCGCCATCTGGTCGCTGATGACTGCGCTCTGCGGCTTTGCCACCGGATTCCTGTTCCTACTGATCGCACGAGTGGGTGTGGCCATCGGTGAAGCTGGGAGCACGCCGCCCTCTAATTCTTTGATTGGTGACTATTACCGGGCTTCGGCACGTGCGAAGGCGCTCGCCATCTTTTCGACCGGGGTGATGCTCGGCAACACGCTCGCCTATCTCGTCGGCGGACCGCTTGGACAAATGTCCGACGAGTCGGTCAAAGCCGTGCTCGGAATCTTTGGATTAGCTCAACTCCCCGAGTGGCTGGGCTGGGGCAATGACTACGGCTGGCGCTTCGCCTTCATCGCACTCGGCGTACCCGGCGTGATCTTCGCGTTCATCGTATGGCTCACCGTACGCGAGCCGCCGCGCGGTTATGCCGATGCCTCCACCACTGCCTCAGAGAAAACCAGCATCTCCGCGACGTTCGGCTTGTTACTGACCAAACGTAGCTACTGGTACATGACGGCGGGCGCGTCGCTCGTCGCCATGGTCGGATACGGACTCGTCAGTTTTCAAGCACCGATGATGCAGAGGCTTCATGGGATGGCGCCCGGCGAGTTCGCGTTGCGCTTCGGTGTGCCTCTGAGCGTCGCGGGGGCGTTCGGTACGTTGTTAGCCGGCTATGTCATCGATAGGCTCAATAAAAGAACGATCCGCGCTGTTGCCATCTGGCCGGCGATCACCATGGCACTCGCCGCACCGCTCTATATCTTGGCTTTCAATCAGCCGGGTGATCGGCTCGAGTTAGCGCTCGCGCTTTGGCTCCTCGCAGCGCTCTTGCACTACGGCTACCTCGGCGCGCAATACACCATCGGTCAGGGCGTGGTTCCCGCCTCGTCCCGTGCCTCAGCCATTGCGATCATGCTGTTCATCATCGCACTCGTCGGCAACGGCCTCGGACCACAGATCGTCGGCTTAATGAGTGATAGCTTCATGGCGGCCGCGCTCGAGGCAAGAGGCGTCGCCGACTCACTGAGCGTCTCAGCCTGCAACCCGAAAGCCATCGCGATGCTCGCGCCAAATGACCAAGCTATTTGCTCTGCGGTCTATGCAGAGGGCCTGCAGAACTCGATGTCGTTGACCGCGCTTTTCATGCTTCCTGCAGCGTGGTTCTTCTACCTCTCCTCACGCACGCTCGATCGAGAGATGCTCGCGAGGTAGTTCGCAAGGTCGCTCGCCGTTTCTTTGGGCGACTGCGTATGGGCGAACGCATGGGCCGAACGGATCTTTCGGTCGAACCATACGAGCTCGTGGTTCGGTTGCGCAGGTCGCTTGGCAGCAAGCCAAACTGCAGTATCCGCGCCTGATCGTGCATCACGCAGCACGGGCTTGAACATACGTCGAAACCGCGGCAGCGAGCGCTGGACGCCGGCGGTATCGGCCCAGCCTGGATGCACAACGTAGAACGCGAGTCCTTTACCGCCGTGTCTCTCTCGCCAATAACTCGTTAGCGAGATTTGCGCGCGCTTGTGCGCAGCATAGGCTACGACACCATTGAACTGCGCAGAGTCGGTCACATTCAGCAGCGCTGTCGAGAGCGGAACGCTGTAGCCTCCGCCCGAGGTCATGTTGATGACCGCACTACCCTCAACGAGTACGCCGCGCTCGATGAGCCCTTCGGTGAGCACGTAGTGCGCGAGCAGGTTTGAAGCGAAAGACGCTTCGAATCCCTCGGGCGTCACCACGAGCGCATCGTTCATGACACCGACGTTGTTCATGAGGACGTCGATCCGTCGACCTCGTGACGCCAAACGCTCGACGAGTCGACGCGTATCACCCATCGAGGTGAAATCGCAGCACTCGATCTCGAGCCCCGAGAGGCCCGCCGCCTCAGCGTCGGCGGCGAGGATGCGCAGTTTCTCTTCCGAGCGGGCTGCCGCCGTGACGGTGGCACCGCCTGCCAACGCGGCCCACGCCATTTGACGACCGAGTCCACCCGAGCCGCCCGTCACGAGCCAATGTTGCCCACGAAAATCGGGCTTGAACGTCGGCCAGAATGCGCGTCTCGCGAGGTACCCCACCTGCGAAAACGACGCCGCGAAACGGCCGTAGAAAACGAGCGCCCCGATCAGTTGTTTGGCTTTACTCATCGATACATTTTGCCCGATATAATGTAACGCATGAAACTTCCCGTCGTTGTGCTGATCTTGATCGCCTCGCTCGCTCAAAGTTTTGCGGCGAGCCCTATCACCATCGAGCGCCCTTGGGCGCGAGCGTCTGCGCCGGGCCAAACGGTCGGCGGCGGCTTCATGACGATCCTGCATCAGGGCACCACCGAGGATCGCCTCGTATCAGCAACGACGCCCATGGCGCGCGAAGTGCAAATTCACACCTGAATATGGATGGCGGTGTCATGCGGATGCGCCCCGTCGAAGGGGGGCTCGCCATTCCTGCAGGGGGTCGTGTCGTGCTTCAGCCAGGGGGACTGCATCTGATGTTCATGGAACTCAGCGCGCCTCTCGTTGCGGGATCCACCTTTCCGGTGACGCTGCGATTCGCGAACGCGGGTGACATCAAGGTGGAATTCAACATCGAAGCGCGTACCGCCCGATGACTTTGCGGAATATGGCTCGACATCGATCGAAGTCGCTCGTCCTTTCCGCCATCGCCGCATTACTGCTCGCCGCCTGCTCGCCGCCGCCACCGCCCTTCAATGCGACGGAGGTCTCGAACCTCGCCTATGGTCGCGGTCTCGGCATACCGGATACCGAGGGACAGCTTCGTCGCATCGACGACTTCAAAGGCAAGGTCGTCCTCGTTTTCTTTGGGTTCACGCGCTGCCCGGATGTCTGCCCCACCACCCTCATGCGTCTGCGACAGATCCGGGATGCCCTGGGCGACGATGCGCGCGAGGTACAGGTACTGCTCGTCAGCGTCGACCCCGAACGCGACACCCCGGAAAGACTCGGCGCGTACGTCAAAAGTTTTGACGAGTCCTTCGTGGGCCTACGCCCTGAGCCTGCCGATCTCGAGAAAGTCGTGAAGGCGTTTCACGCGATCGCCGTCAAAGTCCCGACGATCGGCGACGACTACACCATCGATCACTCCGCTACGATCTACGTCTACGACAAAAAGAATCAGCTGAGACTCATCGGACAGCCGACGATGGAGATGGATTTATGGGTTGCGGATCTTCGGCGACTCGCCCTAGAAGATTGATCCGCCGCTGCGGCTTCAGACCATGAAGCCAAGATTTCGGGAAGAGAAATTCACGACGTTTGGCGCGACCGCAGGAATATCGGAATCATTGACACCGAACCAGGACGCCAAAGTGGCCGCATATTGATCCGAAGAAATCGTCGGAATGAAAATTCCACCACCGATTTCAAGAGGGCTGTCGATCTCGAGCAGCGGATATTGGCCATAGAACTGGCCGCCGCGGACGGCGCCACCAACCACCATCTGTAGCCCTCCCCAGCCGTGATCCGATCCATCGCCATTCGAGGTCAAGGTGCGGCCGAAGTCCGATTGCGTGAATAGCGTCACTTGCTCGCCGACACCGATTTCGTTCATAGCGTCATGAAATGCCTTGATGGACTTGCTGACGTCGGCAAGCAGCTTCGGCTGATCGTCTTCTTGTTTATCATGCGTATCGAATCCGCCGATGGCGACGAGGAAGACCTGTCGTGACATCGATAGTCTCGCGCGCTGAGAAATCATCTTGGCAACAGTTCGTAACTGGGTCGATAACAGAGACAACCGAGCGTTGTCGGGCAGTGCTGAAAACTGATACGCGCTGGTAAGAACCTGGTTTACCCGATCGGCGTAGCGGAGCGCCCGCTCTTGCACACGCGCGAACCCGCGGTGGTAGTAGGTGTTTTCTCGGCTCGCAAGCGTTGAGGCCAATACCGTATCGAGACTCTCTCGCCTTCCCGCGTTGTACTGCCACCCATAGGGGTCACGGTCTTTATTGACTTCGAGTCCCTGAAAATTATTCACGCCATTGACGCCCATGACATAGGGATCGACCGATGTTGCCGCCTGGAACAGCGTCTGACCGAAAAGCGAGATATTGATCGGAATCTGCTGGGCTCCGAGCCGGGCCGCGAGCACATCGGCCATGCGCCCACCCCAACCGGTCGTGAGCAAAAACTTTCCTCGCAGACTGTTCCACTGATCTTGCTGATCGTTATGGGAGAAGAGCTGCGGGGGCAGATCGTGATTCAGCCCATACGAATTCCGATACTGATCTTTGGTCGTAGGGCGCACGAGAGGGCCGACGTTCGGAAGGATGGCGACCCGCCCGGCATTGAACAAATCTCGAATTTCCGGCATTCCAGGGTACAGACCGAACGTCGGATCACCCGGTGTAAACCCTCTCGGCGTGATGGCCAATAACTTGTCTTTCGCCACAGCGAGGCTCGAGCTCGTATTGGCCCCGCGGGATCTCGCGTAAGCGTTGTATTCGGCGGTGCTGGTCGGCACTACCATGTTCCACGAGTCATTTCCGCCATAAAGAAATACACAAACCAACGCTTTGTAATCCGGAAAACCAGATACGCCGCTCATTTGGCCAAACGTCGTACCCGCCGTTCGGCCGATGGCATACGCAAGCCCGCCTGCCGTCAGCGCCTTCAAAAAACGCCGACGTTGTGGGGTCATCGATGCTCGATACTTCGAGGTCGTCATAACTATCTCTGCACGGCGAATTCGGGAGACATCAGCGTGAGATATATCGCATCCGATACACGGGCCTGACGCATGCTGTCAAAGTGGGTACTGCGATTCGTATTGTTGAATGTCGGATCGATCTGCCACAGGCGGAGCTGTTTGCGAGCCTGCTCTCTTAATACGGGCGACATTGCAGATGGGCTACCGAGTAGTTTTTCCGAAACGCGATCAAGTAGCGCGTCGACATCGTCTGCGATTTTCATTTCCTCATCGATGTTGATGCGCATTGAGTCCACGTCTTGATTGCTTGAGTTCTTATTCGTTCGATACGTCGACTGTGTATGAAAGAACCATCCCATTTGCGTGTGGAGATTTTCATTTGCGAGCTGCAACTCTGGTGCAACAAGCCCTGCCTGTGCAATCTCTCCCGGCGGCGCATAGAACGGACTAAAAAAGTTGAATACCGAGGGCGACTGTCCTGGGCTTTGACCAAAAATATGCACGGGGCTAGGCCCAGCGACGGGGCAGCAGAACGACTGCGTCGTGATCTTCCCGCTGAGTGATTTGGCATCGTACGCACGCCACAGCTGTGTCAAACGTAACAGCGGCTCTTTGACCTTACCGGCAGTGGGGCTACTTGAGACCTCGCGAGCTTCCGGATCAAGCAAAATCGCTTTGACCACAGCTTCAAGATTTCCGCGTGTGCCACGACCGTCATCGTTGAACTTTTCTGCGACCCTACGAATATATGCGGGGGACGGATTGCTCGTCACAAGCTTCTGGATGAGCTGCTTAGAGATGAAAGGCCCTACGTTCGGGTGGTTGAAAACATTGTCAAGCGCATCCTTGAGATCCCGCACGCCCCCTTGGTTTGCAGGAATCACACCGCTGGGCAAGGTCACACCGGAGTAACTCAACACGCGCTTCGTGCCGTTCTCATGAAACTCCGGGTAAAGCTCCATCGGCTTCGCAGAGTTGAAGTTCTGTACCGGCCAAGGATCAAAGCCTCGCCAATCATTCGACGAACATACGCGCCCACTGTTTAGAACATAGCCCGGACAGCCCCAACCCCAGCCCGTGAAAACGCGCGCGAATCCACTGATGATTTCTTGGTTATACGTCGGGATCGGCTGCCCGCTAGCGTCGCGATGAATGCTTCCGTCGATGTTCAGCTCTACAAGCCCGATACTGAAGAGCTGCATCATTTCACGGGCGTAGTTTTCATCCGGTCGAAGATTCGTTCCCTCTACGGCTCGCTGGTTACCGAGCATCGACAGATAAACCCCCATCGCGGGATGGAGCGTTACGTCCTCCAGTAATTTTCGATAGTTGCCAAATGCATTGCGTGCGAGCATGTCCTGAAAATCTGCGATCGCAAAAGGAAGCTCGAGTAACGCGCCGTTATCCGAGACCACCATGATTTGCGACCATGCCCATGCCACACGCTGGCGCAGTTGGTCATCACTGGTCATGGCCTTGCGGAACCAGAGATCGACTCGATCGTTCTGCATTTGGCCAGCGCCCATATTCTGCTTGTCGGCAGGAACAAGAGCGATCAGTGAGGGTAGTGTCAAAGAAACCGGCTTCGCGATTTCCGCATCAATCCAGCGCTCGTATCCGTTTGGGGTATAGCCGAACTCGAGCAGGCGTTTGATATCCGCATCCGTTGGCCCGAAGGTGGTTTGAATGAGGAAGCGATGAGCCTCCAGTCGTGTTAGGGGAGAGCCGGCTATCGCCCCGACGGACCGCTTTTCAGAAAACCCAGTCGTGATGAAATGCTGGGTCGCCGATACCAGGTCGCCGCCGAATCGCGATCGAAGATCAGCGTTATTCGCGAGATAAGCCAGTACGCTGAAAGTAACCTTCTCTCCTGCTTTATATCCGGTTTCGATGTAGTACCGCGTTGCCGCGATCACATCGGTTCCGAATTTCGTGATGCGCGCCTCGGCGCTCGCAATGTAAGCGAGCGCATCAAAAGTTATCCGACGGCCTTCTGCGAATCCGTACCGGATGAAGTGCTTGATACCGGCCACGACATCGGTCTTGATCGAGTCGATGAGGTCTCCGTAGCTCGCGATGTACGCAAGACCGTCGAACGTCGTTCGCCGCCCATCCTGATATCCGTAGAGAATGTAGTTTTTCGTAGCTGAATAGGTATCAAATCCAAAGGCAGTCAACACGTCGCCGTGGCTTGCGATGTACCGCAGAGGATCGAAGGACGCGGTCGCGCGACGGTCCTTATAACCTGATGTGATGTAGTGTCGGGTCGCTTGCTCTTCGTTCAGACCGATCGAACCGATCAGATCACCGTGGCTCGCAAGATACAGGGCGGGATCAAACGTGATTCTCCGCCCCTCTCTCGCACCGGTTTGCTCGTAGTGTGTCCGGCCCTTGGCGATATCGGTTCCAATACTGTCAATCAGGTCGGGGTAGCTCGCAATATATCGCAGGGTGTCAATATCCGAGAGCGTCTGCAGGCCATTAGGCAGTAGGCGCGTCTTACAAATTCCTGCTGGCGGGGTCTGACACCAGCCGGTGTAGCCCACCAACGAGCCGTCGGCATTCAGCTTCACCTGATTCGACGTCGCCTGCCAGGTATTTCTCGTGCTGAGAATCATAGGATAGATAGCGAATGCACGAGAGTCGAAGTCTGTTTTCAAAATCGACATGTCAAACTCGGGACAGTCTTGGGCACAGGAGCCCCCGACAAACTTGAACTCGCTCCCCGCGTACACGACATCCGTAGCCCAATATCGCGCTCCGGTGCGCGGAGAAATCGGCATGTCGACCCGCTTCAAGGTCCACACATCGAATCCGTTTTTAACGCCCTGCACCCATGCAGCGGCTTGGCCGCTGATGGCAACGAGATCAAGGCGTCCGCCGATCGGGATCAGATGTACATAATGGATCCAACCGATCTCATCGATCCGCCGCCCGTTAGGGCCGGCTTTCGGAATAACCGCATCGTTGCGCTGAAAATTACCCTTACCGTCACCGAGTAACGCGACCATTCCTGCCTGGTTCGGAGTGCCATCGATATTAGCGATAGCCACATCGACCTTCCCATCGCCATTGATGTCGGCTGACGACGCATGGGTCGCGCGCAGCTTGAACGGCACCTCGATCCGACGATACGTCTTCCCCTCGGTGCTCAGGAACAACAGCTGATTGACGAGGTAACGCTCAGCGTACTTCGGATCGCTCGGCGGTGGGATCGGCAGCTCATTTCGGTGCTGCAACCCCTCGCAGCTGATGAATACATCAGGCTTTAAGTCGTTATTGAAGTCTGCGGTGATGGCGTTTGACGTGGTGACACAGGTATCTCGATCGGCTGAGTTTGGCAGTAACTCTGCCGTACGGTCGACCCATACCCCCCGTTCATCCTGAACTAAAAAGTAAGCCTTTCCGGGCGTATCAGAAAAATCTTTGATACCAAATAAATTTTTGGACCTGAAAACAGAAACGAACGCGGCGACACGACCCTCCTCGAAAAAGTCGCCAAACGTGACAGACCGTTCGTTACTGTCGAGCTCCTCAGTGTCCTGCTTGATACCCAGCGCGCGAATACTCGAAACCTGCGTCGCTTCGAAAGCCAGCGAGTTCTTGTTCTCATAGGACGTCGGAAAAACCGGATAGGGCACGACGAGCGATACGGTTTTCTTGGCGGCAGCGCCACGGCCCGTGCATTCCATCGTGAACTGGAAGCGACCGGCCGTTGATGCCGAAAGAACGAAGGTGCCCTCTGCGGCTCGACCCCCACTCCAAGACCCAGAAGAGGTGCAAGACGTCGAATGCTTTGCACTCCAATTGAGTGTCGTCTGCCCGCCTATTCGAGTGAGAGAGCGGCTGATTGAGAATGAGAGCTCGACATCGGGAACGAAGGTCGGTTCGACCGTGCATGCGCTCGTGATCGAGCCCGTGGTAAACACGTTTCCGTTCAGTGTTCCACCACACCCCTTCGCTTCGATCAGTGAGAACCCTGCCGAAGGCGTCAAGGTAAAGGTCGTGGTTGATCCATGTTCGACGACCGCGCTTGCGGGCGTGACGGTCCCCCCGGTTATTGCGGCAATGGAAACGGTGTATTTCTTAAGCCGGAATGACGCAATTACCGAGCACGGTGCTGAGATCGGTCCAGTCGTGAATGCCGAACCCGACAAGGTTCCGCCACATCCAGAGACGTCAGCGATCTCATAGCCCTCGCTCGGAGAGACCGTGATCGAAGTAGTGAGCCCCGAGGAAACGACTGCACTGGGGGGCGTCACCGTGCCCCCCACCCCTGCCGATGCCGTCACCGTAAATGATTTTGGGCCGCCGCCACCACCACACGACGCCACCGTCAGTATGGCGAGGGCTAGCGATATTTTTGTGATGTGATTAATCAACCGTGACGGCCTTTAGGTCCAAATCTCCCATCGAATCTTTTTAGATGAGTGGACTTAGAGCGTCAATCTCAGCGCCCCAATGCGACCTCTTGGCGGAGCGGTAAAATGAGTGAGGATTCACATCGTATGATCATGTGGACCTCTAAGA
>JBEAXT010000094.1:0-2615 GCA_041159695.1 Pseudomonadota bacterium
ACGACAGACCACATTTGTCGACGGGAGACCATCAGCGTAGACCCTGGATGTAGCTCGCCAAGGCTTTCTTGTCTTCTTCGGTGAGGCGCTTGGCGATCGTGGACATCATATGTCCGTTACGCGATTTGGTCGGCGTACCGGTGGCGACATCGACGTAACGCTGGTCGTTCGTGTAGTCCAGCAATTGTTTGAGCGTATACGTGGCGTGCTGAGCGCGGAGCGCTGGATAGCCTGCCGTCTTGTTGCCGAGGCCAGCAGGTCCGTGGCACGAGGTGCAGGAAGGCAGATTGCGCGCACGATCGCCACCACGATAAAGAGCCTCACCCAGTTTGTAGGTGGCGGGATCCGCTTCGAGTCCTTTCGGCGTCTGCGAGGCGAAGTAAGCCGCGAGGTCGGCGATGTCCTCATCGGTGAGCGCCATCGCGAGCGGATACATCACGAGGTTGTTACGGTGCCCCGCACGGAATAAACGCAATTGTTCCGCGAGGTACGGAGCGCCTTGGCCCGCGAGACTCGGCCATTCCGGGTTGACGCTGTTGCCGTCCACGCCGTGACAGGCGGCGCACACGGCGGCCTTGGCTGCGCCCGCTTCGGCATTGCCTTTGGCGAGTGCTGCGGGCGCCATCAGGGCGGCGAGGGCAGCGGAGGCCAGGATGGCAGCGAAGGGCTTGGAGATGAACATTTCTGCAGGCTCCGGACGTCGATTTCAGGCCCGGGAGTTTACACTAACGACCCTTTTTCGTGCCTGTGCGGACGGTCCCAGCGTGTCGCGTTTTCCCAAGGCGGATTTTCTTCTGAGCGTGGCGGCACCCGCCCAGTTCCCGATAGATTCCGGCGCAGAAGTGGCTTTTGCAGGGCGTTCGAATGCCGGTAAGTCGAGCGCCATCAACGCCATTTCGGGTCGCAAGGCATTGGCTCGAACCAGTAAGACCCCGGGACAAACCCGCCTACTCAATTACTTCGAACTTGAGCCGGGCCACCGTATCGTCGACCTGCCGGGATATGGATACGCCGATGTTCGGGCCGAGGAGCGCGGCAAGTGGGTTCCGCTGCTCAACGCCTTGCGTGAGCGCAACAGTCTTCGGGGTTTGCTTCTGGTGGTCGATTGTCGTCGGGGTTTACGAGATGAGGATTGGGGTCTGATCGAGTGGGCGGATCCCTCGAGACGCCGAATCCACGTCCTTATCGCCAAGGTGGACAAGCTGAATCAGGCGGAACGTGCCGCCGCCTTGCGCGAGGCGCAGGCCAGCCTGGGTGACGTCGCGACGGCGCAGCTGTTCTCGGCCCACTCGGGTCTCGGAATCGATCAGGCTCGAGATCGTCTTGCCGAACTTTGGGAAACTCCCCAAGAATAAAAAAACCCCCGGAAACCTTGCGGTAACCGGGGGCAGACGAACCCGGCACAGGTCTCACGGCCGGGGCCCGCTCAGGGAGGGTTGGAAGCGGGGAACGCTCTACGTTCAAGAATTCAGACCCGCAGAGACCTGAAAAAGTTCAGAAAAAAATTACTTTAAAATCAGTGTGTTGCAGGTCTTGCTGTCGCGCGATCGCAACACTTCGGCCTAATGGGCTTCGTCCCAGTTCCGGCCGACCCCAACATCCACTTTGAGTGGCACCCGTAACGCCCCTTTTCCCGCGTCAATCATGCAGCGCCGGACGGCTTGGGTGACGATCTCGACCACATCCTCGCGGACCTCAAGGACGAGTTCGTCGTGCACTTGCATGATGAGATACGCCTGACCGCTCGACTCGCGCTCACACCAAGCATCGACCTGAATCATGGCGAGCTTGATGAGATCTGCCGCGGTGCCTTGCATGGGCGCATTAATTGCACTGCGCTCCGCGTATTGCTGCAACGCACGATTGCGGGAGCGGATATCGGGCAGATACAGCCGTCGACCGAACACGGTCTCGACGAAACCTGCTTCCTTAGCTTGCTCGCGGGTGCGGTCCATGTAGGCTTTCACGCCAGGATATCGCTCAAAGTAAAGATCCACATATCTTTGAGCAGCTCCACGATCGATACCGAGTTGCTTGGCAAGTCCGAATGCAGACATGCCATAGATGAGCCCGAAGTTGATCGCCTTGGCCGAACGCCGCTGATCGGCAGTTACGGCGTCGAGCGGTACACCGAAAACCTCGGCAGCAGTAGCCTGGTGGACATCACGATCGGCTTCGAACGCACTCAGCAGTCCCTTGTCTTCAGACAGATGCGCCATGATGCGCAACTCGATTTGCGAGTAATCGGCTGCCAAGAGCAGATGTTTCGGCGGCGCGATGAAGGCTTTTCGAATACGCCGACCTTCGGGTGTGCGGATCGGAATATTCTGGAGATTGGGATCCGTCGAAGACAGGCGTCCGGTCTGTGCGACAGCCTGATGATAGGAGGTGTGGACACGGCCTGTTTTCGAATTGATTTGTAACGGGAGCTTTTCAGTGTACGTGCTACGCAGCTTGGCAATGCTTCGATAGTCGAGGATCAGTCTCGGCAGTACATGACTATCGGCCAGCTCTTCCAAGACGTCTTCGGCGGTTGAAGGCTGTCCCGTCGGTGTTTTGCGCAACACCGGAATCTGCATTTTCTCGAAGAGGATCTGCTGCAATTGTTTCGGTGA
>JBEAXT010000085.1:0-30816 GCA_041159695.1 Pseudomonadota bacterium
GCCGGCCCGCTCGGCAGCCTCGACGCGTATCTCGATCGCGTCTCGCAGGTGCCCGTGCTCTCGCGCGAGGACGAGCAAACGTTGGCGCGTCGCTTCCGCGATCAGGGGGATGTCGACTCCGCGCGTACGCTCGTCCTGTCGCACCTGCGCTTCGTGGTTCACATCGCTCGCGGTTATGCCGGCTACGGTCTGCCGATGGGCGACATCGTCCAAGAAGGCAACCTCGGTCTCATGAAGGCCGTGAAGCGGTTCGACCCAGAGATGGGCGTGAGGCTGGTGTCGTTTGCGGTGCATTGGATCCGCGCCGAGATTCACGAATACGTGTTGCGTAACTGGCGCCTCGTGAAGGTGGCGACCACCAAGGCCCAGCGGAAGCTGTTCTTCAACCTTCGTCGTCTCAAGAAAAACCTCTCCTGGCTCTCGCCCGAAGAGACCCGTACCGTTGCCACGGAACTCGGCGTCTCCGAGCGCGAAGTCACCGAGATGGAGCGTCGTCTGTCGGCGCGAGATCTCTCGTTCGATCCAGTGGCGCTCGATTCCGAGGAGGACGAGGTCCATTCACCGGCGGCCTACCTGCCGGCGCCCGATGCGGATCCAGCGGATCAGGTCGAGAGCGAAGAATGGGAAGACGACCAGCACGCGCGTCTGATGAGCGCGATGCAGTCGCTCGATGAGCGTAGCCGAGACATTCTGAGAAGTCGCTGGATGGCCGGAGATGCCGAAAAAGCGACGCTGCACGATCTTGCTGCGAAGTACGGCGTATCGGCCGAGCGCGTGCGTCAGCTCGAAGCCAATGCCATCAAAAAGCTTCGCGGCCTGATGCTCGAACCCGCTTAATCGACCCCGGTCTCGGGCGCAGGCGGCGTCGTCGCCCGGCTGTAGCCCCTCGGTCGAATGGCCACGGTATTGACGATGCGCGTGCATCGCCGACCGTCGGCGAGATAAAACCCATACTCGAACGAGGGTGTCGCGCGGTTGTCCCGCGCGAGCGTCTCGCGAATGCTGTGCTCGAGGTCTACGGGAAACTCGAAACGCAGTTCGAGATCGGTGCTGCCGCCCAACTCGAAGTCCACCGAAAGTCCGCGCGTCCACGTCGAGTAGCCGGGAAAGACGCGCGCGCACGCGAGCGCGGCGATCGGATCCGCGAGTGCAGCCTGATAACCTCCAAACATCACGCCGCCGGGATTTCTGGAAATACCGTTAAGCGGTAGTCGAATGCGGACATGACGCCATTCGCGATCCATCTCGAGCACTTTGATGCGCATGAACCAGAACGGCGGATACAACTCGAGCATGCGCGCGTCGGAGAGCACGCGACGATCCGACATGAATCGCAAAAAGCGCTGCATCAGTCGGGGCTTCGATGTCGGAGCACTCACTTGACGGCCTCCTCGAATACGATGGTGTGAAGCATCGCCGTGCGTACGGGATTCGGCGAGTAGCCTCCCGCAAGCGTGATCGCCAGCGGCAGTCCGTGACGTCGAGTCCACTCGAGTACGCAGCGATCACGTGCGCGAATACCGTCGTCGCTCAGATTGAAACGTCCGTACCGATCGCCGGCGGCGACGTCGACTCCCGCGAGGTAGAACACGACGTCCGGGCTGAAGTTTTCAATGAGCTTCGGCAGATTGATCTCCAGTGTCGAGAGATAGGCCTCATCATCGATGCCATCCGGCAAGCCGATATCGAGCGTCGAACGCATTTTGCGGGAGGGGTAATTGCGCTCGCCATGCATCGAGAACGTAAAGACGGAATCATCACCCTCAAAAATGGCTGCCGTACCGTTTCCCTGATGCACGTCGAGATCGATGACGAGTGCGCGCTCGATGCGCTTTTCATGCTGCAGACGACGAATGGCAACGGCGATATCGTTGAGCACGCAAAAGCCTTCGCCATGATCGGCGAAGGCGTGATGCGTTCCGCCCGCCAAATTGCCACCGCGACCCTGCTCGAGCGCCGCCTCCGCGGCGAGTATCGTCCCCTGCACGGCGAGCCTCGAACGTCGAAGAAGTCGAGGTGACCACGGAACGCCGATCGCGCGCTGCTCTGTGACGCTCAGGCCCTCACCGAACAATCGATCGAGATAGTCTTTTTCGTGGACGCGCTCGAGGTCGGCACGCGTGGCCTCTTCGGGCAGCATGATGTTTGCCGCCGGCAACAGACCCGTCTCGCGCAGACGGTCGTACACCAACGTGTACTTGACCATCGGAAAGGGGTGCCCCTCGGGCAGTGGCAGGTAGTAGTCGGGATGATGGCTGACTTTCAAGTTCGGTCCGAATGAGCTAGAACTACGCGCGCCCTGGGACCAAGAGGATGCCCGATGTCGAGCTCTGACGCACCCGCTGCCAAGACGGTCCCTTATCCGCACCCCGCTTACGCCTGGTACGTCGTCGTCGTACTGCTGCTCGCGTACATCCTCGCGTTCATCGATCGCGAGATCATCGCCCTGCTCGTGCCCGACATCAAAGCGAGTCTGCAGATCAGCGATACGCAGATGAGCTTGCTGCTCGGCGGCGCGTTCGCCGTGTTCTATACGTTTTTCGGGGTGGCGATCGCCTGGCTCGCCGACCGTGGCAACCGTCGATTGCTGATCTTCTGGGGCATCGTATTCTGGAGTCTGATGACCGCCGCCTGCGGCTTCGCCACCTCCTACGCCGCGCTCTTTCTCGCCAGAGTCGGCGTGGGCGCGGGCGAGTCGGCGCTCAACCCGTCAGCGCTCTCTTTGCTCAAGGATTACTTCCCGCCCGAAAAAATCGGTCGTGCGATCGGGCTTTACACCGCCGGTGTATCGAGCGGCAGCGGTCTCGCCTTCATTTTCGGTGGTGCGGTCTATCCGAAGATCAAAGAAATGGGACCCGTCGAACTACCGCTGCTCGGCTGGCACGAACCCTGGCAGCTGATGTTCATTTACGTGGGCCTTCCGGGACTGCTCGTTGCCTTGCTCGTTCTGACGATCCGCGAGCCGGTCCGTCGCGAGTTCCTCGTGAGCAGCCTGAAGCCCATTGCTTCGCCGGTGAACAAGACGCTCGTCTATCTCTTCGATCGTTGGCGCGCATTTCTAGTGCTGTTCTTCGCGCTGTCGGGTCTTGCCATCATGGCCTACGGGATCGGCTTCTGGATTCCCGAGTTCCTCCGTCGCACCTATTCTTTGACACCCGAAGAGCTCGGGTTTTGGATTCAGTGGCGTGGCGTCATCACCATCGTGTTCGGACTGATCGGCGTCCTGATCGGCGGTTGGATGAGCGATTACTTCCAGTCTCGCTACGAAGACGGCTACGTGCGCGTCTGCCTCGTTTCTTTCGTGGTGATGGCCATCGGCTACTGCTCGTTCACCCTGATGCCTTCACCGCTGCTTGCGGTGCTCGCGCTCATTCCGGCGACGCTCGGCGCCGCAGCGCCCACCGCCGCCGGTGCGGCGGCCGTGGTGTCGATATCGCCGCCGACGATGCGCGCGCAAGTGATCGCGCTCTATTATTTCGTGTTGAACGCCGTCGGGTTTTTCATTGGGCCCACCGCGGTGGCGCTCGTGACGGATTTCTACTTCGCCGACGAAGCCCAGTTGCGCTATTCGATGTTCGTCGTCGCAACCTCCGTTTCGGTGATCGGCGGCGCTCTGCTCGTCTACAACCTGCCGCATTTCCGCGCTGCGGCGCGGGAAGCGCGACAGTGGTCCGGCGCAGCCGGCTGAGCCGTACAATCGCGAGTCGTTCTCGAGGAAAACATCATGGCCAATGCTCCCATCGATCCGAAGCTCCCCATCCTGCAACGTGACCATCGCAGCGTAATGGGCAAAGTGCTCTACACAAGTAAGAAACCGGAGCGGCTCAATCAGGAGCGCGGGCGAGAGTTCTTCCGAATCGACGTGCACGCCGATGGCACGCGCACCTGCACCGCACACTGCGAGATCGACGACCGACCGTCGGTGATGCGCGATATCACTTATTCGCTCGACGCCCACTGGATGCCGACGGACTGCTTCGTTCGTTTGTCCGTAGGCAGCAAATTCATGGGGTCGGGTTGGTTCCGCTTTCATCCGCAATACGCCGAGTGCGAAACCTGGACTTCTCTCGAGGGTCGTGTCTCGCAACGCATGGATATCGATACCCCGCTGCTGACGTTCCAGAATCATGCGATTGCCTGCGACGCCTGGCACCTTCGCCTCATTGATCAAAGAAAACCGGGTGTCGTGCAGCGCATCAAACAAATGCTGCTGTCCTCGCCCGATCACCGAGGGGCGACGGGTCCGATGCTGTTCTCCATCGGACTCAACATCGTGTTCGTGGGCCCGGAGATAGTGACGGTGGGTGCAGGCACGTTCGATGCCCTGCTCTTTCAGTTCGTCGCCAATCCCGAGCTGCCGCAAGAGCACCCGCCCTACGACGTCTGGTGCACCGCCGACGGGGAGTTCATCTTCCTGAAGGGCCAGGTGGCCGGATACATGCAGACCTATTACGAGCTCGTCGAACTCTCTCGCGGTCCGCACTGGGGCAACTGATCGACGATGTGTGACGAGCGTCTCGAAACGCACACTTCCAAGACTAGAACTTCGGTGTATACTCCATTTCGGCGTAGTCGAAGCACAACACGTAAGTTGTTGATTTAATTGGCTGCGCTGGCTTTTGAGGCTTTTTTGCCTCATTACTTTGGCGGTCGGCGCGGGCACGGTCGGGTAGCGGCCTGATTTGGCGGCTCCCGGGAATTCTCTCCGGAGGGTTCGAGCCGTTCACTTTAGCGCTCGCGTAGTCGCTCCTTTGTAGCGGCTCAAAACGACCGACCCGAGCTCGGCCTCGACTTAAAAGAAACCCCGCGCGAGCGGGGTTTTTTTATGGGGGAAGGCGTGAGAGTTGGCGACGACGTGAACGCTCAGGGAAGATCGGTTCGCCCCATCAGCCATCGATCGCACTCGCGCGCGGCACCACGACCCTCGTTGATTGCCCAGACGACGAGACTTTGACCGCGACGGCAGTCGCCCGCGGCGAACACACCCGGCACGTTGGTCGCATAGTCGCCGTAAGGCGCTTTCATGTTTGCGCGCTCGTCGAGCTCGAGACCAAGATCTTCAGGTAGCGTAATTTCGGTTCCCGTGAACCCCATGGCGAGCAGTACGAGCTGGGCCGCTTGCGACTTCTCCGTGCCCGGCTGCTCGACCGGGACCAGCTGTCCGTTCGCGTTCTTCTCCCAACGAACTTCGACGGTCACGATTTCCTTGACGCGACCCGTCTCGTCGCCCACGAATTTTTTGATCGTCGTGAGATACGCCCGCGGGTCTTTCCCGAACTTTGCCGCAGCCTCTTCTTGACCGTAGTCCATCTTGTAGACCCGAGGCCACTCCGGCCACGGATTATCGGCGGTACGCTCGCCAGGCGGCTTCGGCATGATCTCGAACTGAGTGAGTGTGCGACAGCTCTGACGCATCGCTGTACCGACGCAATCAGTGCCGGTGTCGCCGCCACCGATCACGACGACATCCAAGCCCTTCGCATGGATTTTCGCTTTGGCAGGCCCCTTTCCGAGCATCGCCTGAGTCGCGCCCGTCAAGTAATCCATCGCGAAGTGCACGCCTGCGAGCTGGCGACCCTCGACGGCGAGATCGCGAGGTTGGGTGGCTCCGGTACACAAGACCACCGCATCGAAGTCGCGTCGCATCATTTGCGCGTCGTAGTTCTCGCCGACGTTGGCGTTACAAATGAACTTGATGCCCTCCTGCTCGAGGAGCTTGATACGGCGCATCACGACCGCCTCTTTGTCGAGCTTCATGTTCGGGATGCCGTACATGAGCAAGCCGCCCGGCCGATCCGCACGCTCGAGCACCGTGACGATGTGTCCTGCTCGATTGAGTTGCTGTGCAGCTGCAAGCCCGGCGGGACCGGAACCCACTACGACCACGCGCTTGCCCGTCCGAGCCGCCGGGAGCTCCGGAACCACCCAGCCCTCCTCGAAGCCTCGCTCGATGATCGCGTTCTCGATATTTTTGATCGTGACCGGCGGCGCGTTGATACCGAGAACACACGACCCTTCACAGGGCGCCGGGCATACCCGTCCCGTGAACTCCGGAAAATTATTGGTCTTGTGCAGACGATCGAGTGCTTCGCGCCACAGCCCCCGATAGACGAGATCGTTCCATTCGGGAATCAGGTTATTGACCGGACAGCCCGATGCACCGCCACTCATGAGCTTGCCGGTGTGACAAAACGGTACGCCGCAATCCATGCAACGAGCCGCCTGAGTGCGCAGCCTTTTTTCGTCGAGATCGTGGTGGAACTCTTTCCAGTCTTTGACGCGCTCGAGGGGTGATCGGTCGAGCGGTGTCTCGCGGAGATATTCGATGAATCCTGTCGGCTTGCCCATGATCAGTTTCCTCCGACGCGAGCAAAATCGCGCGAGTTTTCTTCGAAGGCTGCCATCGTCGCCTCGTCTCCAGAGAGCCCTTGATCGTGGGCACGCTTGAGGCAGGCGAGCACGCGCTTGTAGTCCTTCGGAATGACACGAACGAACTTGGGTAGCTGCGTCGGCCATGCGCTCAGGATCCGAGCCGCAACCGTGCTACCCGTGAGCTCCGCATGACGTTTGATGAGACCCTGCAGCGCGTCGATATCCTCTTGCTCTTCGATACGGCCCACTTCGACCATCTGCATATTGATACGCGAGGTGAACTGCGCAGCTTCGTCGAACACGTACGCCACGCCGCCCGACATCCCGGCGCCGAAATTACGTCCCGTGGGTCCGAGGATGACCACTCGGCCGCCCGTCATGTACTCGCAACCGTGGTCACCGACGGCTTCCACAACGGCATCAACGCCGCTGTTTCGTACTGCAAAGCGCTCACCCGCCTGACCGCGAATGAAAACTTCTCCCGAGGTCGCGCCGTACAACGCGACGTTGCCGATGATCATATTGTCTTCGGCCTTGAACGTTGCCGCGCGTGGCGGGTAGACGACGATGCGTCCGCCCGAGAGACCCTTGCCCACGTAATCGTTGGCATCACCCTCGAGCGTGAAACTCATCCCGCGCGGCATGAAGGCACCGAAGCTCTGGCCGGCCGAGCCGTTGAACCGAATGCGGATCGTGTCTTCCGGAAGACCCGCGCTGCCCCATTTTTTGGTGATCTCGCTGCCCGTGATGGTGCCGACCACACGATGTACGTTGCGAATCGGCAGACTCGCCTCGACACGCTCTCCACGCGCGATCGCGGGACGACAGATCTCTAGCAGCGTCGTGACGTCGAGCGATTTGTCGAGACCGTGATCCTGTTCGATAGTCTGGAAACGTCCGACTTCGGCGCCTGAGTCCGGCTGATAGAGGATGTTGCTGAAATCGAAACCCTGCGCCTTCCAGTGATCGATCGCAGCCGTCGGCTCGAGTCGGTCGACACGCCCGATCATTTCATTGATCGTGCGGAAGCCGAGCTCCGCCATGATTTCGCGCAGCTGCGTGGCGACGAACCGCATGAAGTTGACGACATGCTCCGGCTTGCCCGCAAAGCGCTCGCGCAGGCGCGGGTCTTGGGTCGCCACACCGGCCGGACAGGTGTTGAGATGACAGACGCGCATCATGATGCAACCGACTGAGACGAGCGGCGCAGTCGCAAAGCCGAATTCTTCCGCGCCGAGCAGGGCTGCGATCGCAACGTCACGACCCGTCTTCAGCTGTCCGTCGGTCTCGACGACGATACGGCTTCGTAAATTATTGAGTACCAGGGTCTGGTGGGCCTCGGCGAGACCGAGCTCCCACGGCAACCCGGCATGCGTAGTCGAGGTCAACGGCGAGGCGCCCGTGCCGCCATCATGGCCACTAATGAGCACGACGTCGGCATGCGCCTTAGCGACGCCCGCGGCGATGGTGCCGACACCCACTTCGGCCACAAGCTTGACGCTCACTCGCGCGTCACGGTTCGCGTTCTTGAGGTCATGAATGAGTTGGGCCAGATCTTCGATCGAGTAGATGTCGTGGTGCGGAGGCGGCGAAATGAGCCCCACGCCCGGCGTCGTGTGCCGCGCCTTGGCAATCCACGGATACACCTTGGTGCCCGGCAACTGGCCGCCTTCTCCAGGCTTCGCACCCTGAGCCATCTTGATCTGGAGCTCTTTGGCTTGGACGAGATACTCGCTCGTCACGCCGAAACGACCGGAGGCTACCTGCTTGATGGCAGAATTTTTTGAGTCACCGTTCGGCATCGGCACGTAGCGATCGGGGTCTTCACCGCCCTCGCCCGTGTTGCTCTTACCGCCGATCCGGTTCATGGCGATGGCCAAGGTCTCGTGCGCTTCCTTACTGATCGAGCCATAGCTCATGGCACCGGTCTTGAAGCGCTTCATGATGCTGTCGATCGACTCGACTTCCTCGATGGGGATCGAATCGCCTTTCTTGAAATCGAGCAGGCCGCGCAGGGTCGACAGATTCTTTGCCCGATCGTCGATCAACTCAGCGTAAGACTTGAACGTCGCATAGCTGCCCGTGCGAACCGCTTTTTGCAGGCGATGAATGCTCTCAGGATTGAAGACGTGGAACTCGCCGTCCGCACGCCACTGGTACTGGCCGCCGGTCGGCAGCGCCTGATCACCCGCCGGACGATCGGGGAACGCCGCGTTGTGGCGCATCAGAACTTCGGCCGCAATGGTATCGAGACCGATTCCGCCGACACGCGATGCCGTGCCGGTGAAGTATTCGTCGATGACGTCCTGCCGAAGACCGACGGCCTCGAAAACCTGTGCGCCGTGATAACTCTGAACTGCCGAAATGCCCATCTTGGACATCACCTTGACCACACCCTTGGTTGCCGCCTTGGCGAAATTGGCGCAGGCCAAGGAGTGATCGACATTTGGCAGCAAATTGTCCCGGATCATGCCGTCGAGCGTTTCGAATGCGAGATACGGATTGATGACACTGCATCCGTAGCCGATGAGGAGTGCGAAGTGATGCACCTCTCGAGCCTCGCCAGTCTCGATGGCGAGCGACACGCGCATGCGCAGACCTTCGCGAATCAAAAAATGATGCAATGCAGAAACAGCGAGTAACGACGGGATCGCAGCCATTTCTTTGGTGACGCCGCGATCGCTGAGAATGAGGATGTTGACTTCTTCCTCGGTGATGAGGCGACGTGCTTCGGCACGTAGTTGCTCGATCGCCTTGGCCAAACCCTCCTCACCGCGTGCGGCACGGAAAAGCATGGAGACCGTGCCCACCTTGAGCCCCGGCATGGCCACTCGCCGAATCTTCGCAAACTCCTCGTTCGTGACGACCGGCGCCTTGAGCTCGATGCGTCGGCAATCTGTCGGCTTCGGGTCGAGCAAATTTCCCTCGGCGCCGAGCCACACGTCGGATGAGGTGATGATCTCTTCCCGAATGCTATCGATCGGCGGATTGGTGACCTGCGCAAACAGTTGCTTGAAGTAGTCGTAGATAAGTCGGGGACGCTTCGAGAGGACCGCGAGCGGCGTGTCGTTACCCATGGAACCGACCGCATCGACGCCGTCGCGCGCCATCGGGGTCATCAGAATGCGCTGATCCTCGAAGCTGTAGCCGAAGGCGATCTGACGAGCGAGGAGTAAATCCGGCTCGGGGGCCGGCAGCTGCGGCGCTGCGGGCAAATCTTTGAGATTGACGAGATGCTCGCCCAGCCACTCGGCATAGGGCCACTCGTTGCATACCGAGCGCTTGATCTCCTCGTCTTCGACGATACGGCCCTGCTCGGTGTCGACCAAGAACATGCGGCCTGGCTGCAGGCGTCCTTTTCGTTCGATTTGCTCAGGCGGAATGTCTAGAACACCCGCTTCGGAGGCAACGACGACCATACCGTCTTTGGTTACGTAGTAGCGGCCGGGACGCAGACCGTTGCGATCGAGTACGGCACCGATACGAATACCGTCGGTAAAAGAAATCGCCGCAGGACCGTCCCAGGGCTCCATCAGACTCGAGTGGAATTGATAGAACGCCCGGCGAGCAGGGTCCATCGACTCGTGCTTCGACCAAGGCTCCGGAATCATCATCATCATAGCGTGCGGCAGCGAACGTCCCGCAAGCACCATGAGCTCGAGCACGTTATCGAACATCGAGGAGTCGCTGCCGTTCACGTTGACGATGGGCGCGAGCTTTCGGGTATCTCCACCGAACAGATGCGATTCGAGCAAGGCTTCGCGTGCACGCATCCAATTGATGTTGCCGCGCAGCGTGTTGATCTCACCGTTGTGCGCAATGTAGCGATACGGATGTGCGCGATCCCAGCTCGGAAACGTGTTGGTCGAGAAACGCGAGTGCACCAACGCAATCGAGGTTTCCATCAGCGGATGACGCAGATCGGGAAAATATTGATCGAGCTGCATCGTCAGCAGCATTCCCTTGTAGACCAGCGTCTTGTGGGAGAGGCTCGCGACGTACCAATACTCAGCGCCGCCGATCGTGGAGACGCGGATCTCGTTGTACGCGCGTTTGCGAATGACGTAGAGCTTGCGCTCGAACTCGTCGGCATCGGCCGTGTCGGGTCCGCGCTGCACGAACACCTGTCGCATGAACGGCTCGCTCACCCGAGCGGTTTCACCGAGCATGGAGTTATCGGTCGGTACGGTTCGACCGCCGAGGTAGATCTGCCCCTCCGACTGGACGACCCGCGCAAAAATCTCTTCGATGCGACGACGCTGCGTCGCGTTGCGCGGCATGAAAATCAGACCGCAGGCGTACTCGCCGGGCTCCGGCAAGGAGATGTGTGCTTTTTTGGCCGCGTCCTTCAGGAATGCGTGCGGCATCTGCATGAGGACGCCGGCACCGTCACCGGTATTGACCTCGCAGCCGCATGCACCGCGATGATCGAGGTTCTTCAGGACCTCGATGGCGTCGCGCAGAACCTTATTGGATTTTCGCCCCTGAATATCGACCACGAAACCGAAGCCACAGGCGTCGCGTTCGTTCTGGGGGTCGTACAGGCCTTGCTTTGCAGGGCGGGTGGTGCGGGCTCGAAGACCCGTGGTGTGCTGGCTATTCATCGACTCTCCCGACCCCCAGACCGACTATAACTACCCGTCCCCGCTTCGGAAAAGCATTTCTTCCTATTTGACTCATTGTAATGAGTCAAACAAACTACATTAATGACAAAACGCCTACAGGTGCTATTCGACGACTCGGAGTACGCCGCGATCCAGGCCGCGGCGGCGAGCCGAGGCATGACCGTCGCGGAATGGGTCCGGCAAACACTCTCGGCCGCGCGTCGGGAAGCCTCCACGGTCGACATCGATCGCAAACTCGCCGCCATTCGTTCGGCCGTCCGTCATTCGGCCGCCACCGGCGCGGTCGAGCGACTGATCGCAGAGACCGAACGGGGTTATGCCGGTGCGACGGGTTCCACGGCGGATGGCCTCCCGAGTGGCGGCGGGTACTAAGGAGCGCCGCGCATGGTCTTCATCGATACCAGCATTCCGATGTACCTCGTGGGCGCAGCTCATCCCAACAAGGTCGACGCGCAGCGACGCCTCGAAACGCTCGTCACTCAACGTGTACGTCTCGTGACCGACGCCGAGGTCCTCACCGAGATCCTGCACCGTTACACCTCGATCGAGCGGCGAGGCGGTATCCAACCGGCACTCGACGCGTTGCTCGGCATCGTCGACGAGGTAGTGACGATCGACCGAGACGCCGTGGAGCACGCCAAGCATCTGGTGCTTCAGTACCCGGCCCTGCCCGTCCGCGCCGCACTACACGTGGCGACGATGCAGCGTCAGGGCATCGAGAACGTACTCAGTTTCGATCCGGCCTTCGATCGGGTACCCGGACTGACCCGCCTGCGCTGAGTCGCCCGAATCTGACTCGAACGGGAAGCTGCCTAAAACGGAATGGCCTGCCCGTCCCAAGCCCAGAGGCGGCCGCTGTCGCTCGGCGTGAGCCGGTCGATGACGCGCAGCAGCGCATGAGCCGACTGTTCGGCCGTGAATAACTTGCCCGGCGCGACGGCCATCTGGAAAGGCTTGGAGAGGCGCGTGTCGACGGTCCCCGGATGCAACGCCACGCAGATACCTTGCGGATTGCGCTGACGGAGTTCGATCGCGACGTTTCGGACCAGCATGTTGAGCGCGGCTTTCGAAGCGCGGTAGGCATGCCAGCCGCCGAGCCGGTTGTCATCGATCGAGCCGACGCGCGCAGAGAGGCATGCAAAAACCGACTTCGCATCGCGCCGCAGCAGCCCCACCGTGTGTTTGGCGATGAGCGCGGGTCCGATCGCGTTGACGGCAAATGCGCGAGCCATCGCCGTCGCATCGAGGCTGCGCCAGCTTTTCTCGGGCTGTAGCCCTTCAGCGTGCAGTACGCCCGTCGCGACGAATACGAGATCGAGCGGCCCCTCGGCACCTGCGGCAGCCGCCACGGCGGCGATCGACGATTCGTCCTCGAGCGCGAAACGCCACGGCGCTTCGGCGCGGCGCGATGCCGCGTAAACGCGCCCGACGCGCGGGTGGGCACGCAAAATCTCGACGCTGGCAGCACCGATTCCACCTGTCGCGCCAAACACCAGCGCGCGCAGCGGCGAGGCGAAACTCGCGAGCTCGGCGGGCACCTCATCGATCATGATCGAACACTCCCGGAAAAATTTTTCCAAAGGTATTGCACTTGGGGTCGGTGTGCCTTACTTTTCGCGCGCATTGCGAGGTGCAACAAATAGATGAAGAAACACGCGGCGTCGCAAAACGACGATCCTGGACCCCGTCTCCTCAAGGTCAACCAGTACCTCGAGAAGAATTTTCCCGATTTTTTCGCGGAAGCTCGGTTCGACGTCGGTGACGACGACTACTTTCTCTACAGCCGATTCGGCCAGTATCTCGCTCGCTCCATCGAAAACCGCCGCGCGCCACGCGCCAAGATCTACCGTGGCTTCACCGTGCTCAACAAGATGGCGGCCGTGTCCCGGAAAGATCCCCAGGTTCGACGCATGCTCGTCTCGGGCCCGCTCGAACACCTGATCGATGCCCCGAAAGCCCGCGCGCTCGCCATGAAGCGCTTGTCGCCCGTCGCGCAGGGTTACCTCGAAAGCCTCTGCGAATGACGCCGGACTACGGCGCTCACGCCCGGCTGGGTGTGGCAGTGCCGCAGGCCAACCCGACGGTCGAGCCCGAACTTCGCGCCCTACTGCCCGACAGCGTGGCGGTTTACGCGACGCGGCTGACCCATCCTGCACCGGACGTCGAGACGCGACTCGATCACTATATTCGTCATATCCCCGACGCCCTTGGGACGTTCGGCAGCCTGCGCCTCGGCGCATTCGGCTTCGGCTGTACCGGCTCGAGTTATCGCGTGGGTCCCGAGCTCGAAGATCAGCTCACCGCGCAAGCCGTCATGCAACGCGGCATTCCGGTGATCACGGCAGCCCAATCGATCCGTCGCGCACTTCGGGTGCTCGGTGTTCGACGCATCGCCCTCATCTCTCCCTATCCCGTGGCACTGGCCGAGGCCGGATATCGCTACTGGAGCGACGCCGGGATCGAGGTGGTCGGCAAGTTACGCGTCGATCCGGCCCTCACCGACACCCACGATATCTATGAATTGACGAGCCAGCATGCTCTCGATGCTGCGCTCGGACTCGCGCGCGGCAACGCCGAGGCCTACGTGCTGAGCGGTACGGGTATGCCCACACTCCAGGCGCTCCGCGTGCTGCGCGGGCAGTTGCCGATTCCGGTGGTATCGTCCAATCTTTGTCTCGCTTGGGCGCTGCTGCAAACGAGCGCCCCGAATCTCGCGCCGTCGCAACCGCAGGACTTGCTAGCTGCCTGACCGGCGCCCCATCCGGAGACTGACCGCTATGCAAGGACGCCCTTTCGGACTCATTGATCGTCGCACGGCCATCCAACTCGCGGTGGCCTCGGGTATCGCGACGCCGTTCGTCGGTGGGAATGCACTTCTTGCGTCCAACGCGCTGCTGCAACGACGAATTCCCTCGAGCGGCGAACGCCTGCCCGTGATCGGCGTCGGCACCAACAATTACAGCCCCACGACACCCGAGGAACGCGCCGCGCGTCGCGCCGTGCTCGAGCGCCTCACCGACTCGGGTCTACGCGTTATCGATACCGCTCCGCTTTATCGGGAATCCGAGCGGGTCATTGGCGAGCTGCTCGCGGACATCGGTAACCGACCCAAAGCCTTTCTCGCGACCAAAGTCACCGCACCCAACAAGACGCGTGAGGAGGGCGTTGCCAGCATGGATGAGTCGATGCGTCGCCTGCGCACCGATTTCATTGAACTCATGCAGGTGCACAACCTCATCGGCACGGAGGTCTTGCTGCCCTTGATCCGTGAGTGGGTCGCTGCGAAGCGCGTTCGCTACGTCGGTATCACCACCTCACGGGACGAGCAGTATTCGGAGATGGCACGACTCATGCGCACCGAATCGCTCGATTTCATCCAGGTGGATTATTCGATCGGCAATCGGGGCGCAGCCGAGCAACTATTGCCCCTTGCCGCCGACAGAGGCATCGCCACCCTGATCAACTTGCCCTTCGGTGGCCGGCGCGATGGCAATCTGTTTTCGCGGGTACGAGGACAAACCTTGCCCACGTGGGCCGCCGAATTCGAGGCGCGCAGCTGGGGTCAGTTTTTCCTGAAGTACGTGCTCTCGCATCCGGCGGTAACCTGCGCGATCCCCGGCATGACCAAGGTCGCCAATCTCGAGGATAACCTCGGCGCTGCACAGGGCAGATTGCCCGATGCCGCCATGCGCAAACGCATGGAAGCGTTTTGGGACAGCCTGCCCGGCTGATCGTCGCGCATGGATTCACTGTCGCAGTTCACGCTGGGTGCTGCAGTGGGCGTTGCCGTCATGCGACGGCGCGCGCCGGTTTGGAAGTCGGCATTGTGGGGCGGATTCTGTGGAACGCTGCCGGATCTCGACGCGCTCATCGATCACGGCGATCCGATCCGTAACATGACTTTTCATCGCGCCGAGAGTCATTCGCTTTTTTATTTGACCTTGATCTCGCCGGTGCTCGCATGGTTGATATCGCTCCGCGAGCGCGGACTCTTCCGCTTGTGGTGGCTTGCCACATTTCTCGCCTTGTTCACGCATCCACTGCTCGATGTGATGACGATCTACGGCACGCAGTTATTCCAGCCTTTCGTCGATACGCCCTACGGTATCGGCAGCGTGTTCATCATCGATCCCCTATTCACGATTCCTTTGATCGTGGGACTGGTGGCGACCGGCATCTCCCGCAGCGCGCGGCGTCATCAATGGACGAGCATCGGTCTCGGCGTCGCCGTGGCGTATCTCGGATGGAGCATGACGGCACAATCGCTCGCGACACGAGCGGCTGAGCGTAGCCTTGCGGCGCAGGGTATCGAAGTCGAGCGTCTGCTCGTCACCGCCACCGCATTCAACACCGTGCTCTGGCGTATCGTCGCGATGCAACCGGGCGGCGCGGCTTATCACGAGGGGTTCTACTCTCTACTCGACGAACCGGGGCTAATTCGATTCGACAGATTCGAGAGTGATCGCGCGCTCTTCGATACTCTGCGCGGCAATTGGGGGCTGGAGCGCATGGCGTGGTTCAGCCACGGGTTCTTCAGGATCGCTCAGCGAGACAACGAAGTGACGATCGCGGATTTGCGTATGGGCCAAGAGCCCGCGTACGTCTTCGACTTTGCCGTTGCAGAAGGCTCTCCCAATCCCGGCTGGCGCGAGATCAACTATCGCGCCGTAGGCGATAGAGGCGATGTCGACGCGCTGCTCTCATGGCTCGGACCGCGGATCGCCGGCTCGGGTCTACCACCGCCTCGCACCCGACCAGCATCTCTCGAGACTGCCGAATGACTCGACAAGTCATTTTCGACTGCGATCCTGGTGTCGACGATGGCGTCGCATTGCTGCTCGCTCTGTCAGCCAAAGCGGAAATCGAATTGCTCGGTATCACCACCGTCGCCGGTAACGTCTCGGCCGAGCTGACCGCACGAAATGCGTGCGTGATTCGCGATATTGCACGGCGGCCCGAGGTCCCGGTCTTTGCCGGTTGTACGAGGCCTCTCCTTCGTGACCCCGTCGAGGCCGGACATTTTCACGGCGAGTCGGGGCTCGGCGATTTGCCGATCCGCGAACCGACCCGCGGCGCCGATCGCGAGCATGCCGTCGACTTTCTCATTCGCATCTTAAGCAACGCGTCGCCCGAGAGCGTCTCGCTCGTGATCACCGGCCCGATGACTAATGTGGCCACCGCCCTGACACGCGATCCTCGATGCCTAAAGGGCATCAAAGATTTTGTGATCATGGGCGGCGCGAGGAGTGAAGGCGGAAATATCACGGCCTCGGCGGAGTACAACATCTATGCCGATCCGCATGCGGCCCAGGCGGTGTTCAATGCCGGACGGCCCGTGTGGGCGTTCGGTCTCGACGCGACGCATCAGGTCAGAGCGACGCCTTCGCGCACCGCGGCGATCAAGGCGCTCGGCTCCGACACGGCACGCGCGGCAGCCCGGCTCATCGAGTACTCGAACGCCCTCCCCGCCAACGGACCGCGAGCTCAAGGATCGCCCTTGCACGACCCGTGTCCGATCGTTTGGCTCATCGAACCTCGTCTTTTCGAGTTCGTGCCGTGTTACGTCGATGTGGAAACCGAGTCGGCACTCACCCTCGGACACACGGCCGTCGAATTTCGCGCTCGAGCGGATCGGGCTCAGAACGTGCGATGGGCCGTGCGGGCGGATGCAGACGGCGTATTTTCTTTGATTAACCGTTTTCTTCAGACCTGAAGAAACAGCGCCACGCTGATCGCGATCACGATTACGGTCGCCGCGGTCGCAAGCCAAATCCACTTACGTGATCGCCTCTCGATGCCGGACACCTCTGATGCGGCGGCTCGAACGAGCGCCGGGGTGATCTCATGACGATCTTTGGCATATGCCCCGAGCATCGCTCGATCGGCGATGACGTTGACGAGTCTCGGCAGACCTCCAGCCTGGCGGTGTAGCTCGCGCAAGGCGCGGGATGTAAAGATCTCGCGCGTGGCGCCTGCGACACGTAAGCGATGTCGGACGTAAGCGGCCGTCTCGTCTTCTGAGAGGGGATCGAGATGCAGACGGCCGGTGATCCGCTGCGCCACCTGACGCATGTCTTCGCGCGCGAGGAGCTCGCGCAGCTCCGGCTGGCCAATCAGGATGACTTGCAAGAGTTTTCGTGTCGCAGTCTCGATATTCGTGAGGAGTCGCACCTGCTCGAGGACATCTCGCTCGAGCAAATGCGCTTCGTCGATCAGAACGGCAACGCGCCGCCCCGCGGCGTGGGCTTCGAGCAATCGCGCCGTCAAAGTATCGATCAACGCCTTCACGCTCGACTTGGACTCCTGCGACAGCGCGATGCCGAGTTCTTCGCAGATCGTTTGCAGAAATTCGGGCACGGTCAGTCGCGGGTTCAGGATCAGTGCGATATCGACATCGGCGGGTTCGCGCGCGAGCAGAGAGCGTACGACCGTGGTCTTTCCAGTACCGACCTCACCGGTGAGCTGAATGAAACCACCCGCAGCACTGACACCATAAAAAAGGTGGCCAATCGCCTCGATGTGGCGACTGCTCGGGTAGAGATAACGCGGGTCGGGCGTGATCGAGAACGGCGGCTCAGTCAACCCAAAGAAACTTTCGTACATGACTCGCGCGTCGTTCAGGTGGCGCAGGTGTCAACGACCCGGCGGCACGTACACACAACCCTGACCCGCCCCGGTGAGCACTCGGCACACTTCTCGTGCCCGCTCCTCGCTGACGACACTCGCCTGAAGTCGGTAGATGTCGACCTGCCCGTTTGAACCGACGATCACTTGCGATACGAGGCCTTGTAGCTCCGTGTGACGGGTCCGTGCTTCCCGCCAAGCCTCGAGCGCTATTTCCCGACTGGAGAATGCGCCGAGCTGGATGCGATGGGTTACGGGCGCAGGCTCCACCAACGTCGTCGGTGCGGGGTCTGTCACCTCCGTGTTGACGGGCTCCTCCGGCAACATCGCGGGCGGTGGCTCGGCGGGCTCGAGCGCCGCAGGACCGAGAACGCCTGGCGTGGTCAAAAAATTTTGCAGGCGAACTCGCGCCTCGCGTGTCCAACGACCTTTGGGATGCGTATCGATGAACGCACGATAGCCGGCAGCCGTGTCCGATTCGGTCGCGATCAACCAGTCGCGCTGCTCGACGAGGTCGGCCAAGCGTCGCTGAGCGACCGGGACATATTGGCTCTGCGGATAGCGCTCGACGAAAGATTCGTACGCCTCGAGCGTGTCGGCTCGCTGCGTACTGCGCCAATCCTGAAGCTCGCCACAGCCTCCGAGCGCAACGAGGACGACGAGGGCGAGAAAAATGGATAACCGGCGGGTCATGCGCCGATTCTAGGTCAAGCGACGACCGCCTGCTGCAACTCGCGTAAGATCAATCGGTCGGCCCAGCCTGGACCCGACAGAGAATCGAAAAATCCGCAGTGCCCACCGGTCTGTGTGGCGATCACGCGCAGCGCCGTCGGCCTTGCGAGCCGCGAGAGATCGGCCGCAGGGATGATGGGGTCGTCGAGTGCGGTGATGAGGGTGGACGGCACGACGAGTGCGGCGAGTCGATCTTCGGTGATGGCATACCCCCGGAAGTAATCCTCGACATCATCGTAGCCAGCGTGTCGCAAGACCAATTCACGGGTCATTTGTCTTAAGTTTCGGGACGTGACGAGCTCGTCGAACTCGAATTGACCCGGCCAAGCTTGCTGCTTCAGACGAAGCGACCGAAGCCACTTCCGAACAAAATAATCATGATAAAGCGACCATCCGCGCTCCATGGCATCGAGGCAGTTTGCCGGATCAAGCACCGGCGACACGCCGACGGCATGCTTAATATCGATGCCGGCCTTGGGCGCCTCCGCGGCGACGCGCAACATGAAGTTTCCGCCCAAAGAAAATCCAGCGAGCGTCATCCGGTGAGACGGGAACAGGAACTGCAGTCGACGTACCGCCCCGACCACCTCCGGCAGCCGGCAGGAGTGGAATAGATCCTTGTTGAGATGATGGGTAGCGCCATGATCACGAAGATTGAGTCGCACGACGTCGAAACCGTGCTCGTGCAGCG
Organism: Pseudomonadota bacterium; assembly: GCA_041159695.1. Classification (GTDB taxonomy): domain Bacteria; phylum Pseudomonadota; class Gammaproteobacteria; order Steroidobacterales; family Steroidobacteraceae; genus UBA964. The sequence continues at coordinate 19,045 of JBEAXT010000085.1, forward strand.
TCTGCGCCAAAGAAAGCACGTATAACGACTGGGCGCTACCTTCCCAACCGTGGAGTAGCACTGCGAGCACCCGCTGATGCTGCTTCGACGCCGGTGCTGGCGAGAAGAATCCCTGCAATCGCACGCCGTCACCGCACTCGAGGATCAACTCCCGGCTCGAGGCGAGCAGCGGCCTCGCGCGTCGCTCGACCAGCGCCCGTCGCAAAGGGAGGCTCGGCAGGATCGACTGCAGATGGGCACCGCGCAACCAGCGCGGCGGAGTGAAGTCCTCGTACACGATCATCCGCCCATGTTTTCTGCGGTCAGTCGCGCAGACCCGTACCGCGCCGCATCAACCATAGCGCGATCAGAAAAAGCACCGCTGCAGAGAGCGCCATGATGGCGAAGGCGAGCCCCACGTGCACGTCGGAGCGGCCGAGGAATCCGTAACGGAAGGCATTGACCATATGAAGCACCGGATTGGAGAACGACAGCGTTCTCGCCCACTCCGGTAACAGGTTGATGGAATAGAACACACCGCCGAAATAGGTGAGCGGCGTGAGGATGAATGTCGGTATCCAGTTTACCTGGTCGAAATTCTTGGCAAATACGCCATTGATGAAGCCCGCCAGCGAGAAAATCACTGCGGTCAGCAGTACGGCCGCCAAAATCAGAAAGAGATGATGAACGGGTAAGTGAGTGAAGACGAGGGAAATGATCGTGACGGCCAGCCCGACGAGCAGACCCCGCAGCACTCCACCACCGACATAGCCTGCGATGATCACCCAATTGGGTTGCGGCGAAACACTGATTTCTTCGAGGTAGCGCTGAAACTTGGCGCCAAAGAAAGACGAAGACACGTTGGCATAGGCATTCGTGATCACCGCCATCATGATGAGCCCGGGCGCGATGTACTGCATGTAATCGACGCCGTCCATCTGTCCGATTCGGCGACCGATCAGGCTGCCGAAGATCACGAAATACAGCGCTGCGGTCACAGCAGAAGGGACGATGGTCTGCCCCCAAATACGCAGGATGCGTCCGAACTCACGCATCACGATGGTCTGGAAGCCGATCCAGCGCGCGCTCGCGAAACTCGCGCTCATGCTGCGGCTCCCGACTTATCAACGAGCCGCATAAAGATTTCTTCGAGCCGATTGACCTTGTTACGCAGCGTGATCACGTGGATTCCATCGGCAGAGAGTCGCGCGAACAAATCGTTGAGATCGCGGTCCTTGCTCACTTCCACTTCGAGCGTGTGGGCATCGACCAGACGAATGTCATAGCCTGGGACGGACGGCACAACGGATATGGCCTCGCGAAGACTGAGTACGAAAGATTCCGTATGCAGCCTAAGCAGTAACCGATCCATCCGATCGGCCTCGGCGATGCGGCCACGATCGATAATCGCGATGTTGCGGCACAGACTCTCGGCTTCCTCGAGATAATGCGTGGTCAAAATAATCGTCGTGCCCGACTCGTTGAGTTCTCGCAGGAACTCCCACATCGATCTCCGGATCTCGATGTCTACACCGGCCGTGGGCTCGTCGAGAATCAGCAAGCGCGGTTCGTGCACCAATGCCCGCGCAATCATCAATCTGCGCTTCATGCCGCCCGAGAGCGTGCGCGTCATCTTATTGCGCTTATCCCAAAGCGATAATTTGGTGAGATATTTTTCGGCGCGCTCCCGCGCGACCCGTCGTGGAATTCCGTAAAACCCCGCTTGATTGACGACGATAGTCTCGGGGGTTTCGAATTGATTGAGATTGAGTTCCTGCGGAACCACGCCGATGCAGGATTTCGCCGCCTCAAGCTCAGAGTCGAGATCATGGCCGAAAACGCGGACCGACCCTGCGGTCTTAGTGACGAGGGACGTACAGATGCCGATGAGCGTGCTTTTGCCCGCTCCATTTGGGCCGAGTAGCGCGAAGAAATCGCCCTCTTGAACGTCGAGGTCGATGCCCCTCAGGGCTTCCACCCCATTTTTGTATCGCTTGACGAGACCACGAACCGAAAGCGCTTCCATGAGGCGGCGAAAGATAGCATGGCCACCTAGGCGTCAGCCGCTCGGTCCAGCACCGTGTCTCCGTATCGCGGATGGACCGCCTTTAGGGCGTGCTGCGCGACACCGCAGCGAGACGCTGAACCCCCGATAAGGTGGTATCCCAAAGTGCCGCACGGTCGCCCGCCTTGGCCGCCTGAATTCGGCGACGCCAGAAGAGGACGTCTTCGCCCCAACGCAGACCGACGCAGGGCCCCGCCGTCTCCGCCAACTCGTCGATTTGTGGCAACTCGAGTGCGCGTAACGCGGCGCAACCCGCGGGCGACAGCCCGAGCAATAAGGAGGCGGCTGCCGGTCGCGACTGGGCTGTTTGCCATGCGAAGTAACACACGATACGCGCGAAACCCTGCCCGGCCTGCCCTTCGCACAAACCCGGCTGCAGCCGTGGCAGGTTGACCCCGGCCTGTACACGCCGCCAGAGCGCAAAGGCGGTATCGGTGGAGAGATCAAAAAGGAGATATGGGCAGTCGGCGACCGAGGCGAGCACGCCATCGTCGAGACCCAACCACTCTTCGCGGAGCATGGACGCCGCCGAGGGCAAAACGATCTTTGAGCCCTCTAAGGCGTCTCGCAGGATGCGCAAGCCACGCAGGTTCATGCCACCGACCTGGCGGATGATCTCGCGGTCGACGCTGCGCGCGAAGTCGGTCTCGGTCGTGGCCAGGGCACTGGGGTCGGGTGTGGGGGATTTTTTGTCGTTAGCCATGCATTCCTCCGTTTTTTCAATCGAAATGGTCACTCAAACCAACTTGGAACGCAGCGTTTGTTTTGGGATATTTTCCATCGAAATACATTCTTTGACAGGCCCACCCTCATGCACGTCACCGATGAGCGCTACAAACGCGATCGTCTTCGTCTCGAACTCGCCCTTCGGCTTATTCGGCACGAGGCGCGCACTCACACCATTCGCCACTGGACGGGACTCAGCGATGACCGTGTACGAAAACTCTATCGGTCGTACATCAAGCCCGGCGCCGGTGTTCGAAGGCATCGCGGCAAATCCCCTGGCCAGGTCAGTTACTTTCTGCGTGCCACGAGCTTGGGTGCCGAGGCTCACGCGCTGGCCTCGATCCTGCTGCTCTTCGGGGCCATCTCCGACAAGCCCGATCCAGCCTCGCTCAAGAAAATTCCGACGATCGCGAGGGGCCGCCTCCTTTGCGATGCCTACGAGGCCTATCGGCGCGTCTCGCCTCGCCCGCGTATCGACTTCGAGCATGCCGCCTTCCTCGTCAAGGCGCTGACTGCCGGTGACGAAATTCGCCTGCGTTTCTGCCCGGCCTGTCAGGCCCTCAACATCGTAGAGAGCGTCTCCTTACGTGATCCCTCCTGCCGAGCGTGTGACGCCCCCATGCCGGAAAAGCCCGCCGGCCACCGAGGGACGGCAAAAACGTCCAGCGGCTCGCGCGCCTAGCCAGACTGCTAGAATTCGGCTGGCCGTCTGGTGCGCACTCCGCGAGTGAGCACCTCATGCGGCACCTAAATTCATGCCGTCATCCTCCGAACGCTCTGCCACCAATTTTCTCGCTGGCCCCTACCTCGACCGGCGAGCCGAGCTGCGCGAGGATCCGCGCTGGCTCGAGTCGGCGCGAGCCGACGCCCAAACGCTCTTCCTCCCGGCGCGCGGCACCGCGCTCGGCGTCACGGGAGACCCACCGACCGCGGCGTTCGTCGATCGTTCGCATGCCATCGTTCAGTCGAGTCCGGACGAATCCCTAGTTCTACTCGGATGGTTTCGTGATCGGCGCTGTGTCCTCGTACAGACCGACGAAAATCAGACTACGGACAGCGATCGTGACGATGCGCTCCGTTTCGAAGAGCTCAGGCCGCTCGCCGGAACGCTCGGCGCCGAGGAAGCGGGTTTGCTCGCGTATGCCAGAGCGCTCGCGTTCTGGCAGCGAAGACATCGGCACTGCGGGGTCTGCGGCTCACCGACGCGCCCCACACATGCTGGCCACGTCATGACGTGCAGCGACCCGACCTGTGCCACCGATTTTTTCCCGCGGATCGATCCCGCGATCATCGTGCTCGTCAGCGACGGCGAACGTGCCCTGCTCGGTCGCCAGAGCGCTTGGCCATCAGGCCGCTATTCGACGATCGCGGGCTTCGTCGAGCCCGGCGAAAGTCTCGAAGATGCCGTTGCCCGAGAGGTATTCGAGGAGACCGGGGTGCGGGTTTTTGCCAGTGACTACCACTCCTCGCAGCCATGGCCGTTCCCGTCATCGCTCATGCTGGGGTTCATGGCGAGCGCAGCCCCGGATTCGATCGCGAGGGCGGGCAGCGAACTCGAAGATGCCCGTTGGGTGACTCGGGACGAAGTCGCCGCGGGTGAGGTCGTCCTGCCACCCCACACCTCGATCTCCCATCGCTTGATCGCCAACTGGTTCGACGCCGGATCTTCCGTACCGTTGCACACCTTGAAGACCCGAAGTTGGGGCGGTGGTTCGCCCCGAGGAAAGGCGGCAAGCGGGTAGAATCCGGAGCGTGCTCCGCCTGATCCGCAGCTCCATTATTCGACTCGGCTTGTGTCTCGCCATTTTCACTGTGGCGAGCGCGCCGGTCGTCGCGGGCATCGATATCGAAATCAACGGTGTCGACGGTGCGATGCGCCGAAACGTACTGACCTTTCTCAGTCTCGAGCGATACAAGGGACGTGACAACCTCGATCAGGCTTTGATCGAGCGATTGCAGGAGCGCGCTGAGCGCGAGGCGGCCTCGGCCTTACGTCCTTTCGGCTACTACGAGGCCACGGTCACCTCCAAGGTCGAAGCGCTCGGCGAAGGTCGGTGGCGAGCACGGCTCGACATCACGCCGGGCAAGCCCGTCATTCTCGATGAGGTGGAGGTCGGAGTCATCGGCGCAGGTCGCGAAGATCCTGCTTTTAAAACGCTCTTGTCTGGCTCGCCGTTGAAGCGGGGAAATCGTCTCGAACACGCCGCTTACGACACGCTCAAAGATGGGCTTCGTCGAACGGCCGCGACGCTGGGTTATGTCGATGCGAAGTTGACGATCAGCGAACTCGTAGTCGACCCGGAACGACACAGCGCATCGATACGCCTCGTGATGGAGACCGGCGAGCGCTATCGCTTCGGTGCGACGACCATCGAACAGCAATCGCTCAATGAATCACTCCTTCGACGATTTTTGCGCTACGAAGAATTTGCACCCTACGACGCGACGAGTTTGTTGAGGACGCAGTTCGCCCTCGATGACAGTCAATATTTTTCCAATGTCGAGGTGCTCGCGGGAACACCGGATCCGCAGAGTCGGGTCATCCCCGTAAACATTCGCGCCGAGCCAAATCGACGCAATCGTTATTCCGTGGGCGCAGGTTACGCGACCGACAGCAAGGCTCGCGGCACCCTCACCTGGGAGAATCGACGTCTCAATGATCGCGGGCATCGATCGCGAGCCGAAATCAAGGCGGGACAACTCGAGCAGTCCATCGAGGCTCGATATCTCGTACCGATCGGTGACCCCGCGCTCGAGAAGTTGGGGTTCGAATGGCGCTATGCGCGCGACGAACTCGGCGATCTCGATACACGAACCACGCGCTTCCAACCGTCCGTCACACAAGTCGATGGCGAATGGCAACGGGTGATGTTCGCTTCGCTGAGCCGAGTACGAACGATCACCGCGAGCTCGCCCACTCGCAGCAGTTTCGAGGAATCGACCACCCTCGTCATCCCCGGCATCAGCTACGCCTCCGTCCCGCGCGGCTATCTCGGCGAGGCGCTGTTCTCGCGCGGACTCTATGCGGAGCTTCGCGGGTCGACTACGAATCTCGGTGCCGAGGAGGACTACCTTCAACTTCGACTCGAGGCGGAGCGAGTATTCGACCTCGGTCCGCGCTGGCACCTTTTTGTACGAGGACAAGTCGGTACGACTTGGGTCTCCGATGCCTCAAAACTTCCCGGTACCGAGCGATTCTTCGCTGGCGGCGATCGTAGTGTTCGAGGTTTCGGGTTCAACGACCTCTCGCCGATCGAAGAAGGCAGCACGAAAGTGGGTGGCCGTCATCTGGCGACCGCGACCATCGAAGTCATCCGCGATCTACCGCGCAACTTGGGTATCGCGGCATTCGTCGATGCGGGTAACGCCTTCGACTCTTTCGGAGATCCGCTTCAGTATTCATTCGGGATAGGCGTGAGATTCCGACTGCCGATCGTGACGCTCGGTATCGATATCGCCCAACCGCTCACCAACCCCGTCTGCCGCAGCGCCGCGCCGGATCCCCGATGCAATATCGAGCCGGGTTTCGACAAACGGTCGGGACCGCGTCTGCATTTCAACTTCTCACCGAAGCTCTGAGCCGCGCGTGAAACGTCGAACCTCCCTTCTATTGTTGATTGCCGGCGTCTTGCTGTCCCTGCCGGTCGTCGCGCTTTGGACACTGGGATATTCCGAATCCGCCTTGCAGCGGCTCGTATCTTTGATTCCTCAAAAAATCGGTGCCCTGCAAAGTATTTCGATTCGAGGAGTCCGCGGAAGCGTCGCCGGCGGTTTCGAGATCGACTCGGTGGACGTCGAGCACGATCTCGTAACCCTGCAAATTCGCGGAGTCCGTGCACGAGTCGAGCTCCTGCCCCTGCTATGGCAATCGGTCGAGGCATCGGAGTTCTCGATAAGCGAACTCGTCATCGAGCAAGAAGCGCGGGATTTACCGCCGCCCGAGAAAGCCCTTCCCTTCCTGCCGAGACTGCTCACCGTGGAGCTGAAAGAGGCCACGATTCCTCGGCTCACGATTCGACCCATGCGCGGTGATCCCGTACAGATGACCGATATCGATCTCGCTGCGCTCATTCGTAGCAAGACGATCGATATCACCAATCTCGACGCATCACTCGGATCGATACGCCTCGATCTCGAAGGCACGCTGACGGCGGCGCTACCGCTAAAGCTGCGGGGCAAGGTCGAAGCCGTCTATACCCCACGACGGGGGCCGCTCTGGCGTGCGAACGGAAACTTCGACGGCGATCTCGAATTTGCGCGCCTGGAAGCCAAGCTCGTGGAGCCCTTCGACGTGCGCATCGACGAAGGGTCGATGACCTTGCAGGCACCGTGGAGCGTACGAGGAGACGCCATCGTTCGAGATCTCGATCTTCAAAAATTGGGCGGCTCTAATTTCTTAGGACTTATCGGCGGCAAGGTATCTATCGTCGTGGATCGGGACGGGTATCGCGCGAACGGAAGCCTTCTTCCTCCGGGGCTCGCCGCAGGTCCGGTCGATGTCAGCTTCGATGGGACTTACTTTCGCAACGTGCTGACGGCGCGCCGTATCACGCTTGTTCATCCTGGCGCGCAAACTCGAGTGGATCTGTCAGGCACGATTACCCCGACTGATGACGGTCCTTCACTCGATCTCGATGGGCGGTGGGTCAAGTTGCGCTGGCCGCTTGCCGACAAGACGCCGGCGCTCGACAGCGCGCGCGGACGCTTCACACTCAACGGGAGCGGGCCTTATGCCTTCACGGCCTCGGCAGACGCTCGAATCGGAGCGCTCCCTCGAATCGACGCCGATCTAACGGCAAAACTAGAGCCGGGTCGGTTCGAATTGTCGACCATCAACGCGCGCGCACTCGGAGGCGTAGCCGATCTTCGAGGTGAAGTCGCATGGAAGCCTGCCGAACGCTGGAACGTGAACGGTATCGTACGCGATATCGACCCAGGGAAGCTGCGCTCCGCTCTGCCGGGTCGTTTGAGCTTCGTGCTCGATGCCCAAGGACGGGGGTTCGGACCGACAGGCGTCATCGCTGTCGATATCAAAAATATCTCAGGGCGTTTGCGAGGTGCACCCGCGCGCGGGTCGGGACGATTCTCGATCGCGCGTGATGTATTGAGTTTCAAGGATGTCGATTTCGTCGCAGGCGGTCTACGACTCGAGCTCGATGGCGATCTTTCTCCACGCCGAAACGATCTCGACTTCGAGATCATCGCGGATGACCTCGGCGTCATTACAGAAAATGGCAAGGGAAGACTCCGCGCGAAGGGCACGCTGCGCGGTTCATCCCGTGCGATGAAAGTACGTCTCGAGGCGAGCGGCCAGAACATCGCACTCGGCGATCTGGCGATCCGCCGCTTGTCGGCTGATGTCGATCTCGATCCGACCGGAGGGACCGAGGCCAGTGCCTCGGCACGCATCGAAGCCGATGAAGTGCGTGCGCTAGGTCGCCGCGCCGATCGGCTGCAGCTCGACATCGCAGGACGCAGTGCCTTGCACACACTGAACGTCGAAATCACCGGAGAAGATCTCGGGTTGAAGGCCAAAGCCGAGGCGGGTTTCGACACGCAGGGATGGGAACAGCGGTGGTCGATACTCGATTTGCGTCTGCCGGATAACATCGAGCTCGGGCTCGAGAAAATGCTTAGAGTCCGCCTCACCACCGATTCCATCGCAGTGGATCCGTTTTGTCTGCGTGGCGAAAAGGGCTCGAGCTTGACTGACGCGGCAACCCTTTGCGCCTCAGGTACTCGTAACGACGAAGGCTGGATCATGGATGCAACGGCCTCTCGATTGCCGATCGCGAGCCTGCTCCCGGCTCCGAACGCTAAAGCTCAATACCTCGGCTCGGTCAATGCCGCGCTCAATCTGCGCGCGGGAGAGGATGGCTTTGCACGCGGAACGGCCCGCGCCGAGATCGACAGCGCAGGGTTACGCTGGCAACGCGCCGGAGGTCGACAGGATCTCGTGCCGCTCGGCTCAGGATCTCTCGTACTCGAGTCCAATGATGAGGGAATTTTCGGGAAACTCGACGTCGCCGCAAACGAGCGTGGTCGTGCTCGAGGCGAGTTACGCGCCTTACGAAATCGCGAAGACGACTCGATCGAATGGCGCGATCTCCCGATCACGGCGACGCTGCGCGCAGATTCCTCTGCGCTCGCGCTGCTTTATCTCTACGTCCCCGAAATCGATCGATCAGCCGGAGATCTCTCGCTCGACCTGATCATTGGCGGCACGCTAGGCAGTCCGCTCGTGAATGGTGTCGTTCGGCTCGAAAAGGGGGAGCTCGATTTTTATCAGGTCAATCTGGCCCTTCGTGGCATACGCGCCGAGGCGCGGCTCATCGATAACGGCTTCGTGCTCGACGCCTTTGCGACGGCAGGTAACGGGAACATTCAGGCAAACGCAGAGTTGACGTGGCGCGGCGGACAACCTTTCGGCGAACTCACCTTGAAGGGCTCCGACCTGGTCGTGATCGACGTGCCCGAGGCAAGGATCAGCGCTTCGCCGGATCTACGATTCAAAGTGGCTGGTCGTGAGTTGTCGGCATCCGGAACCGTTCATATTCCGACAGCTCGTATCACGCCGGCCGATCTCACGGGGGCGACCCTAACCTCTGGAGATGAACGCATTGTCGGAGCCGCGCCGCCAGATCCCGAGTCGTCCTTCCGCGTCTCCAGCAACTTACGACTTACGCTCGGCGAGAAAGTCTCACTCGAGTCTTTTGGCCTTTCCGGTCGCCTCACCGGCGCACTCAATCTCGTGACGAGTGCCGATGGCATCAGTCGCGGGACCGGCGAGCTCAGCGTGGCAGAAGGCAAATACGCCGCACTCGGAAGACGGCTCGACATCGAGCGCGGTCGTCTGATTTTTTCGGGCGGCTTGATCAATGACCCTGGAGTGGAAATCAGGGCGACGAAGGAGTTCCCCGACGTGCGCGCCGGCGTGAACGTCCGCGGCTCGTTGCGTGAACCCCGAATGACGTTCTTTTCCGAGCCATCGCTGCCGCAGTCACAGGTGGTCTCGCTGATCCTCGCGGGTGGGACTCTGGAGTCGGCGCAAGGGAACAGTCAGGGTAATTCGGGACGTGACACCCTCCTTGCTCAAGGCGGCGCCATCCTCGCTCAACAATTGGGTCAGCGTATCGGTATCGAGGACGTGGGTATCGAACAAAATCTCGCCAACGAGACTTCGCTGGTATTTGGCAAGTATCTCTCGAGTCGTCTATACGTCAGTTACGGCGTTTCGCTCGCCGAGGCCATCAATACGCTCAAGCTACGCTACAGCATCAACGATCGCTGGACCTTGCGTACTGAGGCAGGTAAAGAATCGAGTGCTGAAGTGGTGTATACCGTCGAGAAGAATTGAACCGCACGGTTCGGCGTTGTCGCGCTGGGCATCGGGTTAGACCGAGGTAGACTCGGAATGGTGAGCCGAACCCGCTATCTCAAAACTCTCGCCATCGCCTTCGCGATGCTCTGGATGGCTTTGGCCATCGCGCCCTACGACCGGGATACCTGGTTGCTCGAAAATGCCCTGCTCATTCTCGGTGTGCTCGTGCTCTGGAGCACGCGTCGATCGCTGCCACTCTCGACGGCCTCGTACACGATGCTATTCGTGTTTTTCTGTTTCCATGCGATCGGCGCTCATTTCACGTACTCGCTCGTCCCCTACGATGAGGCCCTCCGTAATTTGAGCGGAATGTCGATCCGTGAGTCATTCGAGCTCAACCGAAACCACTACGACCGCTTGGTCCATTTCGCTTACGGCTTTCTTCTCTTTCTGCCCTTTCGGGAACTTCTCGTCTTGTTTGCACGAGTCCGCGGATTTTGGAGTTACTTTCTGCCCCTCGATATCGTCATGTCATCATCACTCTTGTATGAACTCATCGAGTGGGGCGCCGCCGTCGTTTATGGAGGTCCTCTCGGCGCCGCATTTCTCGGAACACAGGGGGACGAATGGGATGCCCATCGAGACATGGCGCTCGCCGGGCTCGGCGGAGTGATGGCAGCACTCCTAGTGCTCGCGATCAACATCCGCAGGAAAAAAGACATGACGATCGAGTGGTTCCAGAGCCAGGGCCGACTCAATACTTCCGGGGGACAATGATGACTCGCCGCCTGCTCATCGTTTACGGCGGTCACGCCACAGGGCGAACCGAAACACTCCGACTCGCCGTGATCGAGGGGGTGCGGCAGGCAGAGGTCGACATCGAGATGCGTCAATGTCGCGCCCTCGAGGCGCATGCCGACGACCTTCTCTGGGCCGACGGTGTCATCCTCGGTACGCCGGAACACTTCGGCTACATGTCTGGTGCCCTCAAAGATTTCTTTGATCGTACTTTTTATCCTTGCGAGAATCGGACTGACGGCCTGCCCTGGGGTCTATTCGTCAGTGCAGGAAACGACGGCTCAGGAACCCGAGCCGCCGTCGAACGAATCGTCACGGGCTACCGATGGAAAAGCGTCATCGATCCGGTCATTGTGGTCGGTGAGCCTGATGCCGCAGCGCTCGAGCGCTGTCGGGAGCTCGGTGCTACGCTCGCCGCAGGACTTGCCACCGGGATTTTTTAACGACCGAGCGCCTTCGTTGCGGCGGAGAAATCTGGCGCCAACGCGAGCGCGCGTTCGAATTCCTTGCGCGCCCCCGCCGTATCGCCCGCGTCTCGGGCGCAGCGTCCAGACCAATAATGCGACTCAGCGGCGCCCCAGCTGACCCCCGCGGGCGATACGACAGCCGATGAAGCGGCCGACTCAAAACTTACCGCTGCGGCTTTGAAGCGCGCACAACCCTTGCCTTTATCTCCGCCGACAAACTTCGGTCGGAAATACACCCCGAAACCCTCAATCAGAACGACTCGCGGATTACGCGCATCGAGCGCAAGTGCCGCCTCGATGCTCTTCCCGCTACGCGAACCGTTACGGATCGCCCCCATGCCGCCGAGATTGGCGAGGTAGCCATAGCACGCCGATTGCAGCGCATGCCCTTCGGCAGACTTCGGATCGCGTTTTAG
>JBEAXT010000087.1:0-22580 GCA_041159695.1 Pseudomonadota bacterium
TCGACCGCTTCGGCTTCGCTGATGACAGAGGCGATCAAAGGCAAAGACGATGCGGCGATCAAACATTTGAGCGAACTCGTGCACCATACGCTGACGGCTCACGGAGAGTCTTCGGCGCCGCCTGCCGAACTCGGTAAATTGGCGGCTCTCGCAGGCGTCCGCGAGTACCCGGCGCGCGTGAAATGCGCGAGCCTCTGCTGGCATACCCTCGATGCGGCGCTACAGCATCGCGCAGACCGTCGCGGCGAGACCTCGGTCGCGCCCACCACCGTTTCCACCGAATAACCGGCCCCTCTACCTCCATGCGCAGTCACGAGAACGAAGCTTTCGTCCTGAGTCGAAATACGCCGGCGGTCATGGTCCCCTCGGGCGACCAGATCGAGCTCAAAGCCGGGCTCTCCGGGTTCATCACCCAAGCCTTGGGCGGGAGTTTCACGCTCTACATCGAGGGGAATCTCTATCGCCTTTCAGGCGAGAACGCCGATGCCATTGGCAAACAAGGTTTCGTCCCGCCCGAACTGCCGCCGGATGCCACGGAAGAGGACGTCAAGGCGCTCGCGTGGAAACAAATGCGAACATGCTATGACCCGGAGATTCCGATCGATATCGTTGAACTCGGACTCGTCTACGAGTGCGAAGTGCTCTCCAACGAAGACGGCACGCGAACGGTCGGTATCAAGATGACGCTCACCGCGCCTGGCTGCGGTATGGGCGAGGTGCTCGTGCAAGACGTTCGTGAAAAAATCGAAATCATTCCGACGGTGTCGAAAGCCGATGTTGAACTCGTCTTCGACCCGCCTTGGAATCAGTCGATGATGTCCGAAGCCGCCCGTCTACAGACCGGGATGATGTAGCGATGGAGGCCATCGGCCCCTGGATCGATGTCGGCGATGCGAAGTCGCTCGCCCATGGCGGTCGACTCGATACAGAAATCGACGGGTTTTATGTCGCCGTGGTTCAGCTCAACGGCACCCTGCATGCCTTCGAGGACCGCTGTACCCACGATGGCGAGTCCTTGTCGGGCGCGGACCTCGAGCCCGACGCGTCAACGCCCTGCGGCGTCGTGGTCTGTCCTCGACACGGCGCTAAATTCTGCCTGCGCACCGGCAACGCCCTGACGCCGCCTGCGTATGAGCCGCTCAAAATCTTTGCCGTGCGCGAGCATAACGGGCGGATCGAGGTGCAGGCTCCGTGAAGCGCCTCACCCTCGTACGGCATGGGCACGCCGAGCCGAACGCCGCAGGGGGAGATTTCCATCGCGCGCTGAGCGCACAGGGTCGCACGGAGGCGCTTCGTTCTGCGGCCGCGATCAAAGCCACTGTGCCCGAGCCGGATACGATTCTCGCAAGCGAAGCGAACCGCACTCGGGAGACGGCAGAAGTGCTTCAAGCGCATCTTGGCGTTGCGGCGATCGTTTTGACCTCAAAGCGCCTCTATCACGCCAACTGGCCCACCGTGCTCGAAGTGATCGCCGACACCCCCGAGGACGTGACGCACCTGCTGCTCGTCGGGCATAACCCCGGACTCTCTGAGCTCGCCCTACGCTGGGCTCAACTATTTCCCGCGTATGCCACGTTCGGCGGCTTCGCCACCGCGGGTTGGTGCTCGGTCACGTTCGGCGTCACCGACTGGCGATCGATTAGATCGCCGCTCGACGCCGTGTTTGGCTGAGCGCTCGTCGAACGAAATCCCGCGGCACCGAGGTCTTCGGTGTTTTCTTGACGTACGGCAGGAACCACTCGCGCACGTCACGCTCGAGTGCGACGCCGTGCATGTAGTTATAGAGCGCGGCGTTGAGCGCGTGACCCAGAGCATCGTGATCGACCCCGCTCGGATCGATGAAGTGGATGTCGTTACGCGCAAAATCACCTTTAGGTACGGGCGCAAGGGTGACCCCATAGGCCGCAGGATCGCGCCCCACCGGAGAATGAACCGTACAGGTGTAACGGTGAAAGAAGCCCGATTGGATACACCCTTCGAGAAACATCTGCCGGACGTACTCGAGCGAATCGATGGTATCGGCCACCGTCTGTGTTGGAAAACCGTACATCAAATACGCGTGAACCAATACGCCCGCATCACTGAACGCACGCGTGACCTGTACCACCTGTGTGACCGACACGCCTTTTTTCATCAGCGAGAGGAGTCGATCCGAGGCGACTTCAAGGCCTCCTGTAATGGCGATACAGCCGCTTGCGGCCAGCAGCTCGCACACCTCCGGCGTGAACGACTTCTCGAACCGGATATTGCCCCACCATGAGATTTGACGATCTCGGCGCAGCAGCTCTTGCGCCATCGCTTTGAGCGCCTTGGGCGGTGCCGCCTCATCGACGAAGTGAAACCCGGTCTCGCCCGTCTCCGCAATGATCTGATCGATACGATCGACGAGCACGGCCGCGTTCGCGGTTTCGTAGCGTGAGATGTAGTCGAGCGAGATATCGCAAAAACTACACTTTTTCCAATAGCAGCCGTGCGCAACGGTGAGCTTGTTCCAGCGCCCATCCGACCAGAGTCGGTGCATCGGATTGAGCATATCGAGCAAGGAGAGATAACGCCGTAGCGGAAGTCCGTCCCACGTCGGCGTACCCACCTCGGCAAAGGGGACGTCGGGCTCTTTGACATCGAGATAGCGCACCTTTCCCAACTCACGGACAAAGGTACGGACCAAATGATCTCGCGGACGCAGCCCTTGCCAGGCCTCGATGAGCGCAAGCAACGGGCGCTCGCCGTCATCGAGGGTCACTTGATCGAAGAAATCGAAGACCCGCGGCTCGGCGAGTTCGCGCAGCTCCGTGTTCACGTAGCCGCCGCCGAGGACGATCGTGGTCTTCGGAGCTGCTTCGCGGATCGACTGCGCGATGCGGAACGCCCCGTAGACGGCTCCTGGGAACGGTACCGATAACAAGACGATATCCGGGCGGTGTCGTTCGATCGCTTCGATGGTCAGCGCATGCAACCCTTCGTCGATTAACATGCGCGGTGCGGCGAGTGCCGCCGCGAGCGGATCGAAACTTGGTGCACTGGCGGCGAGCCGCTCCGCGTAACGCACGAACTCGAACCGCGGATCGATCGCCTCGCGTACGACGTCGGCGATATCGTTGAGATAAAGCGTGGCGAAATGACGGGCGCGATCACTCGTTCCGAGCGCACCGAATGCCCATGCGAGCGGATCACCGCCCTCTTCTGCAGCGACATAGTTCTCGAGCGAGGCGAAGCGCGCGCCCTCGGGCAAGAACTGTCGCAAGGCGATGCGGTGCGCCAGCGTGGTATCACGACCCTGCAAAAACGCGATGACACCGTCTATGGTGGCGCGGTATCGATCGAACTCGAGGAGGAAACGCACGACATGCGGACCACGCCGTCGTTTTGGCACACGCGCGCACGCGTCACGCACCGCATCGAGCCCCGTCGAAGACAGCAGCCGGAGCACGAGCTCGAGCGCGAGATCCTCTTGCCTCGCATCAAAGCCGCGAGAACGAAGGAATCCAGTGAGATAGGCCGTTGAGGGATACGGCGTATTGAGCTGCGTCATCGGCGGGATGATGCTGAGCAGCCGAGGCGCGGGACGGGTCATCGAGGGCCCCGGGGAAGTCAGTGCGCGAGCGCTTTGAGCCGCTCGGCCTCATCGTGACCGAGATAACTTTTGATGAGCCGTCGCGCGAGATACAACAACGGGATGAGTGCGATCGCCGCGAGCATTTTGTAGAGATAGTTGACCGTGCCCACGGCGAGGAATTGCGGGATCGGCCACTTTTGCGGGCCGAGCACAAACGCGATGTACAGCACCACGAAGCTATCGATGAACTGCGAGACCGCCGTGGAGCCCGTGGCGCGCAACCAAATCAATTTCTCGCCCGTGACGGCGCGGATTTTTCGGAACACCGTGATATCGACCAGCTGCCCGATGAGAAAGGCGACGATGGATCCGATGATGGTCCATAGTCCTTGGCCGAATACCTGCGCATACGCATGCTGGATATCCGGAACGCCGAGTGATCGGTTCGCCTCGATCCAGAACCCGGCCGGTGCCAAGCCAATCGAGATGTACGCCGCAATGAACGCGTAGGAGATAAACCCGACCGCGACCCACGATATGAGCCGTACCCCTTTAACACCGTAATACTCGTTGATGATGTCCGTCATCACGAATACGACGGGCCAGAGCAGCACGCCCGCCGTGAAGTTGAGCGTTCCGGAGACGCCGAGTAACGACCACTCGACGGGGTCGATACCGAGCGTGGCCTCGAGCGAGAAAATCTTGACGCCGACGAACTCGGCGAGCAGCGCGTTGGTCAGGAAGAACCCCGCCAGCACCACGAACAGACGGTTGGTCCGCTGATCGGAGACGTGCATGCGGGGCTCAGCCAAGAACCCTTAGTACGGCGTACAGAAACAGTGCGCGTACAGCTGGCCCTGAACGGCGTATCGGTTGAACCGCAATACACTGCGCTCGATGGGGCCGAAGTCGCGCCGTGCTGCGAGCATCGCCGCACGGGTCGGACCATCGAGCGTGGCCACAGAACCGAAGCCGAAGCCCCCGAAAGCCTCGGCGTTAACCGTCTTGAGGACGAGCGCCGCCGCCCTGGCTTCGAGATTGGTCAGCAACTGCTGCGCAAAGCTCTTCTCCGCTTCGAGATAGTCGCGCTCGTACTTGCCCTCGGCAAGCCCGGCGCGCTTGGCCGCAGAGGCCACCGCCTCGTCGAGCGAACCGAGCTTGTCTACGAGACCGAGACGCAAGGCGTCGCGACCCGTCCAAACGCGGCCCTGCGCGATCTTGTCGATGTCGTCGCGAGTCTTTTTACGACCCAGTGCCACGAGCGCCAGGAACTCTTCGTAGCCGTGCTCGATGGTCGATTGCAGCAACATTGAGGCCGCCGGACCGATCGGACGATCGATTCGGAGCTCGCCCGAGAGCGGCGTCGTGCCGACACCATCGACACCGATGCCGAGCTTCTCGAACGTGCGCGGCGCAGTCGGGAATAAACCGAAGATTCCGATGGATCCGGTGATCGTGGCTGGGCTCGCCCAGATTTCGTCAGCGGGCGCGGAGATGTAATAGCCACCCGACGCTGCGAGATCGCCCATCGAGATGACGACCGGACGCTTCGTACGCTTAAAGGCGACGATCTCTCGATAGATTTTCTCGGAGGCCGTGACGCTCCCGCCCGGGCTGTCGATGCGCAAGACGAGTGCCTTGATGTCCTTGTCGAGACGCGCCTTACGGATGAGCTCGGCCGTGTCGTCACCGGCGATCACACCACCGCCACCGCCGCCATCGACGATCTCGCCGGAACCGACGATCACGGCGATGCGCGAATCGGGGTGCTGCGAAATCTTGTCCTCCGCGCGCACGACGCGCAGATAATCTTTGAGATTGACCGAACGATACGACTCGGTCTCCTCGTCCTTCGAAGACAAGGCGATCACACGCTCTTCGACTTGAATCGGCGTCTTGAGCGCCGTCACGAGGTTGGCGTCGAGCGCTACCTTGGCCGTGTCGCCCTTCGCCGCCTTCACCTGCGTGGCGAGCGTATCGGCGTAGGTCCGAAGATCTTCGGGCTTCAGGCCTCGCGCCTTGGCCACCACCCCGACATAGGTTTCCCACAGAGAATTGACGAACGCTTGGCTCGCCTCGCGATCGGCGGGCGACATATCGTCACGGATGTACGGCTCGACGGCACTCTTGTACGTGCCGACCCGGAAAACATTGATATCGATACCGAGCTTGTCGAGCGCCGACTTGTAGTAGTTGCGGTAACGCTCGTAACCCTCGAGCACCACGAGCCCCTGCGGATCGAGGTAGACCTCATCCGCATGTGCGGCCACATAGTACGTGTCGCGGGAATAACCCAGACCGGTCGCGACGACCTTCTTTCCCGACTTGCGGAAGTCGGCGATCGCTCGGGCGAATTCGTCGAGTGTCGGTTGGCCGGCGCCTGACATCTCATCGAACTCGAGCACGAGCGCCTTCACGCGCTTATCGTTCTTGGCGGCGGCAATGGCGTCGGTGAGGTCGCGCAGCGTGGTCTCACCGCTACCGAGACCCTGCGCCTCGGCGAGTGCGCGATCGAACGCGTCACCGCTCGGCTGCTCGACAATCTCCCCCACCGGACGGATGACGAGCGCAGCGTCCTCAGGCAGCTTCGGGATCGAGCTCTGCAGCGCGCCGATGACCGCGCCGAAAATCACGATCAGGATGAGGAAGTGCAGAATCTTTCGAAGACCGTCGAGCCCTTTAAAAAGACCGCGAAAGAATTTTTTGATGAGTTCCATGGGTATTGAGCCTAACCTGTACGGCGGATTGTTCGGGCCAGCAGAGTGGCCGAAAGCCAAGATGGCATGACTGACCTAATATTTGAAGGGGCGGGCCACCCCGCCTCAAAGGCAGTCTATCAACAGGTTTGGAGCGGTGCCATGCGACTTTGCAGCCCCATGGCACCGCGCCGAAATCAGACCTTTTCTTCGATGCGGGCAGCCTTGCCCGAGAGGTCTCGCAGGTAGTACAGCTTGGCGCGACGGACGTTGCCGCGGCGCTTGACCGAGACCGCCGCGATGGTCGGGCTCTGCGACTGGAAGGTACGCTCCACGCCCTCGCCGTGCGAGATCTTGCGCACGGTGAACGACGAGTTAAAGCCGCGATTACTCTTGGCGATCACGACCCCTTCGTACGCCTGAACGCGCTCACGGTCGCCTTCGACCACTTTCACGTCGACGACGACGGTGTCACCCGGCTTGAAGTCCGGCAGCTCTCGCGTCGTACGACGCTGTTCCATTTCGGCAATCACGTTAGCCATTGTTGTCTTCCTCTAAAAGTTCGCGCTCTTCATCGGTGAGAGCACGACCCGATCTACCCGGTTGCAGCAAGTCGGGTCTACGCGCTTGCGTGCGCACCAACGACTCTCGCAACCTCCACCGCCGAATCGCTGCGTGGTTTCCACCTTGCAGCACCTCCGGCACAGTCCGACCTTCCCACTCGATGGGCCGCGTGTAATGCGGCCAGTCGAGTCGTCCAGCGGTGAACGATTCTTCGACGCTCGAACGCTCGTCACCGAGCGCGCCAGGCAGAAGCCGCACCGCCGCATCGATCACCGCGAGCGCCGCGAACTCGCCGCCCGAGAGAACGAAATCTCCGAGCGACAATTCGCGATCGATCCGCGAATCGATCACGCGCTGGTCGAGCCCCTCGTAGCGACTCGCCACCAACACGAACCCGGGCAAGGCTGCGAGTTCACGCGCCACGCCCTGGTCAAATCTTTGGCCCTGCGCTGACAAGTGCACCCGCGGCACTCCGGCCGGCAGCTGCGCCGTCGCGGCGTCTATCGCAGCTGCCCAAGGCGCTGGTGTTCCCACCATGCCCGGACCGCCGCCGTAGGGCCGGTCGTCCACCGTCTTGTGCGGATCATCGGTAAAAGACCGCGGATCGACGCACTCGACTCGCGCCAGGCCTCGCTCAAACGCGCGACCCAGCACTCCAACACTCAACGCCCCGCGCACCATCGCGGGGAAGAGCGTGACCAACGCGATCTGCAGGGGCAGCGCCCGCTCGGTCACCTCAAAACTCCTCTGGCCAATCGACCCGGACGCAACGCGCCTCGGCATCGATCGCCTTTAGGTGCTCTCGCGACACGGGTAACCAGTGTTCTCCCTCGCCGCCTCGCACCACCATGACGGCACTTGCCGGCATGTCTTCGAATCGCTCGATCACGCCGAGTTCGACGCCTTCGAGATTGACCACCCGGAAACCAATTAGGTCGACCCGGTAGTACTCGCCCGGCGCCGTCGTCGGCAACGCCGAACGCGGCACCTCAATCACATGACCCACGAGGACCTCAGCCTCTTCGCGAGTCGTCAGTCCTTCGAGTCGCGCCTCGAGCCCCTTCGGACTCTGTCGCGACTCGGCGACTTCCACCTCTCGTCGCTCGCCCGATGCCGAGCGCAAGAACCACGAGGGGTAATCAAACAGGGCTTCAGGCGGCGCGGTCCACGACTCGAGATGCAACCAGCCTTTCAATCCCTTGGGGCGCCCGAGGCGACCCAGCTCCACCCATGACACGCGGGACACTTCCACGCGCGATGGGACGGCAAGACCCTCAGGCCGCGGCCTGGGTGGCCTGCTTACGGTAATCCTTGACGAGCGTCTTCACGCGATCGGACGGCTTGGCACCCTGGCCAACCCAGTACTCAATACGCGAAAGATCGAGACGCAACCGCGGCTCGCTCTTGCGGGCCACAGGGTTGAAGAAGCCGACGTTCTCAAGGCTCAGGCCGCCCTGACGCTTACGGCTGTCGGTGACCACGACGTGATAGAACGGTGAGTTCTTGGCGCCACGGCGGGTGAGACGAATCGTTACCATGATCTATACGCCCTTCCAGGGGGGTCGAAAAAGAGCGCGGAGTCTACAGAAATCAGGGACTTGATGGAAGCGCTACCGGGGGGGCGTGAACCCGGGCGGCAGGCCCCCGCCCTTTAGGGCCCCGAGCATGCGGCGGAACTTGCCCCCCTTCATGCCCTTCATCATCCGCTGCATCTCCGAAAACTGCTTCAAAAGGCGGTTGACGTCCTGGACTTGGGTGCCCGACCCCGCGGCGATCCGGCGACGCCGGGACCCGTCAATGACCTCCGGACGGCGTCGTTCCCGATGGGTCATGGAGTTGATGATCGCGATCTGGCGCCGGACCTGAACGTCCCCCACCCCCGCAGGTAGACCCCCCTTGGCAAGCTGAGCCGGTAGCTTGTCCATGAGTGACTCGAGGCCCCCCATGCTCTGCAATTGCTCGAGCTGACTCTTCAGGTCGTAGAAGTCGAACTTGCCGCCTGAGACGACTTTTTTGGCGAGGCGCTCCGCCTCAGCCGCATCGACCTTTCCCTGCACCTGCTCGACGAGCGCGACCACATCGCCCATGCCGAGAATACGGCTCGCCATGCGCTCCGGGTCGAACGTCTCGAGCGCCTCGGTCTTTTCGCCCACGCCGACGAACACGATGGGCTTGCCGGTGATCTGACGAACCGAGAGCGCCGCGCCCCCGCGCGCATCGCCATCGGCCTTGGTCAAAATAATGCCGGTGAGCTCGAGCGCCGCACCAAAGGCCTTGGCGGAATTGAGCGCATCTTGACCCGCCATCGCGTCGACGACGAAAAGTTTCTCGTGCGCTCCCACACGCGAATCGATCGCCTTCACCTCGTCCATGAGTTCGGCATCGACGTGTAAACGTCCGGCCGTGTCGACGATCAGGACGTCGTACACCCCGCGTCGCGCCGCTTCGAGCGCCGACTCGGCGATCGCCACCGGATTGCCCCCCGTCTCGGACGGATGGAACCCCGCCCCCACCTGCTCGGCGAGCCGCTGCAACTGCAGGATGGCCGCCGGGCGTCGGACGTCGGTGCTCACGAGCAGCACCCGCTTCTTGCGGGACTCGATCAGCCAGCGCGCCAACTTGCCCGCTGTGGTGGTCTTACCGGCGCCCTGCAGACCGGCGAGCACCACCACGTACGGTGGCTGGGCCCGCAGGTCGAAACCCTCCCGCGCGCCACCCAGGAGCTCGACGAGCTCACGATGGAGGATGCTGACGAACACCTGACCCGGGGTGAGGCTGGTGGCGACCTCCGCCCCCTGCGCCTTGACCCGGACGGCATCGATGAAGGTCTTGATAACCGGTAACGCCACGTCCGCTTCGAGCAACGCCAGTCGAACCTCGCGGAGGGTCTCGGCGATGTTTTCCTCGCTGATCCGCCCTTTCCCACGGAGGTTCTGGACGGTTTTTGCGAACTTTTGACTCAGGTTTTCGAACACTGGATGATTATAGACGTGAGTGACCCCTCGCTCCTGCCGCTCCTCGGCCTGCTAGCCGTATGCATGGTCTTATCCGCGTTCTTCTCGGGCACCGAGACGGCGTTGATGAGCATCAATCGATATCAGTTGCGAACCATGGCCAAAGCAGGCAACCGGGGCGCGATCCTCGCGGAGCGCCTGCTCGCAAGGCCCGACCGCCTGATCGGCCTCATCCTGCTCGGCAACAACCTCGTCAACAACCTGGCGGCCATGCTGGTCACGATCATCGTGCTGCGGGTTTGGGGGGACGAATGGGTGGCCGTTGGCGCCGGCGTGCTCACGCTGATCATGCTGATCTTTTGCGAAGTGGGTCCCAAAACCTACGGGGCATTGCACCCGCGTCGACTCGCCGTCGCGTCCTCCTACGTGTACACCGCGCTGCAATGGCCGTTACGACCGGCCGTCTTCGTCGTGGGCTGGGTCACCAACGGCGCGCTGAAGTTGGTGGGCCTCAATGTCGACCGACATACCCAGCAGACAGCGCTCTCTCGCGAGGAGCTCCGAACGGTCGTGGCCGAAGCGGGCGTGATGATTCCGAAGAGTCACCAGCAGATGTTGATGAGCGTGCTCGATCTCGAGCGCATGACAGTCAACGACATCATGATTCCGCGGCAGGACATCGCCGGTATCGATCTCGAGGACGACTGGGAGCGCATCCTCGACCAACTTCGGCAAACGCCGCACACGCGCTTGCCGGTGTATCGCGGCGATCTCGGGCAGATGGTGGGCCTCCTGCACATGCGGCGTATCGCGCAGGAGCTTGCGCGCGGGACGCTCGATCGTGACCGTCTCGAAGAAATCGCCGCGCAGCGCGAGCCGTACTATGTGCCAGACGGTACGGCACTCACGACACAGTTGAGCAACTTCCAGCGCGATCGGCGTCGCTTCGCATTCGTGGTCAACGAATACGGTGATGTCGAGGGCCTCGTGACGCTCGAGGACATTCTCGAAGAAATCGTCGGTGAGTTCACTAGCGATCCGGCCACCGTCTCCCATCGCGATATCCACAGAGAAACCTCTGGCGCGTTCATCGTCAATGCAGCGACCACCATACGCGTACTGAATCGCAGGCTCGGTTGGCGGTTACCGATGGACGGACCCAAGACCCTGAACGGACTCTTGCTCGAGCAGCTCGAAACCATTCCGTCAGCGGGGACCTCTTTGCGTATCGGCAACCTCGATATGGAAGTGCTGCAAATCGCGGATAACGCCATCCGCACGGTTCGCATCGTGGAGCGCCCCTCGGTCGCCTCGGCTGAGGAGGACTCGGTGCGCTAGCGCGCGAAATCGACCGGAAACGCAACTCTGCAGCCGTCGGCCGGAGGGCTACACTCTTCGGACGAGGACCCCACGGTGATTGCCAAGCCCCTCATTTACGCCGCCGCCCGAACCCACGTCGGGCGAGTACGGCAACGAAACGAAGACGCGGTTTTCGCAGATCCCAAGCTCGGGCTGATCGCGGTGGCCGATGGTCTCGGCGGCCGACCCACGGGCGACATCGCGAGCCGGCTCGCCATCGAAACCTTGTCACATAGCCTCACGTTGCTCTCGGCTCCGGGCGATCTCAGTCCACCGCTTGCGCTGCATCGCGCCCTCAATGAAACCAACGCCCACGTGTACGCCATGTCATTGCGTATTCCTGGCTGCATCGGCATGGGCACCACGATGGTTGCGGGTTGGTTCGTCTCGACACGCGAGCTCGGCCTTCAGCTCATCGTGGCGCATGTCGGCGACTCGCGGCTCTACCGTTATCGATCTGCGCCAGCACCGACGCTCGAGCTGCTCACCCGCGATCACACGGGCGCGCAGAAACACATCCTGACCAAAGCGATCGGTATCGACCCCGAAGTCGATATCGACCTGATGACAACGCCCGTCTTGCCTGGTGACCTCGTCCTGCTGTGTTCGGATGGGTTAAGCAATATGCTCGATGACTCGTCGCTACTCGCCCTGCTTGCAAACGCCTCGGCCGCAGACGATGCCGCCCTCATGAGTCTCGCGCGAGCGCTGATCGACGCCGCCAACGAGCGTGGCGGTCACGACAATATCGGGGTGGCACTGGCCACACCGAGAGTCGAGCCTTCGACGTAACCGACTTAAAAGTAATCGAAGGACACGCGGCGCGTGACGCCGCAGAGCAGTTCATACGAGATCGTCCCGGCGGCGGATGCAATCTCATCCACCGGTAACCCCTCGCCCCAGAGCACCGCCGTCGAACCCACCGATACCTCGGGTAGGTCGGTCACATCCACGGTGATCATATCCATCGAAACGCGCCCGACGAGTGACGCCCGGCGCCCGGCGACGAGCACGGGCGTGCCACTCGGTAAATGACGCGGAATACCATCGGCATAGCCCGCAGCGAGCGTCGCGATGCGCGAGGGTCGACTCGCCCGCCAGGTCGCGCCGTACCCGACGGCGTCGCCCGATTTGATCGAGCGCAGTGCGATCACCTCGGTCGAGAGCGTCATGACCGGCTTCAAGCCGAGCGATTCGGCAGTCCGTCCCTGAAGCGGCGATCCGCCGTACAACGCAATGCCCGCCCTGACCCACTCACGATGAGACGCAGGGATCGAGAGGACCGCTGCGGAGTTGGCGAGCCCTGCTTCAATCGAACCGAGCCCGAGGCGCGCCGACTCAAAACGCTGTAGCTGCGCTCGCGTTTCCGGGGCATCGCGTTCATCGGCAGAAGAGAAATGCGTCATCACGCGCAACTCGCCCACCGCCGGCAGCGCGCGTAGACGCGCCGCCGCCGAGGCAGATTCACCCGCCTGAAACCCGAGCCGATGCATACCGGTATCGAGCTTGAGCCAGACCACTCGCGGAATCGAGCTCGCATGCTGCTCGAGCAACTCGACCTGATAATCGGCATGGACGACGAGGTCGAGCTGGAACTCGAGCGCGAGAGCGAGTTCCGCTGCCGTGAAGACGCCCTCCATCAGTACGATCGGTTTGACGATCCCGGCTTCACGCAGCTCGACGCCTTCGCCGAGCCTTGCTACGCCGAACGCATCGGCTGCATCCAGCGCGCCTGCGGCTTGCACGGCGCCATGGCCGTACGCGTTCGCTTTGATCACCGCCATCAGTTTCGCGTTGGGCGAAGCGGCTTTTAGTTGTAAGAGATTGTGGCGCCACGCCGCGAGCGAGATTCGTGCTCGGGTGGGATTTGGCAACACACGCGCGTCGGCCATGCGTGATGGCCGCGACTCAGCGCAGCACGCCCTCGGCGTAGGAGTCGGGCGCGTAATTCACGAAGCGCGAGTACTGCCCCTGGAAGGTTAAGAGGAACGTGCCCGTCTCGCCGTTGCGGTGTTTGGCGAGATCGATTTCCGCGATGCCTTTCTTCGTCGTGTTCTTGTCGTACACCTCTTCGCGGTAGATGAGCAGGATCATATCCGCATCCTGCTCGATCGCTCCCGACTCGCGAAGATCCGACATCACCGGTTTTTTGTCGACACGCTGCTCGACGCCACGATTGAGCTGGGAGAGCGCGATCACCGGGACACTGAGCTCCTTGGCGAGCGCCTTGAGTCCGCGAGAAATCTCTGCGATTTCGGTCGCACGGTTTTCTTTGGTGCCCGGAACCTGCATGAGCTGCAAATAGTCGACGACGACCATATTGAGCCCGTGCTCGCGATGCACTCGCCGCGCCCGCGCGCGAAGCTCCGTCGGCGTGAGCGCCGGCGTCTCGTCGATGAATATTTTGGCCTCGGCCAACTGCCCCGCGGCGCCGGTGATGCGCGGCCAGTCATCATCGGAGATCTGGCCGCTCCGAATATGTCCGAGCGTCACCCGACCAATGGACGAGAGCATGCGCGTCAGCAGCTGCTCGGAGGGCATTTCCATGGAGAAGATCGCGACCGACGCGTTCACGCCCGCCTTGAGCGCCGCGTACTCGGCCATGTTCACCGCGAAGGTGGTCTTGCCCATTGAGGGACGACCCGCCACGACGACCAGATCACCGCCACGAAGTCCGCCGGTCTTGCGATCGAACTCGTCGAAGCCCGTGGGTAGTCCGCGCATTCCATCCGGGTTGTTATGCCACTCGTCGATCTGGTCGATCAGCCCCGGCATGAGCTGCTGCACCGATACCGCGCCATCACGCTTACCGCGAACGCCCTGCTCGGCGATGGCGAACACGCGGCTTTCGGCGGTCTCGACGAGCTCTTGCGCCGTCTCGCCTTCGTTGTTGAATACCGACGCGGCAATTT
Source organism: Pseudomonadota bacterium (assembly GCA_041159695.1). Taxonomy (GTDB): domain Bacteria; phylum Pseudomonadota; class Gammaproteobacteria; order Steroidobacterales; family Steroidobacteraceae; genus UBA964. The sequence goes on from JBEAXT010000087.1 coordinate 14,042, forward strand.
CGGTTCCGGCGGATAACAACTGGCGCAGCATCGATCGCTCGCGAACGATCGCCGCATAGGCGCGAACGTTGGCCGCGGTCGGCGTGTCACGCGCGAGCGCACCCAGGTAGGCGAGTCCGCCCGCCTCGGTCAGTTGACCGCTGCGCTCGAGATGCTCGCTGACGGTGACGGCGTCGGCAGGCTTGCCTTGCGTGGCAAGCAAACCGATCGCTTCGAAGATGATTTTGTGGTCGGGACGGTAGAAGTCTTCCGAGCGCAGAACGTCGGCGACGTTGTCCCAAGCAGATGCGTCGAGGAGCAGACCGCCCAAAACGGCCTGCTCCGCCTCGAGAGAGTGCGGCGGCGTACGAACGTCTCCGCCGCGAAGGCTCACGACGTGATCACTCCTCGGCGACGATCGTGACCGGCAACTGCACGTCGACGTCGGTGTGCAGGTGCAACACGATCTGATGGTCGCCGACCATGCGGATCGGCCCGTTCGGCAACCGAACCTCCGAACGCACGACCTTGTGCCCCTGCGCGGTGCACGCCTCGGCAATATCGGTGGTACCGATCGAGCCGAAGAGCTTGCCCTCGTTGCCGGCCTTGGCAGTGATACGCAGCGTGAAATCTTTGAGCGCAGCCGCACGGGACTCGGCGTCCGAGTACTGTTCGCGGGCGATCTTTTCGAGCTCGGCGCGGCGCGCTTCGAACTTGGCTACGTTCGCAGGTGTTGCGAGCGTGGCTTTTCCGGAGGGCAGCAGGAAGTTGCGGCCGTAGCCCGACTTCACTTTGACGCGATCTCCGATGTTGCCGAGGTTCGCGACTTTAGTCAGCAGAATAACGTCCATGGATGCTCCCGCCTCTTAGTGCTGATCGGTGTACGGAAGCAACGCGAGGTATCGCGCGCGACGCACAGCCTGAGCGAGCTGACGCTGGTAGAACGAACGCGTGCCGGTGATACGACTCGGGACGATCTTGCCGGTCTCGGTGATGTAACCCTTTAGCGTCGCCAAATCTTTGTAGTCGATTTGCTTGACGTCTTCCGCGGTGAAGCGGCAGAACTTCTTGCGACGGGTGAAGCGGCTCGCGCCGCCGGACTGTTTGTTGTCTCTCATGTTCGATTACTCCCCAAGCTGCTCATCGTCGCCCATCTCGTCGCGACGCGCGCGACGCGGACGATCGAAGCCACCGTCAGCCTCTTCCTCGGCCGCCTTGGCCATCGGTGAAGGCTCGGTCACCGGACCATCCATCTTGACGACGAGGTGACGCAGCACCGCATCGCTGAAACGGAACGCGCCGGTGAGCTCGGTCAGCGTTTTCTGATCCGTCTCGATGTTCAGAAGCAGGTAATGGGCCTTGTGGACCTTGGAGATCGGGAACGCGAGCTGTCGACGACCCCAATCTTCGACGCGGTGGACTTGTCCGCCACCCGAGGTGATCATCGATTTATAGCGCTCGAGCATGGCCGGAACCTGCTCGCTCTGGTCGGGATGGACCAGAAATACGACTTCGTAGTGCCTCATGTGTGCTCCTTGTGGATGTGAAGCCCCCCGACGAGGCTGCCGGTGGAGCAAGGAAATCCCCGAAAAACGGGGGCGCGAACTATAGCCGAGGGGCGTAGCCCGAGCAACCTCCCCGGTCGGACCCCCTCGGTCTGCCGCGGCCTAGGGTCTTTGGCGCTGTCGGACCGCCTCGTACAGCAGCATGCCGGTCGCCACGGACACATTCAGGCTCTCGACCGCACCGAGCGCGGGGAGACGCACCAGCAAGTCGCAGTGCTCGCGGGTGTTGTGCCGCAGCCCGCTCCCCTCCGCGCCCATCACGAGGACGGTGGGTCCCTTGAGGTCCACCTCGTCCGCCCGTTGCTTCGCACCGGCATCCGCTCCGACGACCCAGAGTCCCCGCTCCTTGAGTTCGCGCAGACAGCGGGCGAGATTGGTGACGACCGTGAGCGGCGTAGTCTCGGCCGCACCCGCGGCGACCTTGCGAACCGTCGCGTTGAGTTGAACTGCTCGATCTTTGGGGATCACCACGGACAGCACACCGCAGGCATCGGCCGTACGCAGGCAGGCCCCGAGATTATGGGGATCTTGCACTCCATCGAGCGCGAGCACGATGGGCGCCGCGCCCGCGCGCTCGATGGCTGCGCCGAGTTCGTCTTCACTCCACGGCGCCATGGGACGCACTTCAGCGATGACGCCTTGGTGAACCGCGGCACCGGCCATTTTTTCGAGGCGCTGTGGATCGACCCGCTCGATCGAGATTTTCGCCTGGGTCGCCGTCGCGAGCAGCGCTGTCATGCGCGCATCGTCTCGTCCACGTGCGACGAATACTTTGACCACGCGATCGGCATGCCGCTCGAGCAGCGCCCGAACGGCGTGAAGACCATGAACCGTTTCAGTGGAACCCATCCGCCCTATCCTACCGCGCTCGACGACGCTGCCGCGCGCCCTCGCGGGGCGAGTGATGCGGCGCACGTCGCTGTTTTCCCTCGACGATGGGCATCGGATCGTCGAGTTCAAGATCGATGAGGCCCTCGACAGGGTTAGCGCTCGTGACAACCACCCGCACGGGCGTCCCGATACCGAGCCGCTGCTTGCGACGTTTGGCGAACCACGCCTGACCATTGGACTCCATGATGTACTCGTCATCGTCGAGCGAATCGAGGCGCAGCAGGCCGTCGATACCCAGGCCCCTCAATTGGACGAAGCAACCGTACTCGACCACCGTCGTGATAAGCCCATCGAAGGTCTGCCCCAAACGCTCGCGTAAATAACTGCACTTCAAGAACGCATCGACGTAGCGATCGGATTCATCCGCTCGCTTCTCGAGCCGCGAGAGATCCTGACCAAGAACGCCGAGCTCCTCGGCGCCATACCGCCGACCGGTCGGGTCACCCGCATCCACCACCGCTTTCAGCGCGCGGTGCACCACAAGATCGGGATACCGTCGAATCGGGGAGGTGAAATGCGCGTACTCGGCGAGCGCGAGACCGAAGTGGCCGATATTGGTCGGCTGATAAATGGCTTGCGGCATCGAACGCACCACGAGCGATTCAATGAATGGAAGATCGGCACTCCCACTCGCCCGTTCTGTGATCTGTCGTAAGTCTCTCGGCTCGATCTCCTCGGGCAGATCGACGTCGATCCCGAGCGCAGCCAACTGCGTGAGCAACTGATCGATCTTTTTTTCTTCGGGCGTGCCGTGAACACGATAGAGACCGCCCGACTTCGCCGCCTTGAGCTGGCGCGCAGCCGCGACGTTCGCGAGGATCATGCACTCCTCGATGAGCTTGTGCGCATCGTTACGCCCGTAAAGCCCGATGCTCCGAACCCGACCCTCTGCATCGAACTCGAACGCCGGCTCGGTGCTCTCGAAATCGAGGGCGCCACGACGGTGCCGTGCCTTCAACAGTGCACGATAAAGATCGACGAGCGGCGAGAGTTTCGCCAAGAGCGCGCCGACGGTGCGACGCGCCTCTGGACGACCCTCGAACAGCGCCTCGAAGGCCAGTCGGTAGGTGAGCCGCATGTGGCTTCGCATCACCGCCGGGTAGAACTTGAAATCGAGCAATGCGCCGCTGCGACTGACGAGCATGTCAGCCGCGAAACAGAGCCGATCGACCTCCGGTTCGAGAGAACACAAGTGGTTCGAGAGTGCCGTCGGCAGCATCGGCAACACACGATTGGGAAAGTACACCGAGGTGCCACGCTCGAGCGCGTCGACGTCGAGCCCGGACCCCGAACGAACGTAGTGACTCACATCGGCGATCGCAACGACGAGTCGATATCCCTTCGCATGCGATTCGGCATACACCGCATCGTCGAAGTCTCGGGCATCCTCGCCGTCGATCGTCACGAGCGGCATGTCGCGCAGATCGATCCGACCCCTCGCCTCGCGCGGATCGATACGCTCACCGTAGGCCTCCGCCTCCTGAAGTGCCGCCGGTCGAAACTCCACCGGTAACGCATGGCGCGCAATGGCGGTTTCGGTTGCCATTTCGAGTGGTCGCTCGGGATCGAGGCGTCGGACCACCTCGGCCATCGCGCTGCGGTGCGCCTCGGGGTATCGCGTGATGCGCGCGATGACCCAGTCACCCGTTCGCGCGCCAGCGAGTTTGTCCTGCGGTACGAGACAACGCAGGCTGAGTCGACGATCAACCGAGTGGACGAAGAGCGTACGCCCGACCGCCTCGACCGTACCGAGAAATGCCGTGACGCCTCGGGAGAGAATTTTCTCCATCTCACCGGAGAGTCGGCCATCACGCGCTCGCTGAACCCGAACTCGAACACGATCGCCCGAGGTCAGCCCCGCCATTTGCGGAGGCGGCAAGAACACACTTTCCTCTTGCCCCTCGACCCGTACGAATCCGAAACCGGAGCGATGCGCCGAAACCACGCCTTCCATGGTTCCGATACTGCTACGGCCGTGACGTGAGCGATCGTCACGGGGTGTCCGGTTGCCGAGGCGAGACCCTCGGCTCGATTTTCGTGACTTCAATTGACAGTCCTCATGGTGCTGCGTAAGTTACGCGGCCCACCTTGCCCGGGTGGCGGAATTGGTAGACGCACTAGTTTCAGGTACTAGCGGGTAACACCGTGGAGGTTCGAGTCCTCTCCCGGGCACCATACTGAAGATCGAACGATTAATCAGTCGGCGATCTCGAATGTCAGCCCGGCTCGCGAGACGAGCCGCGACAACAGCCGCTCTCCAAAAATAACCGAGGGCGTCCAAAATCCGCCCGTCCTCTCTGTTTTTTGCACATCGAACGCCAAACACGCGGCGGCCTCACCAAGCATCTTTGCGGTCGATCCGTAACCGGGATCACGATCGCCCGTGACCTTGGCGCGAATCACCCGGCCGTCATCCGTTCGCCCGAAAAAACGCAGATCAAAGAAACCCTTCAACTGCGCCTCGGGGCTCGGCCCCTCACCCGGCTTCGGCAACACGAAGCGCTCGAGTAGCGTGCGCGTTGGACCGAGCGCACTCGCCACCATGAATGCTCCGAGACCGACCGCAGCGCCGGTCGCTGCAAGGCGGCCCTTCATGCCGCGGCCCGTCGACACCGCCTCGTCGTAGCGGAAGTCGCGGGTGTACGCGTAACCACTCAAGGCGTTACTGCGATGGACGATTCGGGTGTTGATGGCAGCCATCACAAAGGGCGCAACAAAACATTTGAAGTCTGCATCGTAGACGGCCGACGAAACATTCGGTTGCCGCACACTCGCGCCCGCAGGCAGACCCACACATAGCGAGTATGGATTGGCGAGTTCTTTGCGCAGCGCCGGGTTACTCCGAACCTCTTTGGCGACGTTGAGCAGACTGGCGGCCGTTCCCCCCGAAAATCCGCCGCGCATCGCGCGAACGCGCATCTTGATGTGACTCGCCGGTCGGCCGAAACGCTTGCGCGCCTCCTGCTGAAGAAAAAAGACGCCGAAGTCGGACGGGATGGAATCGAAACCACAACAGTGAACGATACGGGCGCCGCTCGCCTTGGCAGCACCGTCGTAGCGCTCGATCATCCGGCGAATCCACTGAACCTCGCCGGTGAGGTCGCAGTAATCGGTACCGGTCTCAGCGCAGGCTTTGACAAGCGGCTCGCCGTACAAAGCGTAAGGGCCGACGGTCGATACCACCACCTTCGTGCGAACCGCCAAAGAGCGCATGGCGTTTTCATCTGCCGCATCGGCGACGATGACCGGCAGTCCGCTCGCTGCGCCATCGAGTTCATGCTTCAGCTCAGCGAGCCGAGCCGCCGAGCGGGCCGCAATCGCCCAACGCAACCGGCTGCCATCGTTACCGTAGGTATCGAGGAGATAGCGGCACAAAATTCGACCCACGAAACTCGTGGCACCGAACACGACGATGTCGAATTCACGCATGGGTCATGCCCCTCTCGCTGGTCCTCACCCAAACGGGTGACGACGGATAATAGTCTGATCGCGATCGGGACCGGTTGAAATTACATCGATGGGTACGCCGACGAGCTCCTCGATGCGATGCAAGTACGCGCTCGCCTGTACGGGTAGATCCGCTTCTCGCGTGACACCGAACGTCGTGCCTTTCCAACCGGGAAGGTCCTCGTAGACGGGTTCGACATCGGCAAACCCGTCGACCAAAAGTGGTGGCTCGCGCGAGACGACGCCGGCGGCCCGATAGCCGACACAAACGCGGATGGCGTCGAGCCCATCGAGTACATCGAGCTTAGTCATGCACAAACCCGACACACTCGAATGAATGACCGATCGGCGCAGGGCCACCGCATCGAACCAACCGCATCGGCGGCGGCGACCGGTTACGGCACCAAACTCCTGGCCCACACGCTGCAGATGCTCGCCGGTTTCATCGAAGAGTTCGGTGGGAAATGGGCCCGCACCGACTCGGGTGGTGTAGGCCTTCACGATGCCAAGGACGTAATCGAAGTTCCGCGGCCCGAGACCCGTACCCGTTCCAGCAAAGCCCGCCGTCGTGTTTGACGAGGTGACGAAGGGATAAGTGCCGAGATCGACGTCGAGCATCGCGCCTTGAGCGCCTTCGAACATGACGTTCGCACCGACATCGCGTAATTTTTGTAACTCGTTGGTGACGTCGCAGACCAACGGCTTGATTCGCTCCGCCATCGACAGATGACTATCGAGCGTCGCCTGAAAATCGACGGGCGGCAGCTTGAAATAGTGCTGAAGCACGAAATTGTGAAAATCGAGGATCTCGCCGAGCTTCGACGCGAAGCGTTCACGCTGGAAAAGATCGGCTACGCGTAGCGCCCGACGCGCCACCTTATCCTCGTATGCCGGACCGATGCCGCGACCGGTGGTGCCGATCGCGTTCACGCCTCGAGCTTGCTCGCGGGCGCGATCAAGGGCCACGTGCGAGGGCAGGATGAGCGGACAATTCGGTGCGATGCGCAGCCGCTCGAAAACGGGGACACCACGAGCCACCAGCATGTCTGCTTCTCGGAGCAGCGCCTCCAGCGACAAGACGACGCCGTTGCCGATGAAGCAGGTGACGTTCGCGCGGAGTACGCCAGAGGGGATGAGCGACAGAACCGTTTTTTCGCTGCCGACGATGAGCGTGTGACCGGCGTTATGCCCACCCTGAAAACGGGCGACGGCCGACGCACGCTCGGTCAGCAGATCGACGATCTTGCCCTTGCCCTCGTCACCCCACTGGGTGCCGATCACGACAACGAAACGACCCGCGGACATCGTAGAACGCAGGATCAGCGCGTGCCGGCGTTCGGGTTGCGCATGTACTTGAAGAAATCGCTGTCGGGCGAGACCACCATGATGTCCCCTTCCTTACCGAGCGAATTCTTGTACGCCTGAATGCTCCGATAGAACGAGTAGAACTCAGGGTTGCGCCCATAAGCGGCGGCGTACGTTGCAGCCGCTTTGGAGTCGGCATCACCACGGATCTTGAGCGCATCACGCGCAGCGATCGAGAGGATCTCGGTGCGCTTGCGATCCGCCTCTGCACGAATGCGTAGCGCTTCTTTTTCACCCTCACCACGCAACTGGCGCGCAAGACGGCTGAAGCTCTGTTGCATGCTCGCGTACACGCGGGACTCGACATCCGGCGGGAGACCAATTTTTTGGACGCGCGTATCGATGAGCTCGAGACCGAGACTCTCGGCGCTTTTGCTCGCGCGATCGAACATGTCGCCGGTGAACGCCGTACGCTCGGCCGAAACGATCTCCTGGAGGGTGCGCTGCGCGACGGCATTCTTGATGCCGTCTTTGACGATATCCGACAAGCGCTGGCCTGCCGCACCCGGGTCGTTACCGAACGACTGCGCGTAGCGTCCGGCGTCTTTAATGCGCCATTTGACGTAGTAGTCGACGATGAGTCCGCGGTTTTCACTCGTCAAAAAGGTCTCGCCCTCGAAGCTCTGCGACACGATACGACGTTCGAACTTTCGAACGGTGTCGATGGGCAGCTTGAAGTGCAAGCCGGGCTCGTAATTCGTGCCGACGATTTCGCGGAACTGACTACGGACGGCCAGCTCGTTCTCGGATACCGTGAAGGTGCACAGACTGATCAGCAAGCCGACCGCCGCGATCACACCAAATATTTTTTGTATCGACTGCGGCATATCAGCGCTCCACTCTCGCCCGCGGATCCGCAGGCGCTTCCTCTGCGGCCGCTGCACCCGCGCGCGGGGCGACCACGGAAACTTCGGCCTCGTTATTACGACGCTGCTGCTCGATCAACTTATCGAGAGGCAGGTAAAGCATTTGGTTGTTGCCCTTGGTATCGACAACCACCTTCTGCGAGCGGGAGAGCACAGACTCCACACCCTCGATGTACAAACGCTCGCGGGTCACGCGGGGCGCCTTCTCGTACTGAGTGACGAGCTGCCGAAAGCGATCGGCCTCACCCTCGGAGATCGCAATAACTTGAGCGCGATACGCCTCGGCCTCCTGCAGTTGGCGAGAGGCACTACCTTCGGCGACCGGCAGAATGCCGCTCGCATAAGCCTCGGCTTCCTTGACCAGACGCTCTTTGTCAGCGATCGCCTTGTTGGCGTCTTCCTGCGAAGGACGCACGTCGGTCGGCA
>JBEAXT010000179.1:0-3168 GCA_041159695.1 Pseudomonadota bacterium
CCCTCGCCGATGGTGATGGGCGCGACCAACACCGAATTCGAGCCGGTATGCGCATCGGCACCAATGGTGGTGTGGTGTTTGTTGGCGCCATCGTAATTGGCGATGATCGTTCCGGCGCCGATATTGACGCGCGCACCGACCGTCGCATCACCGACATAAGCCAGATGATTGGCTTTCGCTCCCGAATCCATCGAGGAATTTTTGACTTCGACGAAGTTACCAATATGGACCTCGTCGGCGAGCTTGGCACCCGGACGTAATCGGGCGAAGGGTCCGATGATGGACCCGGCTCCGACACTCGCCTCTTCGATGACACAGTTTGGATTGATGCGGACGTCCGCCGCGATTTCACAGTCGCGTAGGACGCAGTTAGGTCCGACGTGTACCCGGTCGCCGAGGACTACTCGGCCTTCGAACACCGCATTGACGTCAATGAAAACATCCCGTCCGGTCTTCAGCGTACCGCGTACATCGATCCGCGCCGGATCGACGACAGTCACGCCGGCGATCATGAGTTCTCGGGCCCGCGTCTTGCGATGCTCCGCTTCGAGTTCAGCGAGCTGCACTTTATCGTTCACACCCAGAACCTCCGCGACGGTCGGCGCAACGAGCGGCGCCACTTTAATGCCGTCCGCGACTGCCATCGCAATGATGTCGGTGAGATAGTACTCGCCTTGGGCGTTGGCGTTGCGCAATCGACCCAGCCAGCCCCGCAGGTGTTTGACCGGGATCGCCATGACCCCGGTGTTTCCCTCGCAAATCTTTCTTTGCTCGTCCGTTGCGTCCTTCTGCTCGACGATGCCGACTACGCGGCCGTTCGCATCGCGGAGGACGCGGCCATAGCCCGTCGGATCCTCGAGCATGATCGTCAGCAAGCCCATCGTGTCGGGACCCGCAAAAGTCAGCAGCGTTCGCAGCGTATCGGCACGGACGAGGGGAACATCGCCGTAAAGCACGAGTGCAATCTCGCCGTCGCGCAGCGACGGCAAAGCCTGCTGTACCGCATGTCCCGTCCCGAGTTGTTCAGCCTGAAGAACCCAGGACGTAACCGGCGCATCGGCAAGGGTCTCACGGACGCGGTCACCGCCGTGGCCGTAGACGACGTGCAAAGAAGTAGGATTGAGCGTGACCGCCGTATCGATGACGTGACGCAAAAGCGGTTTGCCCGCCAGAGGCTGCAGCACTTTGGGCAAATCGGATTTCATCCGTTTACCCTGCCCCGCCGCAAGGATGACGATCGACGTATTCATGCCGTGCCTGCCCGCTGCGCCGGCACCGAAGTGCCTCAGCCTTTGATCTTACGTAGCTTCTGGATCATCTTGAGCTGCGCCGCTGCGCGCGCCAACTGTGCAAGGGCCTCGGCCTGTTCGATCTTATCGATGTTGCCCTTGAGAATTTCCTCGGCACGCTGCTTGGCTTCGAGCGCAGCGGCTTCGTCCATGTCTTTAGCGCGAATCGCGGTGTCGGCGAGAACCGTCACTTTTTTGGGCTGAACCTCGAGCGCTCCGCCGCCGACAAAGAAAAACTGCTCCTGACCGTCGGGAGTCTGTACACGTACCTCCCCCGATTTGATCAGGGTGAGCAGCGGGGCGTGACGCGGCGCGATGCCGATCTCACCCTGCGCTGCAGGAACGAACACCATCTTGGCTGGGCCCGAGAAAATCTCGCCCTCAGCGCTGACGATGTCGCAATGGATGGTGCTGTCTGCGGCCATGAATGCCTTCCGTTACTGCAGCGTCTTCGCCTTCTCGACCACTTCGTCGATCGAGCCGACCATGTAGAAGGCCTGCTCGGGAAGGTGGTCGTACTCACCCGAGAGAATTCCCTTAAAGCCGCGGATGGTGTCCTTGAGCGGGACGATCTTGCCGTCCTGCCCCGTGAACACCTTCGCCACGTTGAATGGCTGCGACAAGAAACGCTGGATCTTACGCGCGCGAAACACGGTGAGCTTGTCCTCTTCGGAGAGCTCATCCATACCAAGGATCGCGATGATGTCCTGCAATTCTTTGTAGCGTTGCAGTACCGCCTGCACGCCGCGAGCCGTGTTGTAGTGCTCTTCGCCGACCACGAGCGGATCGAGCTGACGGCTTGTGGAGTCGAGCGGGTCGACCGCTGGGTAAATGCCGAGCGCTGCAATCTGACGCGACAACACGACGGTGGCGTCCAAGTGAGCGAAGGTCGTCGCCGGTGAGGGATCGGTGAGGTCGTCTGCAGGGACGTACACCGCCTGGATCGAGGTGATCGATCCGGTCTTCGTCGAAGTGATGCGCTCCTGCAGCACGCCCATTTCTTCGGCGAGCGTCGGCTGATAACCCACGGCCGAGGGCATACGTCCGAGCAGCGCCGACACTTCGGTACCGGCCAGCGTGTAACGGTAAATGTTGTCGACGAAGAACAGCACGTCACGGCCCTTCACGCCGTCCTCACGCACTTCGTCACGGAAGTATTCGGCCATGGTGAGGCCCGTGAGCGCGACGCGCAGGCGGTTACCCGGCGGTTCGTTCATCTGACCGTACACCATCGCCACTTTCGAGTTCTCGAGCTTCTCGAGATCGATAACGCCCGACTCCGCCATCTCATGATAGAAGTCGTTACCTTCACGAGTACGCTCACCGACGCCGGCGAAAACGGACAAGCCGCTGTACTGCTTGGCGATATTGTTGATGAGCTCGAGCATGTTCACGGTCTTACCGACACCGGCGCCACCGAAAAGACCAATCTTGCCGCCCTTCGCGAACGGCACGAGCAAGTCGATGACCTTGATACCCGTGACGAGAAGATCCCGCCCACCTGCCTGCTCGTCGTACGAAGGAGCCGGACGGTGGATCGACCACTTTTCTTTGGAGGCAACGGGGCCGCGGTTGTCTTGCGGCGTACCGAGCACGTCCATGATGCGGCCGAGCGTCGCCTTGCCGACCGGAACGGAAATGGGCGCGTTGGTGGACTCGACCTCGAGACCACGCTTGAGGCCTTCCGAGGCGCCCATCGCGATCGTTCGGACGATGCCGTCACCGAGCTGCTGCTGAACCTCGAGAGTGAGGTCCACTTCCTTGAGCTTCAGCGCTTCGTAGACCTTCGGGATCGATTCGCGCGGAAACTCCACGTCGATGACCGCGCCGATGATCTGGGTAATCTTGCCGGTTGCCATGTCGATATCCTGTGCCTTGA
>JBEAXT010000105.1:0-14932 GCA_041159695.1 Pseudomonadota bacterium
AACCCCAACTCCAGTAGTCAGTCGAAAATTCAAAGACTTTAACTTTCATAGTCTATGCTCCGAAAGAATTCTGCCTGTGCGTATCGGATAAACGAAATATTTGCCAAAATCAACTTATGAAAAACTTTGAGTGGTTTCTGATGGCTTTAATCGCTATCGCCGTATTAGCCACGATCTATTTCGCCTTCTATTTCTAGTTCATACAGATTTGCGCCATGCGTTACATCCTATCTGCAATGTTGACCGTCGTCGGAATCATCCACCTATTGCCCCTAACCGGTGTGCTAAGTGTCTCCCGCCTTCAAGAACTGTATGGCGTGACAATTACTGATCCTAATCTTGAGATCTTGATGCGTCATCGGGCGGTGCTGTTTGGGGTACTCGGTGCGTTCCTAATCTATGCGGCGTTTCGTCCGGGCTTACAACTCGCCGCGTTGATCGCCGGTGCTGTTAGCGTCATTTCTTTCTTGGTGATTGCTGGAATGATCGGAGGCTACAACACGGAAATCACTCGAGTCGTGACTGCGGATATCGTTGCGGTCGTTTGTTTGTTGATCGGTGCGCTCGCTTACTGGAAGGATCGTTCGACGCTCGGGGTGACCGGATGACCGAATCTTGGGTCGTGATATTTACCAGCACTCGAACGTCCGAAGATGCCGACGGGTATCGCGCGATGGCAGCGCAAATGGAGGCGCTAGCTCATGCACAACCCGGCTTTATCTCCATGCAGAGCGTCCGCGGGGATGATGGGGTAGGGATCACCGTTTGCTACTGGGAGTCCGAGCAATCGATCGCAGCTTGGAAGCGCAATGTCGATCATGCATCTGCCCAGCAGCAGGGGAAAAGTACTTGGTACGCCGACTACAGCGTAACGATCGCTAAAGTCGAGCGTCAGTACGGGAAACGTAGGCTTTCCACACAATAAAAAACCTTCAGCAGCGTCTATCGACTACAGAAGCGCCTGACGTGGGTGGACACCCACTCGATATTAGCGACGAGACTTCGTTCTGCTGTGGGGAATGGTACGAGAAGCGGGGTTAGTGACGTTCTTACGTCGTTACTAATCAGCGTGTGATTTCCAGAAACCGCTTAGTCCAAGCCACCCGGCTGCGAGCGCAAGATGTAAGAAATCAGCAGGATGCAACACATTGAAACCGGCAGGTTGTTTGGTGGCGAATAAGATCAGCCCGATCAGCATGATAGCTGCTGATACAACCCCGACTTGATAACGCTGACGCCAGCATGCAACGACGACACAAAGAGTGGATAGCACGGACACTGTATTGAGATATGCCCGGCTGCCTGTCGCCATAACGGTCAAAATACCGACCCCCGCACATACCGCCACGATTAGAAAAGAAGACCACCATTGGGAAGTGGCTTTCCGCTCTATCATTGCCATTGAGATTGCCAATGCGGGAAACCCCGCGACGCCGGCTATCAGTGATACGAACCTGTGTAGCGGGTCGTTCACGTAATACCCAGAAAACTTAAGCGCTCCCACCAACGCCGCCATAGCAAACAGCGCGGACGAAAGCCGAAACAAGGGATTTCGCGGAGCAAACGTCGCAACGTAAGCGGTTGCGGCGAAGAGAACCGAGTCGGTGATCGCGAGCGTATTAACGACGCGAACCCATCATCTTAGGGCGCATCCAAAGCTGCCCGACAAAACTGAAAAATCCCAGCATCAACGCTGAGTAGGCCAGATTCTGTTCGAGCGAAATCTTTGAATCAATGATGTACAGGAGCATCAGCATCGCTGTGCCCAGAACAGTCGAGAGCCCGCCAATAATCTTCATGCGTGATGTGTACGGAGTCTCAAACGGAGAAAAATCGGAAGCAACAAAAGGCCTCTCGCTCACTGCTTCAAGATGTACAACGCCGCGCGGAGGACCAAAAACGTGCGTGAGTCGTTCACGCCATGTCTGAGCGGTACGCACTAGCCGACCGATCAGAAAGTAATGATGGATATTGCCCCAGACCGGGTCCCAGCTTCGTAGCGGCTTGCGAACTCCGTATACGACAGGCTCATCAGTCCGTTCATCCGCATAGGTACCAAAAAGTTGATCCCAAATACTAAATATCCCACCGTAATTTTTATCAATGCAGTAATCGTTCTGTCCATGGTGAACACGATGGTTCGACGGTGTAACGAGAAAACGCTCCATAACGCCTAGTCGACCAATGAGTTGGGTATGGACCCAGTATTGATATAGGAGATCGATGAGTGCAACGACGACAAACACTTTTGTCGGTATACCAAGGATCGCCAGGGGAAAGTAAAACGCCCACTTAAAGTAGAATCCTGTTGCTGACTGACGTAGAGCCGTCGCAAGGTTGAAGTCCTCGCTGCTATGGTGAATGACGTGAGACGCCCAGAAAAGATTCACCTCGTGGCCTGCGCGATGCACCCAGTAATAACAAAAGTCATATAAAACAAGTGCAACAATCCATACTGCAATATTGCTCGGGCTCCAGGTGAACAGCCCAAATTGAGCAACCATCAGTGAGTACATATACACACTGAAGGCCCCACCCATCACATTGACAAACTGGCTTACGAGACCTGCATTTAAGGACGTTACCGTATCCTGAAATCTGTACAGCTCACGCCCTCGTACCCGCGAAAGCCAGTACTCCGTCGCGATCATGAGGAAGAATATGGGGACAATGTAGAGATACGGGCTCATCTGAGGGAAGGGTAATCTTCGCTCTATCACCTGTCTACCGCTAACACTGGCGGGAGTCGGAGAGCAAAACGCCGGTTGAACACGCTAACGGAATCGGTGAATAACCGAGTGGCACATATGAAAAAGAGCGGACAATTCATGGGCACGGGTACACTCAGTAACTCGCTGAGCAGCAATCGAAAGATATGAACGAGCACGTCATTGTTAGGGAGTTTTGTAAAGCGGATACGGAGGGCGCTGTCGCGCTTGTCCTCGGAATCCAGAACGACGAATTCCACCTCAACCTCTCGATCCGCGATCAGAAAGATCTAACTGACATCGACGCACACTATGGTGCGCGGGGCGGGGCATTCCTGGTGGCTGAAAACTCGACGGGAACGATCGTCGGCACTATCGGTTTGATGCGCTTGCGAGACGATCTTGGCGTCATGAAAAAGTTTTTTGTGGCTGAGCCGTACCGCGGAAAGGGGCGCGGCGTTGCGATGGCGCTCTACGAGAGGTTCATAGCGTCTGCAAAAAGCAAAGGCGTCGCCCAGATCATTCTGGATACTCCATCTGCAGCTGTTCGTTCCCATGCGTTTTATCGGTCTGTTGGTTTTGTGCAAATCGATAGATCTGCACTACCGATGACGTACGACTTCCCAGAGCGAGACACGTTGTTTTTTCAACTGCTGCTATGAGTGCACCGCGCATCTAATAGTTTGATTGCTGATTGGCGTATTTTCCTACTAGAAGGAACGAGCCATGATCTTGAGCTATCATCGCCCCCATGAATGACGTTACGCCGCAAACTTTTCCGGATCGTCTTAGTGTGGATCCGAATAGCCGTTTTTATGATGAGGCCATCCTTGCCAGAAACGTTGGGATACGCTTGAACGGCGTCGAGTACAACAACGTCGAGGAATACTGCATTTCTCAGGGATGGATTCGAACCACCATCGGAAATACCCTCGACCGTCGTGGAAAGCCGTTGACGATCACCCGAAAGGGCATCGTCGAGCCCTTCTTCAAAGACTGAACGACTACTGCCGCTTTATTTCGACGCCGATGCTCCGGGCGGCGAATACTCGTAGCTTGCGCCGACACCGAGCGGTAGATCGAGCCCCCAAAATACGAGCAAGAATGCGGTCCATCCGACGATGAACGTTATCGAGTACGGCAACATCAACGCCACGAGCGTACCGATGCCAGCGCTCTGCACGTAGCGACGACAGAACACGACGATTAGCGGAAAGTAGGGCAGAAGCGGCGTAATAATGTTGGTGGAGCTGTCGCCGACACGGTACGCCGCTTGAGTGAGGTCGGGTGAAACTCCGAGTTGCATCAGCATGGGCACCATAATCGAACCGATAAGAGCCCACTTCGCAGATGCGGAGCCGACTAATAAATTAACGAGACTCGTGAGCAAAATAATCCCCGCGAGCGTAACACCGAGTGGGAGTGCGGCCTCACGTAAAGCATTCGCACCCTTGATTGCGAGCAATGCACCGAGGTTGGATTGGCCGAAGGCGTATATGAACTGCGCGCAAAAGAAAGCCATAACGATGTAATAGCCCATGCCCGACATCGCTTTTGTCATTCCTGCGACCACATCTCGATGAGTTTTAACGCTGCCGGCTGCTAATCCGTACGCGATTCCGGGAAGTAGAAACCCGATGAAGATAATGGGAACTATCGATTGCATCAGCGGCGCTCCGGAGGCGAGCAGCAACCGTTTCCCCTCTGCATTGGGTGCCGCAGCCCACGGCGTATCGTCGGGAAACAACGTGAGTGCAAACAACGCACCGGCAATCACGGCGACGATCAAGGCATAACGCAGTCCACGTCGCTCAGAATTCTGCAGGGGCTCTTGGCTCGGCAGATTGGACGGATCACCGTCTACGGCGGTGTTCTTCAGGCGTGGCTCGATTACAAGATCGGTCAGCGCCCAGCCCAAAAGAATAATGACCACCGATGACGCTGTCGTGAAGTAGAAATTGTTGAGTGGATTGACGACTACCGTAGGGTCGACAAGATGCGCTGCAGTCTGTGTGAGCCCTGCAAGGAGCGGATCGAGACTGGACGGTACGCCAAGCGTCGCGCTGAACCCGCCTGAAACACCCGCGAATGCCGCGGCGATTCCCGCGAGCGGATGGCGTCCTGCAGCATAAAAAATGACGGCACCTAACGGGATTACCAACACATACCCGGCATCGACAGCCACGTGACTCAAGATGCCTACCGCGATAAGTGCTGGGGTGAGCAATTGGCGTGGCGTAACCGCCATAGCGGCTCGCAACATCGCGTTGATGAAACCGGTGTGTTCCGCAACCCCTAGTCCTAGCATCGCTACGAGTACGACGCCGAGAGGTGGAAAGCTCGTGAACGTCGCGACCATCGTAGCCATAAAGGCAGTGAGAGACTCGCCAGCCAAAAGGTTGCGAATCTCTAACGGTTTCCCGCTTCGGGGATCGATTTCGCTGAAGCTAATATCTGACAGAAGAGCGCTTACGACCCAGGCAACGACCATGAGAAGCAAGAACAGTACTGCTGGATCAGGAAGACGATTGCCGGCGCGCTCGACGACATCCAGTGCTCGGGCGAGACCCCGACTCTGCTGGGTGGCGGGATCATGAGGTGACGATCTGGAGTCGCGTGACATGCATTCCTCGAATGATTTTTCAGGATTTCTGGCAGGTTATGCGAACGGTGACGGGATGATCAATAGCCCGTCGAAAATTCGTTAGAGGGCTTTACCCCGAGTCAATCGGTGATATTCGATAGACGAGCAGCGACCATTGCTGCATCTTGAGTCAAAGAATCAGATGAAAGGCCTTTTACAACGCCCGCAATATCGGTTTTGTTCTTATTTTGACTCGCTTTAAATTTTGCGTCGACCTTCTCAATTTCAAATGAGAGCGCGACGATCCCCGAAAGCATTTTTTCGATATAGCGCGGCGGGGCATCATCGATAGACCAGGGCGCCGGTCGGTCGGACTCCATTCTTCGGGTGAGTTGATCGACAACGCGTCGCTTCTCGCTCTCGTCATGCGAGACGCTCAGGATTCCGCTGATGTGGATGCTGACATAGTTCCAGGTCGGAACAACTTCGTGAGTGACGCCTTTACTCGGATAGAACGAGGGCGAAACGTAAGCCGATGCGCCGCTGAAAACCAAAAGCGCTGAAGGATTCTGGGCGATTAACCTCCAGGTTTCGTTAGCCTTTGCAACATGGGCGATAAGTCGATCGCCTCTGCCCAGGCCGGCGAGTCTCATGAAGGGTACATGATCGATATGGGGGCGCCCGTCGGCCACCAACGCGACGGTCGCGAGAGGATGTCTGTCGACAAACTGTTCGATGACACGGGTATCTGCTTCTGAAAATACGGAGGGGAGGTACATGGTGTTGAGACATCCGGACGGTACGTGACCGAGTAACGCGACGATGGATGATACCCCCGGGTATACTGGAGGTCAGGAGATCTCCACCTAATGAAGACCCTCGGTCGCATCGTTCTTAAGGGCTTGCTGACGATTTTACCGATCAGCCTCACCCTTTACTTTGTCTATTGGCTGGGCGTCACTGCCGAGTCTTTGCTCTCGGGCCCTCTTAAGTGGCTGCTGCCGTCCGCGCTCTACCGCCCGGGGATGGGGCTGATCGCCGGATTTTTCCTTCTCATCATCGTCGGCTTGTTGGTCAATGCCTACGTCGTTCGCCGACTCTTCGAGTTGGGTGAAAGCCTGTTGCTCCGTGTGCCAGTGGTCAAAACGGTTTTCGCGGCGCTGCGCGACCTCACTAAGCTCGTTCGAGTCGGCGAAGCCCGCGGCGATCTACAACGGGTAGTGATGGTCGATTTCGGACCGGGTCGGGTGATCGGATTCGTCACTCAGGAAAACGCCAAGCTTCCCGGGATTGGAACAGATACATCGCTCGTCGCCGTTTATTTACCGATGAGCTATCAGATAGGCGGTTACACGCTCTATCTGCCTCGCGACCGCATACAGCCGACAGAGCTTTCCGTTGAAGCTGCCATGCGCATCGTGCTGACAGGCGGGCTGCAAGAGAAATAAGAGGGATATTAATCATGACTAAAGTGGATTACTCGATCCGCGGACGCATAGCGGTGATCGCCTTTCAGGCCCCGCCAGTTAACAGTCTGGGTTTTCCGCTACGGCGTGACTTATTGGCTGCACTGGAGCGCGCCGGCGCCGATCATGCTGTCGATGGCGTTATCTTGACCGGCTCCAACGCAACATTTAGCGCCGGCGCGGACATCCGCGAGTTTGGTGGTCCAGATATGCGGCGCGGTCCCTCGCTTTGGACTCTCAATGCATTCCTCGAGCAAATGCCGAAGCCGGTTGTTGCCGCTATTGAGGGTATGGCGTTGGGCGGTGGACTCGAGCTTGCCATGAGTTGCCACCATCGCGTTGCGCTCACGACCGCCAAAGTAGGTCTGCCCGAGGTCAAGTTAGGGTTACTGCCCGGAGCGGGTGGAACGCAACGCCTTCCGCGACTGATCGGTGTCGAAGGCGCGTTGAATGTCATGCTGTCTGGCGAGCCCCTTTCGGTGGCGCTGTTCAGCAAATCACCGCTTTTCGATCAAGTTGTCGAATCTGGGCTCGTCGATGCAGCCGTGGCTGTCGCCGAGACGTCTGCTGCCGCACTCAAGTCCGGCAAGACCCTGCCTCGGGCTCGCGATCTAAAAGTTCGTGAACCTGATATCCAGGCGATCTGTCAGTTCGCGCGAAATACGGCGAAGGTCGCATTCAAAGAATATCCAGCGCCGATTTCAATCATCGATGCTGTCCAGTTTGGAGCGGAGAACTCCTTTGATGCAGGACTGGCTGAAGAGGGGCGACTCTTCAAACAGCTCATGGATGGCCCGGTATCCGCCGCGTTGCGGCACGTGTTTTTTGCGGAGCGAGCAGCATCGCGTGTCGATGACGTTCCTTCCGACACGAAGTCGAGAGACGTAAAAAGCGTCGCCATCATCGGTGCGGGTACGATGGGAACCGGCATCGCCATCAATTTTCTGAATGCAGGTATTTCGGTCCGTTTACTCGAACTCAATAAGGAAGCGCTCGACCGCGGCGTCGGACGAATCCGCGAGGTGTACGAAAGCCAAGTCAAAAAAGGCAAGCTCGACGCCGCCAAGATGGCATCTCGTATGGCGCTACTGACCCCCGTTCTCGAGTATCCGGCAATCAAGGATGTCGACCTCGTCATCGAAGCCGTTTTCGAAGAGATGGGTGTGAAAGAAAAAGTATTTCGCACCTTGGATTCGACGATCCGACAAGGAGCGATTCTCGCGACAAACACCTCTACGCTAGACGTCAATCAGATCGCGGGTTTTACGTCACGCCCACAGGATGTCATCGGACTGCACTTTTTCAGTCCTGCGAACGTGATGCGCCTACTCGAAGTCGTTCGTGGAGCCAAGACAGCCCCGGATGTACTCGCGACCGCAATGGCGCTATCTAAGAAAATCAAGAAAACCGCGGTCGTATCCGGTGTGTGCGATGGCTTTATCGGCAATCGCATGATCCATCATTACTCTGCGCAAGCGATGCAGATGGTCAATGAAGGCGCAAGCCCCGAGCAGATCGATCGCGCGATCGAGAAGTTCGGCTTTGCGATGGGGCCGTTCCGCATGGGTGACCTCGCAGGCAATGATATCGGCTGGCATATTCGCAAGCGTCAGTACGCTGAAGGGTCTCTTAAAACGCGGCAAGTGATCGCGGACAAGCTCTGCGAGCTCGGACGCTTCGGACAAAAGACGGGGGCGGGATGGTACGACTACAAAAAGGGTGACCGGACGGCATATCCCTCGGCAGTGGTGGCATCGATGATCGACGAAGCGCGAAAAGCGGCCGGAACGCCACTGCGCAAACTCGACGATCGCGAGATCGTCGACCGCCTTGTATATGCGTTAGTCAATGAAGCGGCGCGAATTCTCGATGAAAAGATCGCACAACGTGCTTCGGACATCGACATTGTTTATTTGATGGGTTACGGCTTTCCCATTTGGCGTGGGGGCCCGATGCATTACGCCGATTCCCAAACCCTTTATGAGGTGTCACGCCGCATGCAGCGTTTCGCGAATCAACCTGGAGGGGACGCCGAGTTTTGGAAACCGGCAGCACTTATCGAGCGTTTGGCGTCAGAGGGTCGATCGTTCACGGGAGGTGCCGTATGAGCTCCGTCGTAAAAGGCCGAGAGGCCGTCATCGTTTCCACGGCTCGTACGCCTCTCGCCAAAAGTTGGAAAGGGGCGCTCAACCTGACTCATGGCGCAACGATGGGTGCGCATGTCATCAAGTCTGCCGTGGAGCGAGCGGGAATCGATCCTGCATCGATCGACGACGTGATCATGGGCTGCGGGAACCCGGAAGGTGCGACGGGCCTCAACATTGCAAGGCAGGCTGCGTTGCGCGCGGGGTTACCCGTCAGCGTACCCGGGCTGACCGTAGCGCGGTTTTGCTCATCCGGACTGCAGGCGATCGCGCTCGCCGCTCAGCGAGTTATTGCTGACGAAGGGGATGTCTTTGTGGCTGGCGGCCTTGAGTCCATCTCCTGCGTTCAGGCGGAAGCCAACCGCCATATGCTGACGGAAGCGTGGTTGCTCAAGAACAAGCCGGCGGTCTATCACACCATGTTGCAGACCGCCGAAACTGTCGCGGCGCGCTACGGGATTTCCCGTGAACGTCAGGACGAGTACGGTGCGCGAAGTCAGCAGCGTGCATGTGCGGCCAAAGCGGCTGGACATTTTGATGCTGAGATCGCGCCGATTACTGTCCGGATGGCGGGTATCGATCAGTCGGCGGGCGGAAAGCTCTTCACCCGCGAGGTCACACTCTCGCAAGACGAAGGGTTGAGGGAAGGCACGACCGTCGAGGCGATCGCCAAGATCAAATCTGCAACGCCTGGGGGAACAGTCGCAGCCGGGAATGCGAGTCAGTTTTCCGACGGCGCGGGAGCCTGCGTGGTGATGAGCGCGACTGAGGCAGCGCGATGCGGCGCTAAACCGCTCGGCATCTTTCGCGGATTTGCAGTCGCCGGCTGCGAACCGGACGAAATGGGTATCGGCCCGGTATTTGCCGTTCCGAAGCTACTCAAGCGCGCCGGGGTAAAGATCGAAGATATCGGTCTTTGGGAGCTCAACGAAGCCTTCGCGGTTCAGGTCTTGTACTGTCGCGATCGCTTGGGGATACCCGACGACCGTCTGAATATTGACGGTGGAGCAATCGCCATCGGACACCCCTACGGCATGAGTGGTCAGCGACTCGTTGGCCATGCTTTGCTCGCCGGCAAACGACTCGGGGTCAAGTATGTCGTGACTACCATGTGTGTTGCGGGCGGTATCGGGGCTGCGGGCCTCTTCGAGGTGCTCTGATGCGACGTATTCTTGCGGTGACGCTTGTATCACTGCTCTCCATCATCGCACCACGTTCAGTCATGGCCATAGAAATCCCTGAATATCGAGTCATCGAGCAAGAAGGCGCTTACGAGCTCCGCGAGTACTCGCCTTACCTCATTGCTGAAACAGAAGTCGAGTCTGGGTTCATGAATGCGGGGAATGTCGCATTCGGCCGGCTATTCCGCTACATCAGCGGCGCCAATACGAGTCAGACCGAAATCGCCATGACGGCCCCTGTCGAACAGGCTCGAGAAGCCGGTGGTCAAAAAATTGCGATGACAGCGCCGGTCGAGCAGGCGAGTGTCGACGGCGTCTATCGCGTCGGCTTCGTAGTTCCTCGAAAGTTCAATCGAGAGACAGTGCCGAAGCCGGTCGATTCTCGAATTACGATTCGCGAGGTACCTGCACGCACGGTGGCTGTTTGGCGTTATTCCGGCCGCTGGACCGAAGAAAATTTTCGCGAGCACGAACGTGATCTCCGTGCATTGCTCGTCCGTAAGGGGTTACGCGCCACGTCCGGCGACAGCGCGATCATCGCGCGTTACGACGCGCCTTTCATGCCTTGGTTCATGCGTCGAAACGAAGTGCTCATTCCGATCGAGGCCGCTGGCCAACGTCAATGACCGACCTACGCAGTCTTCGGCCTCTCGAAATACTCGATCGTCGGACCTTCGTCACGACGGCACTCGCAGGAGGATTCGCGGCTGCAGCGCTTCCCATCAGTGCGACGACCATCAGCACGGATGCATCGGGACTCGAGACGGGGGAGACGCGCATTCCCGTTGTCGACGGAGAGGTGCCCGCATTCTTTGCACGTCCGTTACGCGGCGACAACCTTCCTGTGGTTCTCGTCATACAGGAAATTTTCGGCGTTCACGAACATATCCGGGATATTTGTCGGCGCTTCGCAAAACGCGGCGCCTTGGCGATCGCTCCGGAGCTCTTCGCTAGACAAGGAAATCCTGCTTCATTACCGGACATCCAAGCGTTGATGCGGGACATCGTCTCAAAAGTTCCAGATCAACAAGTGATGGCAGATCTCGATGCCACCGTGCAGTGGGCTCGCCGTGAGGGCGCTACCGGGAAAGTCGGAATTACAGGATTCTGTTGGGGTGGCCGAATCACCTGGCTGTATGCCGCACACTCTAAAGAGATTGCGGCAGGCGTTGCATGGTACGGGCGTGTATTGGGTCAGCCGAGCGCGTTGCAGCCGAAACATCCTGTCGATGTGGCGGCCGCGCTCAAGGCGCCCGTACTCGGACTCTACGCAGGCCGTGATGGCGGAATACCGTTGAGTTCCGTCGAGCGCATGACCGCAGCGCTGGCGACGCCCAGCTCGTCGGCCGCTGCAAAGCTGTCTCGCATCGATGTCTATCCCGAGGCTCAACACGGTTTTTACGCAGACTATCGGGCGTCTTATCGTGCTGAAGACGCATTGCCTGCATTTCAAAGTGCCGTGGATTGGTTCTCCCGGTTCGGAGTCAGCCTCCGGAGCGCTTTGCCGTCCAGCCGAGACGCGTCAACTCTGTGACCAGCAGATCGCGATGATCGCCCTGAATCTCGATCACGCCATTACGCACCGTGCCGCCGCTTCCGCAGCGTTTCTTGAATTGTTTGGCGAGGTCTTCGAGCGCTGAAGGGGCCAGAGGCAAGCCTGTTATCACGGTGACCCCCTTGCCGCCCCGGCCCTGAGTTTCTCGGCCGACGCGAACTACGGCCTCTTTGCCCGTCGATTTATGAGGCGCTACTAGAGCGCCAGCGAGCGATTTTCGCTTGGCATCGATATTCATGAGCGTGAGCCTATCAGGCTAGAATGAATCCATGAAATGCGCACTGGGCTTGATTATCTCCGCAGCGTTGTCGCTATCGTCCGTGGCACTTTCGGCAAACGCCACCTCGGTACCCGACCTTGAAAGCGAGTTGACCGAACTCCTCGAGAATTTCACAGGGCGTTACTCCGGCGAGGTGACCGATCCGACCGATAGTTCCGGTGAGCGCAGGATGCTGCTCCATCACAAGATTGTCAGAGTCGATCTGCCGCGGTTCGGGGAATACGTGCTCTATCACCAGATCTCACGCGATGCGCTCGACTCCGCGCAGCCTTGGCAACAAAAGCTTTACGTATTCGATCAGAGCGCGAGTCGCAGACAGAATGTCATGCGATCGTTTGTGATTCCGAGCGAGCTCGGACTTGCAAATTTTGAGGCGGATCCGGTCCGATTTCAGAAACTCGCTACCGCAGGCTCTCCAGAGGAAGCCGGACTTCAAGGTTTTCCAGAAGGGTGCAAAATCCGCTGGACTCGCGAGGCAGATGCCGTCTTTGTCGCGCGAGTTCGTCGGCAAGACTGTCGCTTTGACAGCGCGATATTTCGTCAGCGAGTTTCTGCCGAAGTGACCTATCGAGTCACTCCCGATAGTTTTGGGCTCGAAGAGACATTTTTCGGAACCCGTGGCACACCGCTGTTTCCGGAAAGGGGACTGCTCACCGTAGCGCGGAAGCCCTCGACTGTTGCTGCGGTGTTGGCTGCCTCGAAGCCCGAAGAATGGCGTCGCCTCGATCCAGAGCGCACGATTTATATGGACCTCGATGCCGGTCGAGTCATCTTGGAGTTGTCTCCTACTTTCGCGCCTCGTCACGTTGAAAACATCCGCGCTTTGGCGCGTGCAAGCTGGTTTGATGGCCTTAGCATCAACCGTGTTCAGGATAATTTTGTCACGCAGTGGGGCGATCCGGACGGGAAAAAACCGCTTATCGGCGCAGCATCAAAATTATCGCCAGAGTTCGAGCGGAGCTGGACATCCGAAGTCGCGTTTAACCGCTTGCCCGATGGCGACGTTTTCGCGCCCGAGGCGGGGTTCGTCGAGGGATTCTGGGCGGCGGGGGACCGGCAAGCGGGTCGAATATGGCTTGCGCATTGCTACGGCACGCTCGGGGTAGGGCGTGATACCGCCGCAGATTCCGGAAGCGGCGCCGAGTTGTATGTGGTCATCGGGCATGCGCCCCGTCAACTCGACCGCAACATCACGGTGGTGGGGCGAGCCGTTAGCGGGATGGAGTTATTAGCCTCGCTGCCGCGCGGTACCGAAGCGTTGGGTTTCTACAAGACCGCCGCAGAGAGAACGCCGATCCGACGCTTTCGTCTGGCAGCCGACGTCCCAACGGCTGAGCGAACTGAACTCGAGTTGCTCCGCACCGACTCCACGAGCTTTTTGGAAGTGATCGAGGCGCGTCGTAACCGACGTGACGAGTGGTACAAAGTTCCGGCAGGGCACATTGACTTGTGCAGCGCACCTCTGCCGGTCCGACGTGTTACTCCTGTCGCAATCGCGCCGAACGGCTCAGGCGGCTGATACCCAAGGCGCCGCTGCGGACGACCTCCAATATTTGGGCGCCCTTACCGAGATCGATGACGAATTTATCAATCTCGTTTTCGTTGGCTGTCAATTCGACGATGAAACCTTCGCTTGCCGGGTCAATGACTCGACCACCAGCGCGAATGACATAGCCTCGGACGGCGTCAGCCTGCTCGGGTCTTACTTTTAACTTGAGGACGGCCAGTTCTCGCTCGATGTGTTCACCCTGAGTCAAATCTTCGACCGATACAACATCGATGAGCTTATTGAGCTGACTTACGATTTGTTGGATGACGGAGTCCGACCCGCGGGTCACCAGAGTGATACGCGAGACCGTGGGATCATCAGTCGCCGCGACCGATAGGGACTCAATGTTATATCCCCGAGTCGAGAATAGTCCGGCGACCCGAGTGAGGGCTCCAGCTTCGTTTTGAAGGTTGATCGCGATGATGTGGCGCATGACGGGTAGAGCATATTGCACGGGACAATCGAACTGGTAGTCTGGATAGCCCCCCGCCCGCAATTTGGTTGTTCTCATGTCACAGATTCCCGCGCCTCACCCGCGAGCCGGCTCGACGATGTCGGGTGCCGAAATGATCGTGCAGGTGCTCGCTGACGAGGGGACAACCGCGATTTTCGGGTACTCAGGCGGCGCCATCCTGCCCACGTACGATGCCGTTTTTTTGTACAACCAAGCGCAGTCCGAGCGCGATCTTCCGCAAATGCCGTTGATTGTTCCGGCCAACGAGCAGGGCGCTGGGTTCATGGCCGCGGGCTACGCTCGCGCGAGCGGCAAAGTAGGTGTCTGTCTCGTTACATCCGGCCCGGGCGCAACGAATACCGTCACGCCGGTCCGCGACTCAATGGCCGACTCGATACCAATGATCGTCATCTGCGGACAGGTGCCGACAGCGGCCATCGGTACAGATGCCTTTCAAGAGGCGCCGGTCCCCGCAATCATGGGGTCGATCGCCAAACATATTTTTTTGGTAACGGACCCCGACAAACTCGAAGCGACAATTCGTACGGCCTTTGAAATTGCCCGAACCGGCCGACCAGGTCCTGTTGTCATCGACATTCCCAAGGACGTTCAGAATTGGATAGGTGTCTTCAAAGGTGACGGCGTTCTACCCATTCCCGGATATCGGAAACGACTCTTTGCGACTGCTCATGCCGGTATCGAAGATGACGAAGCTGCCGATTTCTTTGCGATGCTGTCTGAGAGTAAGAGACCGCTGCTCTACGTCGGTGGCGGCGCGATCAACGGAGACGCCTCCGATGCATTGACCGAGTTTGCCACCTCATTCGGCATTCCTGTCGTTACGACCTTGATGGGGATCGGAGCATTCGACACGACGCATCCGCTTTCTATGAGCATGTTGGGGATGCATGGCGCCGCTTTCGCCAACTATGCCGTCGACGATTGCGACCTGTTGATTGCCGTAGGCTCACGCTTCGACGACCGTGTCGCGGGGGTGCCTTCCCGATTCGC
>JBEAXT010000014.1:0-18924 GCA_041159695.1 Pseudomonadota bacterium
CGTAGCCGACGCCGAGTCGATCCACGACGCCGGGTCGGAAGGCTTCGACGAAGACATCCGCAGTCTCCGCGAGGCGTAACACGGCCTCGCGTCCTGCGTCGGTTTTGAGATTGACGCAGAAACTTTTTTTGCCGCGCTGCGTGTTGCGGAAGAAGACGGTGTGACCGCCTTCGTGTAATCCGATGTGACGACCGGGTTCGCCCTCACCGGGGGGCTCGATCTTGATCACTTCGGCACCATGATCGGCCATCATCAAAGTGAGCTGGGGTCCCGGCAGGAACTGCGACAGATCGACGACGCGGATACCGTCGAGTTTCACGTGATGCCTCGTCGTCGCAGCGCTTCGATTTCGGAAGCGGAATAACCGAGCTCTTCAAGTACCGCATCGGTATCGGCGCCAAGAGCGGGGGCAGAGCGTGCGGGTAGGCGTTCGCCATCAAGTTTGATCGGGTTAGCGAAGCTTCGAAAATCCGCGCGCTGCGGGTGTGGTGTCGAGCGGATCATGCCGGAGGCAATCGGGAAGGGATTATTCAAGGCCTGTGCCATGTCGTTAACCGGTGCAGCGGGAAGCACGCCTTGTAGCTTCGCGAGCCATTGCGTCGTGGTTTCACGCTCGAAGATCTCATCAAGTAACGGAGTTAAAACTTCGCGGTGTTCGCGTCGGCGCGGCATTGTAAAAAAGCGCGCGTCCTTGGCGATGTGCGGTGCATCGAGCACGTTCATCAGTTCCTGCCAGAATTTCTCCGTCATACACATGATGAAGATCCAGCCGTCGGCGGTCTTAAAGAGCTGAACGGGTGTGGCGGTCGGATGCGCACTGCGAGGCATGCGTCCGGTGACGAGCCCATCATTGAGGTACCAAGTTCCCGGGTAAGACAGCTGATGCAGCGCGACATCGAACAAGCTCACATCGATATCGCGTCCGACGCCGCTACGCCCAGTACCGAAGAGAGCTGCAAGTAAAGCGAGCGCCGTAGTGATGCCCGTCATGTAATCGACGATCGAGAGGCCCATCCGCGCGGGCGGTGAGCCGGGCTCGCCGGTGACGTGCAGATAGCCGGTCTCGGCTTGCATCAAATAATCGTAGCCGGGCCATGCTCGACGCTCGTTGTCGCGTCCGTAGGCAGATAGATGCGCGCAAACGATGCGCGGGTTCGCGCTCTTGAGCGCGGCGTAGGTGAGGCCGAGCTTGTCGGGTTGGTCGCCGCGCAGATTATTGAGCACCGCATCGGATGTCGCGACTAGCCGTTGGAAGGCCTGTTGACCTTCGGGGGTTTTCAGGTCGAGGCAGACGCTGCGTTTGTTGAGATTGAAGGTCTGGAAAAAGTGAGAGTCATGCTCGCCGAGGAAAAAGGGACCCATGCCTCGGGTGGCATCGCCACCCTGGGCGCGATTCTCGATTTTGATGACTTCCGCGCCGAGATCCGCGAGGTACATTGAACCGAAGGGCCCTGCGCCGAACGCTTCGAAGGTCAGGATGCGTAGGCCCGCAAGCGGAAGGGGCGCGCCTGTGGCTTTGACGGGCGCGCTCAAATGGGGTTCCTCTCAATCAATTGGCGCGCGATGATGATCCGTTGCATTTCGTTGGTACCTTCGCCGATGCACATCAGCGGCGCGTCGCGGTAGTACCGCTCAACATCGAAATCTGTGGAGTAGCTGTAACCACCGAAGATACGCATGGCCTCGAGACTGTTTTCGACGCCCGCTTCGGAGGCAAAAAGCTTCGCCATACTCGATTCGAGATCACAGCGCTCTCCGGTGTCGTACTTGCGGGCAGCCTGTTCGATCAGCAGTCGTGCTGCCTCAACGCGGGTCGCCATGTCGGCGAGTTTGAGTTGGATGGCCTGATGCTGAGCGATCGGCTTACCGAAGGTGTGCCGCTCTTGCGCGTAACGTAAGGCGTCGCGGAGTGCACCGGCGGCGATGCCCGCGCCACGCGCAGCCACGTTGATGCGACCAAGTTCGAGCCCGCCCACGGCCTGCTGAAAACCGCGGCCTTCGACACCACCAATGAGCTGGTCGGCCGGCACGCGGAAGTCGGTGAATACGAGCTCCGCGCTGTCGATGGCCTTGTAGCCGAGCTTGCGAATTTTTTTGGCGGCCTCGAACCCTGGGCCTTTCTCGCACAAGAACATCGACATACCTTTATGGCGGGGCTCCGCTTCGGTATCGGTTTTGACGAGCACACCGAAGCAGCTGCCGTAGACACCGTTGGTGATCCAGGTCTTGGTGCCATTAATGATGTAGTGGTCGCCTTCGCGTCGCGCGACCGTGCGAATCGCTTGCAGATCGGTACCGGCGTTGGGCTCGGTGAGCCCGATACCACCGCGAATGTCGCCGCGGGCAAATCGCGGCAGCCATTTTTTCTTTTGCTCTTCGGTTCCGTGGCGTTGAACGCATGCCGCCATGATGAGATGCGAGTTGAAGATCCCGACGGGCGCCATCCAGATCGAGGCGATGCTCATCACGATACGGGCGTAAGTCGAGGCCGAAAGGCCGAGCCCACCATACTCCGGCAGGATCGTCGCGCCGAAGAGCCCGAGCTCTTTCATCTGCTCGACGATCTCCTGCGGATACTCGTCCGCATGATCGTGCTTTTTAGCGATCGGCTTGAGCTCTCGCTCGGCCCAACGCTCGATGCTGTCGATGATCTCCTGATCGAGGTTCTCGCTCATTCTTTGATCCCTACGAAGTCTTGTCAGTAGCCCATTCGATCTTCGACGGCGTGACCTCGTTTGGCGACGAGGATGCTCCGTTCGAAAGTACAGATGATTTTTCCGTCCTGGTTTTTTCCGGTGGTGCTTACCGTCACGACACCTGCGGTAGGTCTGGATTTCGATTCACGTTTCTCGAGGACTTCCGATTCGGCGTAGAGGGTATCTCCCGGGAAAACGGGTGCCGTCATGCGGATATCCTTCCAGCCGAGGTTGGCGATGGCTTTCTGGCTGACGTCCGTCACGCTCATGCCGACGAGAATCGCGAGCGTGAGCGGAGAGGCGACGAGGCAGCGGCCGAACTCCGACGCTTTTCCGTACTCGACGTCGAAATGCAGCGGATGCGTGTTCATGGTCAGCAGCGTGAACCACGTGTTGTCGGTCTCGGTGATCGTGCGACCGGGCCGGTGTTCGTAGATATCACCGACGATGAAGTCCTCGAAATATCGACCGAAAGACTCTCGGTAACGATTTGGGGCGATTTTGACGGGGGTGTGACTCACGACGACTCTCCGGTGGCTAACCGAAAGTATGCCACCGACGCGCCGAGACTGAGGTTTAGGCTTTTTTTGTGCGGGCGAGGTCCAGCACCATGATTCCGAGCACGATCAGCGCCATGCCGACCCATTGCCATGCGGATAAGCGCTCCCCGAGCAGAAAGAAGGCGAGCAGAACCGTCGTGGGCGGGCCCACGCTCGAGAGCACGGCGCCGCGCTCGGCGCCTATCCTTCGCACACCCTCCGCCTGAAACGAGGCGGGCAGGAACATGCAGAACACGGCAATCCCAATGAGGAGCCACCATCCCGAAGGATCGATGACGGCAATTTCATGAGTCCCCTTGAGCCAGAAATAGTGAGGGACGAGGCAGGTCGTTGCGGCGGTCATCGCGATGAGCGTGAAGCGTGCGCTACCCACCGATCGGGTGTAGGTCTCGCTGACGAGAAAGTAAATCGCGTAAGAGAGCGCCGAGCCGATGACGAGCAAAGCACCGAAGAGATTCGCGCGCAGCTCCGCGAGGTCGAATCCGCCCACGGTGAAGAAAATGCCGAGATACGCGAGCAGCGTCGCGGCGACAACTCGTGGCGTAGGCCATCGACGGTCGCGTACTGAGGTGAAGATCACGACCATAGCGGGATAGCTGAAAATCAATACGCGCTCGATGCTCGCGTCGATCATCGTGAGCGCCAAAAAATCGAGTAACGCCCCGACGTAGTAACACAACGCGCCGGCGAACGCGGCCATGAGCACGGCTCGGGGCGGTGTCGAGGCGATTTCACGTAAGGATTCGCGTCTCAGTGCGAGCCACCAAAAAAATGGCAAAGAAATCATCGCTCGAATTGCCACCACGCCTTCGAAGCTCAGACCTTGCTCGTAGAGTTTTTTCGCAAAGATGCCCTTGGCGGCAAACAGCATCGCGGCGGCTGCGCAGGCAAGCGCGCCCCATGGGTCAATGAGACCCGATCGTTGCGAGGAGGAGGAAGTCACGGGGCGGAGTCGGCTTGACGTGCGAAACGGCCTGGGGTGCGACCGCGTGAGAAGTGCGCCAGCGCCCAAATGCAGCCGCCGGCGATCAGGATTTCACCGAAGTTGTCCATCTTGAAATTACGCAGGGGTGGCATCGCGGAGGCGAGCATCAACACACCACCCAAAAACATCCACGGGAACTTGCGCTTGACCATGAGTACGGCGCCGACACCGATGACGACGAGGCAGGTGATGATCGAGGGGATCGGCGGAGTGCTTCGCACCACCTGCTGACCTTCGAAGCACAGCGTCTCCGCTGACACAGCCGTCGAGTAACGGATGAGATCGAACTCGCACACGGGATAAAGCCGATCGTTCCAAAAGTGCGGGAGGTCATACAACATGAGTGCAACAACCAATGCGCAAAAAACCAGCATTGGTCGAGTGCCGTGCATGAACTCGAACCCGGCGAGTCGAAGTGCAACACCTGCGGCCACAATCAGCCAGGTACCGAACAGCCAATGGATCCAGAATCGCGGCCAAGAGAGGGCTTCGAGCATCGGCGAGAAGCCGACGAAGCGACCGGCACCGACGATGAGGTTGTCGTAGACGAGCCCGAACTGCGGGATGAGCAGCAGGGCGGCCACCAGCAGGCCGGTCGATTTCCAGAGACGCCACAACCAGACGAACAAGACCGCCTGAAGGAGGGCCTGGAAAAGGAAGAGCTCCGAGTACATGCCCCAAGCGTATCATCGAAGCGGAGGGGGTTGTTTCGGGGAGATGGCCGATGAGTGGACCGCTGCAAGGGATCAAAGTTGTCGAGATGACGAGTGTGGTGCTCGGGCCTTGGGCCTGTCAGATGCTCGCGGATATGGGTGCCGACGTCGTTAAGATCGAGCAGCCACGTGGCGACAGCAACCGCTCGCTCGGCGCGTCAAATAATCCGGGGATGGCGGCGCTTTATCTCACTTGCAATCGCAACAAGCGCAGCATCGTCCTCGATCTGCGTGTGGCCGGAGCTCGGGACGCCTTGCTCGCGCTCATCAAAGATGCGGATGTTTTTGTCCATAACAACCGCCCTCAGGTCATGACCAAGCTCGGTCTCGACTATGCCGATCTGCGCAAGATTAACCCGCGGATCATTTACTGCGGCGCTTATGGGTACTCAAAGAAAGGACCCTACGGTCGACTCGGCGCGCTCGACGACTCAATCCAGGCAGCGAGCGGGATCGCGATGCTCAACGACGCGGTGCTCGGAGAGCCGCGGTATCTGCCGACGGTCGTGGCCGACAAGACGACGGCTATCACGGTGGTCTACGGCGTGCTTGCCGCCCTGTTTCATCGGGAGCGCACGGGAGAGGGCCAGGAGCTCGAGGTTCCGATGTTCGAGACCATGGTGAATTGGGTGATGGCCGAGCATCTCTGGGGCATGACCTTCGATCCGCCGAAAGGTAAGCCCGGTTACACGCGTCTCATGAGCAAGGATCGTAAGCCCTACAAGACTAAGGATGGCTACATCGCGGTATTGCCTTACCTCGATGCGCATTGGGTGAAGTTCTGCGAGGTCACGGGCCATCGAGAATATATTGACGACGCACGCTTCAAAACGCTCGCGGATCGAGTTCGCAACATCGACGCTACGAATCAAACCACGGCCAAGATCATGGCCGCACGGACCACGGCCGAGTGGCTCGAGGTACTCGCAAATTCCGGTATTCCGCATATCGTCGTGAATACTTTGGAAAATCTCGCGGACGACCCGCACCTGAACGCGACAGGTTTCTGGAAATCCTACGACCATCCAACGGAGGGTCGCCTGCGAATGCCGTCGTTCCCGATCAACTTTAGTGCGACGCCCGCGAGCATTCGAACGCCGGCGCCGTGTCTCGGCGAGCACACCGAGGAGGTGCTGCGCGAGGCGGGTCTCGATCAATCCACCATCGAGGCGCTTGAAAAGAGCGGCGCGGCGCTCAATGCCGAGCAGGCGGCAAAGTCGGTGGGCGTTGGCGGAGACTGAACGCCGACTCGCAGCGCCGTCTCCAAATTATTTGAGCCCGTAAACCCGCAGCGCGTTGTCGCGCAGAAACTTTCGCAGCGGATCAGGGCGCAGCTCGAGCGCAAGCACTTCGTCCATCGTGCGCTTGAAACCGAGCACCGGGAAGTCGGTCCCGAAGAGGACTTTGTCCTGTCCGTAACTGTTGATGTAGTTTACGAAGGCCTGCGGCCAATACTTCGGGCTGTGCGCGTCGGAGCCGATGAACACGTTCTCGTGCTTCCAGGCCATGGCGATCATCTCGTCGGCCCAGGGAATGCCGACATGAATACCGATTAGTTTGAGCTCCGGAAAATCGCAGGCGATGCCATCGAGCAGGATCGGCCGTCCGACGCTACGCATGGGCTGTTCTTTGGCATAGACCATCGACTGCCCCACTTGCATCTGGATCGGCACGTCGAGTTCGCAGCATTTGGCGTAGAACGGGTAGTACTTCGCGTGGTCGGGCGGTAGGTCGAACCAGTGCGGATAAAGATGAGCGCCGATGAACCCCATGTTCTTGACGGCGTCCTCCAGTGCGCGAACACCGCTCATGCCTTCGTAGGGGTCGAGACCGGCCATGCCGTAAAAACGACCGGGGTACTTCTCTATTGCCCGAGCGATCACTTCGTAGGGCAGGTGGAACGAGCCCGGTAAACCCTTGCGGCCCGCCTTCGGTGCAAACAAAAACGCGCGCTCGATCCCGGCCTCCGCCATTTGCGCCAGCTGATCGTCGAGCGATACGCCCGTCATGCGGGTCTTCGACTTCATCTTTCCGGCGAAAAACTGGTCTTGCCAGCCGGGTCGGTAGGAGATGGCCTCTTCAGTCCAGATGCCGCTGACGATGTCGATGGCGGGAACGGGTGGGGTTCGGCTCACGAGCGGGATCCTCTTTAAAGTCCAGTAATGATGCCGCAACGCGGCGAGGTGCGGCCCGTTCGTGCATCGACACGGCCGTTCTAGAGCTCAAAGATGTTGCGTAGACGCAACAAAAAAATGATCTTCGCGAGGGGTTTACCGTTGCCTGTCGCTGGCGTCGGCCCTAGACTCGCGTTGCATTTTTCCCTACTCCATTCAGGGAACGAAACGGAGGATCAATGTCTTACCGCAATCGCAAGCTTTCCCTCGTCGGGGCGAGCGTCTTCGCCGTATTGGCGGCTGCTCAATCGGGCGCTCAAGAGGCCCAGCTCGAAGAAATCGTCGTCACGGCTCGTCAACGCGCTGAGCGTATCGAAGACGTCCCCGTCACGATCACGGCGTTCACCCAGACTGAGATCAAGAACGCGGGTATCGAGCGTCCTCAAGATTTCATCGCCTTGACGGCCGGCGTGTCCCAAGTTCAGACGGCGGAAGCCGGTGACTTGCAGGTCAACATTCGCGGCATCAACACCGCGCGCGATGCGGAGACCAACTTCGCCCTCGTGATCGACGGCGTGCTGCAGACCAACCCCAACGCGCTCAACCAGGAGCTGTCGGGCGTGTCGCAGATCGAAATTCTCAAGGGTCCGCAGGGTGCGCTGTACGGCCGTAACGCGCTGGCCGGTGCCATGATCATCTCCACGCGCAAGCCGGGCGACTCCGTCGAGTTCGATATCGGCCTCGGTGGCGGCGAATACGGCAGCTTCAAGGGCAACTTCTATCTCGGCGGCCCCGTCGGCGATACCGCTCGCGGTTCACTCTCCGGCTACACGCGCACGACCGATGGTCAGTGGAAGAACCTCGATCTGCTTTGCGACGACTGCGTCGATTTCTTCGAGGAGTCGGGCTTTCAGGCGCGTCTGATGTTCCCGCTTGCCGGTGGCGATGTCGATGTGAAGGCGAAGTACTCCACGATCAATGCGGGTGCCATCAACTTCAACGCGTCGATCGCGTTGGCCGATGTAGCGCCGTTCGTGGGTCCTGCGTTCTACGCGGATCCGAACGCGCACACCTTCCGTTACATCAACAACATCGCGCCGAAGAACGAGCAGGAAAACATCAACTTCTCGGTGAAGGGTGAGTGGCAGACCTCGCTCGGTACGCTCTCGAGCTACCTCGCGCACAACGACCAGACCAACTACTTCCTGACCGACGGCACGAGCGGCGAGTTCTTGCTGTACTCGCTCGATGCGACCTGCCGTCGAACCAACGACGCCAAGTTGACGACGCCGGGGTACATCGCGCCGTTCTTCGCCATTCCGTCGAACATCTGGTTGACGCCGGCCGGTAACAACGGCGCTGGCTTCTTGCCGCCGTACGGTCCGACGAGCTGCGATGGTTATCAGTACCAGCAGCGTGATCAGCAGGACACGAGTATCGAGGTGCGTTTGACCTCTGCCGGTGACCAGTCACCGCGTTGGGTCGCGGGCCTCTACGCCGCCGACATTCAGCGTCGTGTCGTCGTGTCGCAGGGCTCCGACCTCGGTCGTGGCGTGACGGCGCAGCCTTTCGTGCCGACCTCGGGTCTGAATCCGACCGACCTGCTTTACGATGACGACTTCTCGAGCACCGTCATGGCGGCGTTCGGTCAGGTCGCCTACGACGTGACGGACAACCTCGAACTCGCGCTCGCGCTGCGTTACGACGTGGAAGATCGCGAAGTCGACAACAACGTGCCGCGCTGCTCGTCGGCAACGGCCGCATCCGGCCCGTGCCGCGCCCAGACGGTGGGTTTCAGCTTCTTCTCGAATCCGTACATCAATCCGGCCTACACGGCGAACCCGGCGTTCGCGGCCGCGGGTATTCCGAGCCGCTCGAAGGAGTTCAGCCAGTTGCAGCCGAAGTTGTCGGCGAACTGGAAGGCCTCTGAAGACTTCGCGGTGTACGCGTCGTACGGCTACGGCTTCCGTAGCGGCGGTTTCAACTCCTCGGGTAGCGCCGCCACGATCGCTTCGGCCTACGGCCGTGCGGGCGGCACGACGCTGTGCTTGGGCGCCGATTTCGCTCCGCCGACTTGCGGCCCGAACGCGACGCTCAACATCACCGACGTCAACGACCTCTACCGCAAGGAAGTGTCGAAGGCGGCCGAAGTCGGCTTCAAGTCGTTCTTCGCCGATCGTACGATCAGCCTGAACTTCGCGGCCTTCCAGACGAAGGTGGAGGACATGCAGTTCTTCAACTTCTTCGCCGGCCCCTTCGGTCTGCTGCGCGTCGTGACCAACATCGACGAAGTGTCGATCAGGGGTTACGAGCTCGATGCGCGCTGGAACGTCAACGAGAACGTGTCGCTGTTCGCAGGCTACGCGGTGACGGATGGCGAGATCGACAAGTACACCGGTCGTCCGTACACCAAGGGTGGTGAAGTGCCCTATGCGCCGGAGTACACCGGTAACGCGGGTATCGACATCAAGTTCCCGATCACCACGAACTGGACGGTCAACGCCCGTATCGACGGCTCGTTCGTCGGCGAGACGTGGTTCCACCCGGTGCAGAAGCAGCGTTTGCCGAACCTCTTCACCTACTTCGGCTTCGGTCAGGGTGAGTTCTCGAAGATGTCGCGTGATCCGTACCACTCGATCAATGCGCGTCTCGGAATCACGAACGGCACCTTCAGCCTCACGGCTTGGGGTCGCAACGTGACCGACGAGGAGTACCTGCAGGAAATCATTCCGGCGCCGGAATTTGGCGGGTCGTTCATTCACGACTCGGCCGGTCAGAGCTACGGGTTGGATTTCACCTACTCGTTCCGTTGATCTGCGGTCACCGGCACTCCTTCGGAGTGTCGTAACGAACAGGACCGGAGGGGCTTCCCCTCCGGTCTTTTCGTTTCGGGATCCTTTGCGGGTGTAAAATTCCGCCGTGAGTCGTACCGATATCGAGTTTCCGCCCAAGCACGCGGCCTTGCGTGATGACGTTCACATGCTGGGCGGTCTGGTCGGCGAGGTGCTTCGAGATCAAGGCGGTGATGCCTTGTTCGAGATCGTGGAGCGAGATCGCACCCTCGCGATCGCCCGTCGTCGGGGCGATGCCGCGGCCGATGCAGAACTCGAAGCGCGAGTCGCCGGTCGTCCGCCTGCCTTGGCGCGGGAGCTCGAGCGCGCGTTCTCCAGCTGGTTTCAGGCCGTCAATCTCGCCGAGCAGGTGCACCGGATTCGCCGACGTCGGGCGTATTTCCAGGATGATGCAGAGCGTCCTCAGCCCGGCGGGGTAGACGATGCCATCGGACGACTCAAGGCGCAGGGGCTATCGCTCGCTGAGATCTTGGAGCTGCTGCAGTCCTTGCACATCATGCCGGTGTTCATGTCGCACCCGACGGAGTCGACGCGACGCACGATTTTGCGCAAGCAGCTGAAACTCGCGCAGTTGCTGTACGACCGTCTCAATCCCACTCTCGCGCCGAGCGAGCGTCGAGCATCGATCGGTCAGATTCGCGTCGAGCTGACGACCCAGTGGCAGACCGAAGATCATCCCCGTCAGCGTTTGACGGTCGCGGATGAACGGGAGCACGTTCTGTTCTTTCTGGCCGAGGTGCTCTACCGCATCGTTCCGAATTTCTACGAAGAAATCGCCGAGGCGCTCGGCAAGCACTATGGCGTCGATCCGCAAACGGTCGAGTTGCCCACAATCTTGCGCTTTGGCACCTGGGTGGGCGGCGACATGGACGGCAATCCTGACGTCCACGCCAAGAGTCTGCGCGATACGTTGGCGCGTCAGCAGCAAACCATCGTGAATGCCTACTTCCTTGAGGTGCAAGCGCTCGCTCAGTTGCTGTCGCAGAGCGCGAGTCGCATCGGGATCAGCGCCGCGCTTCAAAAACGTAGCGACGAATACGCTACCCTGATTCCAGGTGCGAAGTCCTCGGCGCCCGCGCGACACGATCGCATGCCGTACCGAGTATTCCTAATGCAGGTGGCAGAGCGCCTGC
The DNA here is from genome assembly GCA_041159695.1 of Pseudomonadota bacterium. Classification (GTDB taxonomy): domain Bacteria; phylum Pseudomonadota; class Gammaproteobacteria; order Steroidobacterales; family Steroidobacteraceae; genus UBA964. The sequence goes on from JBEAXT010000014.1 coordinate 11,054, forward strand.
GAGCGACCTACGACGGTCGGCCCTCGGGATACGAGGGGCCTGTTCAGCTGCAGCGCGATATCGCCCTTGTTGCAGAGAGTCTGCTCGCGCATCGTGGTCAGCACGCGGGTCTCTTTGCGGTCCGCCGTCTACAGCGTCGCATTTCGACCTTCGGATTTCATCTGGCAACGCTCGATGTCCGTCAGCATTCCGGCGTTCATCATGGCGTGTTGGCACAGGCGCTCGACGAGCCGGCATGGCTCACGCTCGCGCGCAACGCGCGTCAGAAAAGACTCGTGGAGCTAATCCAGCGAGACGTTGGGCCTCGCGTTGAACTCAATGCGGAGGGTAAGCGAGCCCTCGCCGTCTTCGAGGCGATGCTGCAGTGTCGTCGGCGTTACGGTACGGAGGCTATCGGCTCGTACATCGTCAACGGCGCCGAGGGTGCCGACGACGTGCTCGCGGCCTTGCTGCTTGCGCGCTGGGCGGAAGCATTCGACAAACAGACGAACGAGATCGCGATCGACTTTGCGCCGATGTTCGCCACGCCGGAAGCATTAAGTCGCGCGGGAGACATCATCCGCGAGTTATTAGGCGAGCCCTCGTATCGCATGCATCTCGATGCGAGAGGTCGACAGCAAGCAGTTCTGGTCGGGTATTCGGAGAGCAATAAGCGCGAGGGCATCGTTGCATCCCGATTTGCGGTGTATCAGGCGCAAGAGGCGATCGCTTCTTCGCTCGCCGCGGCGAGCGAGGAACATCGAATCATTCATGCGCGCGGCGGAAGCCGGCCTCGCGGCGGCGGGCGGGTCGATTCGCTCGTCACGGCCTCGCCACGCTCTGCGATCAACGGATGGCTCAAGCTCACCGAGCAAGGCGAGGGCATCATTCAGCACTACGGGCTTGGGCCCATTGCATTACGTACGCTCGAGCGCGCCTTCAGTGCGCTTTCTTTCGCTAATTCCAAGGGGTCTTCTGCGCACGCAGACCCAAATCCGAAGACGCTCGGGCTCGCAGCGCAACTCTCCCGAGCCAGTGCGGACCGCTATCGCAGTCTCGTTGATGATTCTCCGCAGTTCCGTGAGTGGTTTCGTTGCGTGACACCGATCGACGTCATCGAGCGGATGCAAATCGGGGGTCGTCCGATCGCCCGTGAGGGACTTGAGGGTCTCGCGGCGCTTCGGGCCGTCCCATGGGTCTTCGCTTGGACACAAAACCGAATGCTGCTGCCGGGTTGGTATGGCGCGGGCACAGGTTTAGCGGCGGCGATCGACGAGGTCGGGTTGCCCGAGGTTCGTCGCGCCATTCTCGATTGGCCATTTCTGAAAAACTTACTCGACGACGTCGAGGTCATGCTCGCCCGTTCCGATTTGCAGATTGCGGCGCACTATGAGTCTCTGCGAACGGAACTCGATGATCGATTTTTTGCCGAGGTCCGTCGGGAGCACGGGTTGACCCGGGAACTGCTGCTACGGGTCAAAGATCAGCAGAACCTCCTTGATGGAGAGCCCACTCAACAGCGTGCACTCGCGTTACGAAATCCGTACGTCGATCCGATGAATCTCATGCAAGTCGACTTGCTGCGTCGCTGGCGTGAGGGCGGGAGACAGGACCGCGAGCTGCTCGAAGCCTTGCTCGCGAGCGTCAACGGGATCGCTCAGGGTTTGCAGGATACGGGCTGATTAGTCGAGCTCGGGTCTTTGGTCGCTGGGCTCGCACGAGTGACAGCCGTTTGCTCCTCGAGAACTTGCACTTCGCTGTGTGTTTCTCTTTCGCGTTCCGATCGAATCCTGCGCACCGTCAGCCATGAGAATCCGCCGAGAACGCTGAGCAGCGCCACCATTAGGGTGCCGAGCCAGGCGCCCACCCGCCAGGCCTCCATCACGCCGAAGACCAATCCGATCGGGGTGCTGACCAGCAGTAGGGGTTTTGCGATACGCACGGCCCATCCAGCATAAACTGCGCGCCCCTCGAAAACCCAGACGCCCGATCCGCGATATACTGTTGTAGTCGCATATAACACCCTGAACTAACCCCCTCGTATCGGAAGTGATCATGTCCCGTTTGTCGACGCTCAAAGATTCTCTATCCACCGTGCCGCGAAGCATCGTTTGGACCCTTGCGGCACTGCTCTTGCTTGCGATCTTGGGGATCATTCGAACGTTCGTGTTTTCGGGGCGGGACGACGGCGCGACCAATCCACCGCCGCTCGTTTCCGTGACGGTGGTCGAGGCGGTCGACTTGGCCGATGTGGTGACGTTCTCCGGTGCCATCGCAGCACGCGATGAAGCTGCGATTAGTGCCGAAGGCGAGGGCGGTCGCGTGTCTGCGCTACTCGCGGAGGTCGGAGATCGTGTCAAAGCGGGGCAAGTGCTCGCGCGGCTCGACACGTCGCTGGTGGCGCCGCAGGTCGCGAGTCTCGAGGCCTCGCTTCAGGAATCCAAAGCGAATGCCGCAGTGGCCGAGGCCGACTACCGACGGGCTCAAGCCGTCGCCAGCACGGGCGCCTTATCCGTCCAAGAAATCGAGCGTCGCGGTGCGGCGGCCGTCGCCGCCGGCGCAAAAGTCAAAGTGGTGTCGGCGCAGTTGTCTGAGGCTCAGGCGCGTCTGCGCCGAACCGAGGTCCGCGCACCCTTCGATGGCATCGTGCTCACGCGCTCGGCCGAAGTAGGGCAGCTCGCCGGGCCTGGCGGCGCACCGCTCTTTCGTGTGGGTCGCGCTGGCGGCATCGAGATGCGGGGTAACGTGGCGGAGCGCGATCTGCCGCGACTCGCCCCCGGACAAGCGGCGCGCGTACGCGTGACGGGCGTCGAGCAAGCATTCGAGGGCAAGGTGCGATTGATCGGTGCTGTCATCGATCCCCAGACGCGGCTCGGAAGCGTGCGCATCGATCTGCCTGCTCATCGCGATCTGCGTCCCGGTGCATTCGCGCGAGGGGAGATTTCCGTGGGCTCAGGCCGTCGCCCGTTGTTACCGCAGATGGCGGTCATGAGCGATACGACGGGCAACTATGTCTACATCGTCGACGCCAAAAATAAAGTGGAGCGGCGTGATGTCCGGGTCGAGGGATCGCGCGCGGAGGGGGTCGTCATCGGCGGTGGCTTGGACGGTGGCGAAAAAGTCGTGACGACGGCTGGCCCCTATCTGCGGCCGGGTGAGGCGGTGAGGATCGCTCGATGAAGAATATGTCCGCGTGGGCGATACGTCATCCGACGTTCCCCATCGTGCTCTTCATGGTGCTGACCTTCGTCGGACTGGTGAGCTTTCAACGCCTACCGATCAACCTCAATCCGGATGTCAGCTTTCCGTTGGTATCCGTTCAGGTGTCGCAGCCGGGTGCAGCGCCCTCCGAGATCGAAACTCAGATTACGCAGAAGATCGAGGGCGCAGTACGCAGCGTCTCCGATGTGCGCAGCATCAGCTCGCGGGCGGCTGAGGGTTCTTCATCGACGACGGTGGAGTTCCAGATCGGTACGCCGATCGATCGCGCGCTCAACGATATCCGTGATGCCGTGAGCAAAGTTCGTTCGGATCTGCCTGACGGCGTGGACGAGCCTCAGGTCAATCGGATCGATGTCGAGGGCGGAGCGATCGCGTGGTACGCCGTGTCCACGACGGGACGCACGCCCGAGCAACTCAGCTGGTTCGTCGACAACACGATCAGCAAACGCCTGCTCGCGGTCTCGGGTGTCGCTCAAGTCGCCCGGGGCGGGGGAGTCTCCCGCGAGATCCGCGTCGAGCTCGATCCCGCGCGCATGCAGGCGCTCGGTATCACGGCCGCAGAGGTCAACCAGCAACTGCGCGTACTTAATTTGAATGCTCCAGGCGGTCGCGCTCAGGTGGGCGGTGGCGAGCAGTCGATCCGCGTACTCGGCGCGGCGTCGACAGCTTTGGAGCTCGGGGCGACTCAGATCCGCCTTGCCAATGGTGCGAGCGTGCGTCTTCAGGACGTTGCGGAGGTGCGCGATGCGGTGGGTGAGCAGCGCTCGATTTCGCGTCTGAACGGACGGCAGGCCACCAACTTCGGGGTTTTCAAGGCGCGCGGCGCCTCGGATGTGGCTGCGCTCGATCTCGTCGAAGCAGAGATCGCGAAAATCCTCAAAGAAAATCCAGATATCGGGATTAAACGTGTTTTCACGACAGTCGAGCACACCCGCGAAACGTATCGATCTGCGCTGATGGCGATGATCGAAGGATCCATTCTGGCCGTGCTCGTCGTTTTTCTATTTTTGCGTGATTGGCGCGCGACCGTGATCTCGGCTCTCGCCATCCCGCTGTCGGCGATCCCAACCTTTGCCTTCATGTACTGGCAGGATTTCACGCTGAACAGCATCAGTCTGCTCGGCTTGTCGCTCGTGGCCGGTGTTTTGGTCGACGACGCGATCGTCGAAATCGAAAATATCGTTCGTCACATGCGAATGGGTAAGAGCGGCTATCAGGCCGCACTTGATGCGGCTGACGAGATTGGCCTTGCAGTGGTCGCTACTTCGGCCACCATTATCGCGGTCTTCGTTCCCGTAAGTTTCATGGGCGGATTCACGGGTCAGTATTTCAAACAATTCGGGCTCACCGTTGCGGCAGCCGTGTTCTTCTCGCTCTTGGTCGCGCGACTCATCACGCCGCTGATTGCGGCCCACACGCTCAAGCCACACGAGGCCATACGCTCGGCCGACGGTCCGATGATGACCGCATATCTCGATGCGCTGCGCTGGACGTTGCAGCATCGGCGTCTCACGCTGCTCGGCGGATCGGCGTTCTTCCTGTTCTCCATCGGTTTGCTCGTCGCCATCCCGAAAGCCCTGATTCCGCCGCAGGATTTTTCGTCCGCGCAAATCAATATCGAGCTGCCGCCGGGTGTGCAGCTCGAGCAGACGGCCAAGATTTCCGAGCGGGTCACGACCTTGATCGCGAAGCAACCTGAGGTCACGGACATCATTGAGTCCATCGGTGACGGCGATGTGCGCACGGCTTCGCTCTATGTGACGTTGGTTCCACGTAAAGAGCGCTCGGTCAGTCAAAAGGAATGGCAAGATCGCGTCACGCCGCTCTTTGCCGATATCCCCGATGCGCGGGTAGTCTTCAGTGGCGACGATGGGGGGCCGGGCGGTCGGCCGATCACGCTCTTCCTGACGGGAGAGGATCCCGCGAAGATCGAAGCCGCTGCGCAGCGTGCGGTGGCGGCGATGCGCCAATTGCCCGAACTACGCGATCCTCGCGTCAATGGCGACATGCAGCGTCCCGAAGTGCTCGTGCGTCCCCGCCTGGATCTCGCCTCCGAGCTCGGCGTGTCGGTGGCGGCGATCAGTCAGACCATTCGCATCGCAACGCTGGGTGATCTGCCGCAGAACGCCGCGAAGTTTTCATTGAGTGATCGGCAAATTCCGATTCGCGTGAGCCTGATCGAAGAGTCGCGTCGTGATCTGTCGACGCTCGAGAATCTTCCCGTACGCACGGCTTCGGGCTCTACGGTTCCGCTCAAGGCGGTCGCGGAGATCAGTTTCGGCGAGGGACCTTCGGTCATTCGTCGCTACAACCAGACCCGGCGTGTCGTCGTCGAGTCTGATCTCGCCAAAGGCGTAGAAATCGGACCGGCGCTCGCCAAGGTGTATGCGCTACCCGAGATCAAAAATTTACCCGAGGGTGTGCGACTGGTTGAAGTCGGTCAGGCTGAGTTCCTCAAAGAGCTCGCGGCCAACTTCACGCTCGCGATCGTCGCCGGCGTGCTGCTCGTGTTCGCAGTGCTGGTGTTGCTGTTCGCGCGCGTCTTTCAGCCCATCACCATTCTTTCGGCGCTGCCGCTTTCGGTGGGTGGCGCGATCATCGCGCTCATGCTAGTCGGCAAACCCTTTTCATTGCCCGTTGTGATCGGCTTTCTGATGTTGATGGGTATCGTCGGCAAGAACTCCATCTTGCTCGTGGACTTCGCAATCGAAGAAATGAAATCGGGAAAATCAAAGCTTGAGGCGTTGATCGAAGCGGGGCACAAGCGTGCGCGCCCGATCATCATGACCACGGTCGCCATGGTCGCGGGCATGCTGCCGATTGCGCTGAGTTTGGCGGCGGGAGGGTTTCGATCGCCGATGGCGATCTCCGTGATCGGCGGGCTCATCACCTCCACGGCGCTCACGCTCGTCATCGTCCCCTCGATGTTCTCGGTGGTCGACGATCTCGAGCGCTGGCTGGCGCCGCGATTCGCGAAACTATTGACCTCCAGCGAGACGGAACGCGCGTAACGGAACGCGCGTGACGGATCTCAGCCCTGCCAGAGCAGGGCGAGACCGAGCGTGCTCGAAGCGATGAACAATGTCGCGAGAGCGCCGAGCGCGAGTGGCTGCCAGCCTTGGGCGATGAGTTTTCGGATGTCGGTCTCGAGACCGACGGCCGCCAAGGCGAGCGCCAGCAAGGCTTGGGCGATTGGTGCGGCGATCTGCTTGGCCTCGACGGGTACCCACCCGCTGCCGGCGAGCAACACCATCCCTAAAAATCCAAAGACGAACCAGGGCATCGGGGCGCGACCCTGAACCTCGGTGGAGCCGCTCGCCGAGCGTCGTGCGAGTTGACGTTGCGCCCACAGGCCCATCCCGATGACGAGCGGTGCGAGCATCAGGACGCGCGCGAGCTTAGCGACGGTCGCGAATTCGCCGGCGGTGTCACCACGGGCGAACCCGGCCGCAACGACCTGGGCCACCTCATGCACCGATGCGCCGGTCCAAAGCCCGTAGCGGCGCGCGTCGAGCTCGAGCAGGCCGCCGATGACCGGGTAGGCGAACATCGCGATCGTTCCGAAAAGAGTCACGGTGGCGAGCGCGTAGGCAACGGCCTCCTCGTCGTCGCGTACGACTGTGTTGGCGGCGACGATGGCCGAGGCGCCACAAATTCCGGTGCCCGTGGCGATGAGCGTGGCCAGTCCAGGACGAACCCCGAGACGGGCTCCGAGCCATTGCGTCAGAAAGAACGTCCCGAGCAAGGCGAATGCCAGGATGGCGAGTCCGGCAACGCCGATGCCCAAGATCTCGGCGAGGGTGACCTGCAGGCCGAGCAGCACGATCCCGGTGCGCAGCGGCCGCCGGAGACACGCCGCAATCCCGGCGCGGGCGATCTCCGGGCGCCCGAGCGTATTCCGGAGCACCATGCCGATCACGATGGCGAGCATCAGGGGGCTGAGGCTCGAGAGTCCCGGCAGCTCCAAGGCCCGTATCCCGAACGCGGCGGCGGCCACGGCGGCGGCGAGCAGCAGGCCTGGCAGGGGGGTGGAGGGTGTCGGCGTGGGAAGGGTCATGGGAGGTCCGAGGCGCAGAGGGGGGTGCCCCGTTGTCGGGGCACAACAGTCAATTCGGTGCAGGATCAACACTATAGCGCGCGAAATTGTAGTGTTGCAGTCGATGTTCGGTGTTAGACTCCCGGGCGATCGTTGCCTTTCTGTCTGCATCTCTGGGCGTCCTAACGCCGGTCTGCATTGCTGAATCGACATCGATCAGGAGGCCCCGGCGGGCGTCGTTGTCGAAAGGCAGCGCGTCTAACGAGGCGATGTTGTTAGTCAAGTTGTTAGAGAGTGTTTCCAGAGATGGCAAAAATTTACGTAGGCAATCTGCCTTTTTCCGCTGATGAAGCGTCTGTCCGCGCGCTGTTTGCACAGCACGGTGAAGTGACTTCGGTCGCTCTTCCGGTCGACCGTGATACGGGTCGTCCGCGTGGTTTCGGCTTCGTCGAGATGGGTCAGGATGACGCAGCCCGCGCCATTCAGGCTCTGAATGGCTACTCGATGGGCGGTCGCCCGCTGCGCGTTAACGAAGCGCAGGATCGTCCCCGCACCGGTGGCGGTGGCGGTCGTCCGGGTGGCGGCTTCCGCGGCGGCGGCGGTGGTGGCGGTGGCTACCGCGGCGGTGGCGGCG
>JBEAXT010000055.1:0-8392 GCA_041159695.1 Pseudomonadota bacterium
GGCCTCATCAAAGTCGGAGCGCTCGCGTGAGCACGCCGATCGGCCTCGCCGTGCTCGGTTCGACGGGCAGCATCGGCGACAGCACGCTCGATGTGGTGGCGCGTCACCCCGACCGTTTCAAGATCGTCGCCCTCGGTGCTCGGCGCGACCACGCGAAGTTGCTCGCGCAATGTTTGAAGTTCTCGCCCGAGTACGCGGCGCTCGTCGAACCCGACGCCGCGCGCGAGCTTGAACAAGGTTTACGTGCTGCGGGCTCGAAGACGCGTGTGCTCGTGGGTGACGCAGCGCTCGATGAGATCGCCGCGATGCCGGCGGCACCCTACGTCATGGCGGGCATCGTCGGCGCGGCGGGGCTCTCGTCCTCGCTTGCCGCGGCGCGCTCGGGCAAGCGCCTCATGATCGCGAACAAGGAACCGCTCGTGATGGCCGGCCCCCTGTTGATCGAGGCCGCGCGACAGGGCGGGGCAACGTTGTTGCCCATCGACAGCGAACACAATGCGATCTTCCAATGCTGGCCCGCCGGCGCAGAGACGGGACGAGCGCCGAAGGGCGTGCGCCGCATCCTGCTGACGGCCTCGGGCGGTCCGTTCGTCGACTGGAGCGCTGAGCAGATCGCAGCGGCGACGCCGGAGCAGGCCTGCCGCCATCCGCGCTGGGTGATGGGCCGCAAGATCTCGGTGGACTCGGCCACCCTCATGAACAAGGGCCTCGAGGTGATCGAGGCGCGCATGTTGTACGGTCTGCCGCTCGAGCAGATCGAGGTGGTGGTGCATCGGCAGAGCCTCGTGCACTCGCTCGTCGAGTACGTCGATGGTTCGATGCTCGCGCAGCTCGGCTCGCCCGACATGCGCACGCCCATTGCCCATGCGCTCGGTTGGCCGGACCGGATCGACTCCGGTGTACAATTCCTCGATCTTGCCCGGGCGGGCGTGCTGCAGTTCGAGCCCCCGGACACGGGTCGATTCCCCTGTCTGGCGCTTGCGCGTCAGGCGGCCGCCGCGGGGGGTCTGGCACCTGCCATCCTCAATGCGGCCAACGAGGTCGCCGTGGCGGCGTTCCTGGAGGGACATTTGAACTTCAACGGTATCCCGACGGTCATTGACTCCGTGATGAATGCCGTATCGGCCAGCGAGGCCCAAGACCTCGAGAGCGTGCTTGCGGCCGATACCGCGGCGCGCGGCGCGGCCTTGCGTCTGATCGCCGAGGAACGTCGTTCCTCGAGAGGGCTCTGATGGATTGGCTCTGGACCATCGTCGGTTTCATCGTGGCCGTGAGCCTGCTCGTGACCGTTCACGAGTTCGGGCACTACTGGGTCGCCCGTAAGCTCGGCTTCAAGGTGCTGCGCTTCTCGGTGGGGTTTGGCCCCGCGCTCTGGTCGCGCGTTGCGGGGTCCGATCGCACCGAATACGTCGTCGCCGCGTTGCCTCTCGGCGGGTACGTCAAGTTGCTCGACGAGCGTGAAGGTCCGGTGCCGCCTGCCGATCTCGAGCGTTCGTTCACTCGCAAACATCCTTGGCAGCGCATTCTCGTGTTGCTTGCGGGGCCTGCGTTCAATATTGCCTTTGCCATTCTCGTGCTGTGGGCCGTGCTCTGGGTCGGTGGCGAACCGCAAGTGAAGCCCGTCGTGGGTCGCGTCGTCGCCGACTCGCTCGCGGCGCGTGCCGACTTGCGGACCAACGACGAATTTTTGCGCATTGAGGGTCGTGAGATCGCGACGCACTCGGACGTGATGCTCGGTTTCATGGAGGCCATCAGCGACGATGGTGTGGTGAACCTCGAGGTGCGCCGGCCGGGCTCGGGCGTACGCGCACTCGAGATGCGTGTCGAAGATGCAGAGGTGCGCCGTGCCCTGACCGAGCCCGCGGGCCTGTTGCCCGGTATCGGCATGCGCTTTTGGACGCCGCCGGTGCCCGCCGAGATCGGCAAGATCGAGGCCGGCGGGCCTGCCGATGTCGCGGGCTTGCGCGCGGGAGACCTCGTGACCGCCGTCGATGGCGAGCCGATCGCCGATTTTCCAGCGCTCGTCGAAGCGATCTCTGCGCGACCGAATCGCGAAGTCGTGATCGATTACCAACGTGAGGGTAGTGCGTCGCAGCTCACCGTGCGTACGGCGGCCGATATCGTCAACGATCGCGAGATCGGTCGGATACGGGTACAAACGCCGCCGCCTCCGCCCTGGCCGGAGTCGATGGTGACGCATCGCACGTATGGCCCGACCGAATCGCTTGCGCTCGCGACCGTGCGGGCCTGGGACATGACGGTGCTGCAGGCGAAGATGTTCGCGCGCATGCTGGTCGGTCAGGTGTCGCTCAAAAATCTCTCGGGGCCGATCACGATTGCGGAGTTCGCCGGTGAGTCGGCGCAAAGCGGGCTCACCGAGTTCCTCGGTTTCCTGATCGTGATTTCGCTCAGTCTCGGATTTCTCAATCTTTTGCCGATCCCCATCCTCGATGGCGGTCAGATCGTTTACCAGCTCGCCGAGTGGATGCGTGGTGCGCCGCTCTCCGAGCGGGTTCAAGCGCTCGGACAGCAAATCGGTATCGTCTTGTTGCTCATGCTCATGAGCGTCGCCCTTTTCAATGATTTCGCGAGGCAGCTCGGCTGATGATGTCCCTTCGACTTTCTTTGACGGCGAGTCTGCTCGCTGCCCTCGGCCTGATCGCCTCTCCACTCTGGGCTCAATCGGCTGCAGCGCCGCCCGTGCTGCGGGTCGACAATATCCGCGTCGAAGGCCTGCAGCGCGTCTCGGAAGGTACGGTCTACAACTACCTGCCCGTCAACATCGGTGATCGGCTCTCGCCGCAGCGGGTGCGCGAGGCGATCCGTGCGCTCTACGACACCGGGTTTTTCCGTGACGTCGAGTTGCGTTGGGAAGAGGGGACCCTCGTCGTGGCGGTGCTCGAGCGCCCCTCGATCGAGAGCTTCTCGATCTCGGGCAACAAAGACATCAAGACCGAAGACCTCAACAAGAGCCTTCGTAACGTGGGGCTCGCGACCGGCAAGACGTTCGACCGTTCGGTCCTCGAAGACGTCAAGCAATTTCTGACCGACCAGTATTTCAGCCGCGGCAAATACGCCGTGCGCATCGATGCGCAAGTCGAGGAAGTGCCGGACAACCGCGTGCGCGTGAAGATCGAGATCAAAGAAGGCAAACGCGCCAAGATCCAGCAGATCAACCTCGTCGGTAACACCACCTTCGAGGAAGAAGAAATCCTCGAAGACTTCGAACTCAAGACGCCGAACTGGCTCTCTTGGTACAAGCAGGACGATCGTTACTCGCGCGAGTCGTTGCAGGGCGATCTCGAAAAACTGCGCTCGTTCTATATGGATCGCGGTTATGCGAACTTCGAGATCGAGTCGACGCAGGTGGCGATTGCGCCCGAGAAAGATGACATCTTCATCACCGTGAACGTGAACGAGGGTGAGGTCTTCAAGGTGAGCAACGTCAAGCTCGCGGGGACCTTCGTCGTGCCCGAGTCCGAGCTCAAGAACTTCCTGTTCGTGAAGGCGGGCGACACCTATTCAAAGAAAGCGATCACCGCGACCCAGGAGATCATCCAGAATCGTCTCGGCCTCGAAGGCTATGCCTTCGCGAAGGTCGACCCGGTGCCGACGCCCGAAGAGGGCAAGAAAGAAGTCGGGCTCACGTTCTTCATCGATCCGGGTAACCGGGTGTACGTGCGGCACATCGTGTTCAACGGCGTGACCAAGATCAACGATGACGTGCTGCGTCGCGAAATGCGTCAGCTCGAGGGCGCCTCGCTCTCGAACGTGCTCGTCGAGCGCTCGAAGCAGCGTATCCAGCGCTTGCCGTTCATCGAGAAGGTCGAGTCCGAGACGACGCCGGTGCCGGGTACGGCCGATCTCGTCGACATCGAGTTCGAAATCAAGGAAGGACCGTCCGCGCAGCTTGGCGGCGGTATCGGGTATTCCGAGTCGCAGTCGTTCATCCTCAACGGCAACTATGCCGACAGTAACTTCCTCGGTACGGGCGAGCGCATCTCGGTCGATCTGAACTCGGGTCGCTTCTCGAAGGTCTACGGTATCTCGCATACCAATCCGTACACCAACATCGACGGCGTCGCGCGCACCGTGTCGCTCACGTATCGCGACGTGACGCAGTTCGTGTCGGCCTCGTCGGACTTCTCGTCCGAGTCGTTCGCCATCGGCGTCGATTACGGTTATCCGATCACCGAGTTCCAGGGTCTGCGCATCGGCTTCTCGGCCCAGCGCTCCTCCCTCATCACCGGAGAGGGCAGCGCGGAGCAGGCGCGCTCGTGGGTGCGCACCAACGGCGACTACCGCGTGCAGATCGTTCCCGAGCAGGATTTCGGAGGTGGTTTCGTGATACCGGGTACCACGCTCGATACCACGCAGTTCGACGCGTTCGATCTGACGATCGGTTGGAGTTACGACAGCCGCAACCGTGCGCTCTTTGCCGATCGCGGTGTGCGGCACTCGCTTGCAGTGAGTTACGCGCTGCCCTTCAGCGACGTGCAGTACGCGACGATCAACTACGACTACCTGCAACTGATCCCGATCGTCGGTCGCTGGACGGCCGCCTTCGCAGCGGAATTAGGTTACAGCCAAGAGCTCGGGGATACGACGGCGCCGCCGCCGTTCCGCAATTTCTTTGCCGGCGGCCCCGATACCGTGCGTGGGTATCGCGAGAGTCGGCTCGGTCCGAAGGACAGTTTCGGTAACCCCTACGGCGGCAATCTCAAGGTGACGGCGCGGGCCGAGCTCATCATTCCGACACCGGAAAAATGGCAGACCTCGGCGCGTGCGACCGTGTTCTTCGACATCGGTAACGTGTTTTCGACCCGCGGTTTCTATCAATTCACGGGCATCGACGGGGTCAGCCCGGTCGATTACAAGTTCAAGTATGATAGTTTGCGTCGGTCGACGGGTGTTGCGGTCCAATGGCTCGCTCCGCTCGGTGTGTTCCGATTCAGTTACGCGCTGCCGCTCAATCCCTTCCGGGGCGATGGCGTGAGGTTCCCGGACGAGGAAGAGCGGTTCCAGTTCACGATCGGTCAGGCGTTCTGACGCGATTATTTTGAGAGGTTGATCCGACGATGCGTAGTTCTTTCAAAGCGATGATTCTGGCGGTGGTGGCAGTGGCAGCGCTGATGGCGGCCCCGGCGATGGCCGAAATCAAAATTGGCGTGCTAGACTTCGGGCGACTGATGGACGAGAGCCCGCAGGGCAAAGCCCTCATCGAGTCGCTACGCTCTGAAGCCGCTGCGAAGCAGCGTGAGCTGCAGACGCAGGCAGCCTCCTTGCAGACCAAGCGCGACAAGCTCGCCAAAGACCGCGCTACGATGACGCCGGACCAAATCTCCCGCGCTGAAAAAGAAGTGCGTGACGGCGAGCGCGATCTCGCGCGTCGTCAGTCGGAGGTCAACGACGACTTCAATGCGCGTCGCAACGAAGAAATGGGCAAGCTGCAGCGCACGCTCATCGAAGAGGTGCGTAACTACTCGAAGGCCCAGAACTTCGACCTCGTCGTCACCGACGGCGTGATCTACGCGGCCCAGTCCCTCGACATCACTCCGGGCGTGCTTGCAGGCATGCAGTCGCGCACCAGCGCGACGGCGCCGGCGAAGCCCGCCACGCGTTAATTCGGCAGCGGCCGCGCGGGGCGGACGCGATGGCAGTCACCCTCGGCGAGCTCGCGGTCCGTTTCGGGCTTGCGCTTCGGGGGGACCCCGACCGCGCGATCGACCACGTCGGTACGCTCGCAGGCGCGGGGCCCTCGGGCCTCGCGTTCTTCTCGAACCCCAAGCTCGTCGACCAGCTCGCCTCGGCGCGCGCCGGCGCGATCGTCTTGCATCCGAAGATGCAGGAGGCGACGACCCTCGATTGTTTGCTCGCCAATAACCCCCACGCGAGCTTTGCGCGGATCGCGACCGTGCTGCATCCGCCCGTGGCGGGCCCGGCGGGAGTCCATCCGAGTGCCGTCGTAGCGCCTGGCGCGTTCATCGATCCGTCCGCTCACATCGGGCCTCAGGCGGTCGTGGGTGCGCGTACGCGCATCGGTGCGCGCGTGTACGTCGGTCCGGGTTGTGTCGTGGGCGAGGACGTTACGCTCGCCGATGACGTACGACTCGTCGCCCGTGTGACCGTGCTCGAGGGGGTGCGCATCGGTGCGCGCTCGATCTTGCATCCAGGTTCCGTGGTGGGCTCGGAAGGATTTGGCTACGCGCCGGAAGGCGAGCGCTGGATTCACGTGCCGCAAGTGGGCTCAGTGCGTATCGGTGAGGATGTCGAGGTCGGCGCGAACAGCACCATCGATCGCGGCGCGCTCGAAGATACCGTGATCGGCGATGGTGTGAAGATCGACAACCTCGTGCAGATCGGCCACAACTGCACCATCGGCGCACATACGGCGCTCGCCGGGTGCGTGGGTCTTGCGGGCAGCTCGCATATCGGCGCCCGCTGTCGTCTCGGCGGGGGCGTGGGCGTCGCTGGCCATCTCACGATTTGTGACGATGTCACGCTCATGGCGACGAGTCTCGTGACGCGCGATATCCGCGAGCCGGGGGTGTACGCGGGAGGCGCCATTCCGATCGAACCGGCGGCCGATTGGCGCCGCATCGTGGGTCGACTGAAGCGTATCGACGGGCTCAACCGTCGGGTCAGCGACCTCGAGCGACAACTGGGATCCAACGAAGACGCATCAGACGAGGAACGTTCGTGAGCGACATTATTTTGGACATCAACGGCATCCTGAAGCAGCTGCCGCATCGTTACCCCTTCCTGCTCGTGGATCGCGTGCTCGAGTGCCACGAGGGCAAGAGCATCCGTGCGATCAAAAACGTGACGTACAACGAGCCGTATTTTCCCGGGCATTTTCCGCATCGGCCGGTGATGCCCGGCGTCATCATCATCGAGGCGCTCGCGCAGGCGGCGGGTATTTTGGCGTTCCGCACGGCCAAGGTCATGCCCGATGAGGAAACCCGTTTTTTCTTTGTGGGTATCGATAAAGCGCGCTTCCGTCGTCCGGTCGAGCCGGGCGATCAGTTGATTCTCACCGCGACGTTGCAGCGGCAGATGCGCGGTATCTGGAAGTTCGAGACGACCGCGTATGTGGGTGACATCGAGGCCGCCTCGTGCGAGCTCATGGTCGCCCCCGAGGTGGGTAAGGCTTCTTCGGGCGGTGCGCAGTGAGTGGCGGGATCGATCCGCGCGCCGTCGTCGCGCCCTCGGCGAAGATCGGTGCGGGTGTCGAGATCGGTGCGTATTCGATCATCGGCCCCGATGTCGAAATCGGCGCGGGCTGTGTGATCGGACCGCATGTCGTGATCACGGGGCATACGGTGCTGGGGGCGAACAATCGCGTGTTCCAGTTCGCCTCGATCGGCGATGCGCCACAAGACAAAAAATACGCGGGCGAGCCGACGCGTGTGGTGATCGGAAGCGGCAACACGTTTCGTGAGTACGTCACCGTCAATCGGGGAACGGCCAAGGACAAAGGCGTCACGACGGTCGGCGACGACAATCTTTTCATGGCCTCCTCGCACGTGGCGCACGATTGCATCGTCGGTAGCCATTGTGTATTCGCCAATCTCGCGACGCTCGCCGGGCATGTCGAAATCGATGACTTCGTGATTCTTGCCGGGTTCACGGGTGTGCATCAGTTTTGCAAGATCGGTGCGCACGCGTTCATTGCGAACAACACGGCAGTGACGCGCGACGTACCGCCCTACGTGATGGCGGTCGGCCATCCGGCCGAGCCACACTCGATCAACGCCACGGGGATTTCACGGCGCGGTTTTTCTGCCGAGCAAGTGCGCAACATCAAGAATGCGTACAAGACGCTCTATCGCTCCGACTTGCCGCTCGAGCAAGCGATTGCCCAAATCACTGAGGCTGCGAAGAGCCAGCCCGAGCTACAAGCCTTCGTCGATTTCTTTCCGCGGTCGAACCGCAGTCTCATCCGTTGAGCGACCTCGAGCGAACCGAAGGACCTTTGATCGCGCTCGTCGCCGGGGAAGCTTCCGGCGACAACCTCGGCGCCGCACTCATCGCGGCGATTCGCGAGCGAGTGCCGGCGGCACGATTTGTCGGCGTGCCGGGCCCGCGGATGCGCGAAGCGGGTTGCGAGGCCTTGGCCTCAAGCGATGAGCTCGCTTTGATGGGGCTGGCGGAGATTCTGCGTCACCTGCCGCGCTTGATCGCGCTGCGCGGGCGTCTCGTGCGCGAATTGCTCGCTCGTCGTCCTGCGGTGTTCGTCGGCATCGATGCGCCGGAGTTCAATCTCGGTCTCGCCAAGCGCTTGAAGGCGGGCGGTGTGCCCACGGTGCAGTACGTGAGTCCGCAGGTGTGGGCGTGGCGTCAGGGCAGGGTGCGCAAGATCGCTGCGGCCTGCGATCGAATTCTTTGCCTC
>JBEAXT010000075.1:0-6908 GCA_041159695.1 Pseudomonadota bacterium
ACGTTTTCTGCGGACCCCGCAGCGGCGTAAAGACTTTCCCACTCCGGGCGCATCGCCTCGATTTCTTTGACAACCTGCTCGCGGATTGCGGGATCGCGTAGCCGTTCGATCCAATGCGCATGACCGCCCTCTTGAACCCACGGCGGCATCGCGGCATCGAACCCGGATGCGCCCGCGAGATAGGGATACACGTTTGCACCGACATCGAGCCCCTCGGCACGAGCCGACTCGATGCGATTGATGGCTTCGGCGAGCAGGGGCCAGTTGTCGCGACCAGCCGCCTTGAAGTGCCAGATCTCGGCGTGTGTTCGCGTCGCTCGGGCAATATCAATCAGCTCATCGACTGCAGACAAGAGATGACGCGACTCGCTGCGCAGATGCGAGTAGTACGCCCCGCCATACTCGGCCGCTGCGAGCGCGAGCGCGCGTAACTCGTCGTGACCGGCAAACGCCGCGGGCGCATAAATGAGCGATGAGCCGACGCCGAGCGCGCCCTCGGTCATCGCTGTGCGCACGAGTCCCTGCATCCGCACGAGTTCAGCGGCCGTCGGCGCACGGTTGGTATGACCGAGCTCATGAATACGAACGGTCGTCGCACCCACGAGCGAGGCGACATTCGGGACGACGCCGCGCTTCTCGAGAAACTCGAGATATTCGCCGAGCGACTGCCAATCGAGCGGATAACGACTGTCGCGTCGGCGCAGACGAAGTTCTCGCCGCATCTCGGCGTTGAGCGGGCCCATCGATAAGCCCTCGCCGAAAACCTCGAGCGTCACCCCCTGTCGAAGATCGCTCTCGGCGGTGGGATCCTCGATGATGGATTCGGTTGCCCACGAGAGACTGTTGATGAATCCGGGGGCTACGGCGAGACCTGACGCATCGATCTCGGTACGGCCCTTCATCCAGGCCAAATCGCCGATCGCGGCCACACGATCACCAACGAGACCGATGTCCGCCTCGATCGGCGCGACACCTGTGCCGTCATAGATTCGTCCGCCGCGAATCAACACCGTGAATGCCGGGGGCGGCGTAGCTCCCGTCGCACGAATTCGTCTCCACAGCGCGGCAAACACCAATCCCCAAAAGGCCTGGCGAACGCGGCGCAAAGATTTCATGCGACGGCTCGCCCGAGTTCGGCGACGAGCTCGGCAGGCAGCAGACGTGACTGACCCGGCCGCAGATCGCGTGGTAGCTCGACAGGACCATAACGAATGCGCATGAGACGACTCACCTCATGCCCCACAGCACCCCACAGCCGACGCACCTCTCGGTTTCGTCCTTCATGCAGCACCACGCGAAACCACGCGTGCCCGTCAGTGGACGCCTCGGCCTCGATACGATCGAAGCGCGCCCAGCCGTCCTCGAGTTCGACGCCCCGACGCAGGACATCGAGGGTCTCTCGGTCCGGATGCGATCGAACTCGAACGAGATACTCACGCTCGACCTCGGATGACGGATGCATCAATCGATGCGCGAGTTCACCGTCGGTCGTGAAGAGCAGTAGCCCTGAGGTATTCACATCCAGACGACCGACGACGATCCATCGCCCCGAGGGCGGCGGGGGCAAACGCTCGAAGACAGTCGGGCGACCCTGCGGATCGCTGCGGGTCGTCATCTCGCCGACGGGCTTGTGATAACCGAGCACGACGGGCGCCTCGGTATGGGCTCTTTGGGCAAGATCGATCGGCTTGCCGTCGATCAAAACTCGGTCGGACGGCCCGACTCGAGCGCCGAGTTCGGCGATCACGCCGTTGACGCTCACGCGACCGCCGCGGATCCACTCCTCGATCGTGCGGCGAGAACCGAGTCCAAGCGCCGCCAGGACTTTTTGCAGCCGCTCGGGCACCTCTTTAGCGGGGTCGTTCATCACGGTCACATGATAACGGTTCGTGGTTTGCGCATCGTGGGCTGCCTTGGAGAGAATGGGCCATGCGCCACACCATGCTCCCCGTCATCGTCACGCTCGCCGCACTGCTGAGCCCGACATTACCCGCCGCAGACTCGACGCTGCGCATCGCCGCCTGGAACCTCGAGTGGCTCATCGCTCCCGAAGAATTCCGCAAGCTTGCCGACTCCTGCATTCCCCGCGATGCCTCGCCAGGCCCTCGCAAACGATCCATCCCCTGCAACGTCGCGCAGGAACTCGAACGCTCGTCTCTCGACTTCCGGTCCCTTGAGCGCTACGCGAAACAACTCGATGCCGACGTCGTCGCGCTGCAGGAAGTCGACGGCCCCGCTGCGGTACGCAAGATTTTCCGCAACCATCATTTTTGCTTCTCCGCCCGTGAGGGCGTTCAGAACACCGGTTTCGCCATCCGCAAAGGCGTCCCGTACCGTTGCGCCGATGACTTCATTGATTTATCGCTCGACGATAGAGTTCGGCGCGGTGCGGTGCTCATCGTTTATCCGGGCGAGAAGCGCGAAATTCATCTGCTCTCCGTGCACTTAAAAGCCGGATGCCCACGCCGTCCGCTCGACGACCCACGCCGCGACTGTCAAACCCTGGCGCAGCAAGTGCCGATTCTCGAGCGTTGGATCGACGAACAAGCCGCCGCGGGCCGACGCTTCGCCATTCTCGGCGACTTCAATCATGACCTGCTGGCCGATACGGGTGCGGCGCGCAACGAGCAAGGCCAGCTCCGTAATTTTTGGGCCGAGATCGATGACGGCGAGCCCACGGGCGCCGATCTCGTCAACGTTGCCGAGGGGCAGCGCTTCATGAATTGCGCACCGGATCAAAATTATCGGAGCTACATCGATCACGTGGTGCTCGGTGCGAAACTCGCCGAGTGGCGAGTCCCCAACTCCTTCGTGAGAGTCACCTTCGAAGCGCAAGACGCGCTTGAACGCAAACTCGCCGATCACTGCCCGGTCGGCGTCGATCTGCGCATCCCGCGCTGAAGGCATTCGAGGACCACACCATGCTCGACCTCATCATCGAAGGCGCAACAGTCATCGATGGCACCGGTGCCGCACCGCGCACTGCAGACGTCGGCGTCGCTCAGGGTCGAATTGAGGATATCGGGCGCATTACGGGTTCGTCGCACGAGCGCATCCGCGCGGATGGCGCGTGGCTCACGCCAGGATTCATCGACCTGCATACGCATTACGACGGACAAGCGAGCTGGGACGAAACCTTCAACCCGAGCATTCATCACGGCGTCACCACGCTGGTTTTCGGCAACTGCGGCGTCGGCTTTGCGCCGCTCGCACCCGGGGACAAACAGCGCGCCGTCGATGGGCTCATTTCTTTGATGGAAGGTGTCGAAGATATTCCCGGCGTAGCGCTCGCCGAAGGGGTGAGCTTCGATTGGCAAAGTTTTCCCGAGTACATGACGTCACTCGAGCGCATGCCGCACAGTCTCGACTTCCTAGTGCAGGTGCCGCACGACCCGCTGCGGATGGCCGTCATGGGCGATCGCGCACTCGCCCAAGAAGCCGCGAGTCCGACGGACATCGCAACGATGCGGTCGCTGCTGCGCGAGGCACTCGAAGCCGGAGCCGCGGGCTTTTCCACCGGCCGCACGGACAACCATCGGACGACGGCGGGCCAGGCTACGCCCGCCTCCGAAGCTGCCGCCGCCGAGCTCGCCGGCATCGCGCACGCTTTCCACGGTCTGAATCATGGCGTCGTTCAGCTCGTGAGCGACTTCAACCTGCTGCACGGCCCTGCGGGTTTCGATGCCGAGTTCGATCTCGTCGAACTGCTTGCCAAAGAAAGCGGCAAACCGCTCTCGATGACCTGGCTACAACGCGATCCGGGCGGCGAGCAGTGGCGGGCGATCCGCGCGCGTACCGACGCTGCCGTCGCGGGCGGACTTCCGCTCTGGCTGCAGACGAGTCCGCGAGGCATCGGCGTCATCCTCGGACTCGACACCACCTTTCACCCGCTCATGGGTTTCCCGGCGTACATCGAGGTCGCATCGCTTCCACTTGCCGAGCGCGCTGCGGCGCTGCGCGATCCGGCACGTAAGGCGCGAGTGCTCGGTGGCCAGTCCGGCCGGCTCGCGGGCGACGGCAGTGCGATACCGCCGCTCGTCGATCTGATGCTCGCGCGCATCGAGATGATCGCGGGTCGCATGTTTCCGCTCATCGTCAAAGATTCTGCAGGCCAAGGCCGTGTGGACTACGAGCCGCCTGTCTCGCGTAGCCTGCTCGCGCAGGCGCGCCAGCGAAAATGCAGCGCCCTTGAGGCGATCTACGATTTTCTCGTCGAGGGCGATGGCGACAATCTCATCCATTTTCCAATCTTCAATTACAACGACGGCTCGCTCGCCACGGTACGCGAGATGCTCGATCACCCGCGGGCGCTCTACGGCCTCTCCGACTCCGGCGCCCACGTCGGCACCATCTGCGATGCCAGCAGCTCCACATTCATGCTGAGTCACTGGGCACGAGATCGCGGTGATGCTCGCCTCGCACCGGAACGCGTCATCGAAATGCTCACGCGTCGCAATGCCCGGCACATGGGCTTGCGCGATCGCGGCGAGATCACGCTGGGTATGCGCGCCGACTTCAATCTCATCGATCCACTGCGCGTTGCGCCCGCGGTCCCGCAATTGGTGCGCGATCTTCCCGCAGGCGGCAAACGACTGCTGCAGACCTCGCAGGGCTATCTTGGCACTTGGGTCGCCGGGACCGCCGTGATTCGCGATGGCGAGATCACGCGTGACCGCCCCGGACAGCTCGTGCGCCTCGGTCGTCACCCTTCGCGGTCACCACAGTGATCACACCGACGCTCAGCCTGCTCGAGTCTGCGTTCGCTCACGTCGATCTCAACGCGCAGTCCGCCGCCGATGCCCACGCCTTGCCCGCCTCGATGTATCGCGATGGACCGATCGTCGACATCGAGCGCAGTGTCGTCTTCGCACGTCATTGGCAATACCTTGGACATCGCAGTCAGTGGTCGACAGACGGCGATGTCCTAATGGCATCGTTCGGTGGACTCGATGTGGCGGTTGCAAGAACCGCGCAGGGACTCCGCGGGTTTCATGCCGTCTGCCGACACCGCGCAGGCCCTCTCGAACCCTGTCGCGGTGGCGGAAAAACGTTTTTGCGCTGTCGTTATCACGCCTGGGCGTATGGACTCGAAGGTCAACTGCTTTCAGCCCCCGAAATGCGCGGCGCCGAAGGGTTCGACGAGGCCTCGATCCGCTTGCCTGAAATCGAGCTCGCCGAGTTCGAGGGTTTGGTCTTTGGTCGACTCGAGCCCGGACCTGCCTCACTCGAGGAGGTACTCGACGGCGTAGCGCCGCGTCTTGCGCGCGCGGGTCACTCACTGCCCGCCCTTCGCTTTCATGAGCGCGTGTCGTACGACATCGATTGCAATTGGAAGACGTACGTCGACAACTACCTCGAGGGCTATCACGTTCCGCACGTCCATCCCTCGCTGAACGCCATCCTAGACTACCGCAGTTACACGACGACACAGTCGGCATGGCACTCGCTGCAGTCGAGTCCGCTCGAAAGCGCGCCTGACGCCTACGGCTCGGGTGAAGTGCTCTATTACTTCATCTATCCGAATACGATGCTCAACATCTTGCCCGGACGGCTGCAAACCAATCGCGTACTACCATTAAAGGGCAATCGCTGCCGAGTCGAATTCGATTTCTTTTATCGCGAGGCACCTCTCGCCAATGATCGCGAGTTCTCGGACGTCGTTCAGCAAGAAGACATTCGCATTTGCGAAGACGTGCAGCGCAATCTCGACAGCGGCTCTTATGTTTCAGGCCGACTGAACCCAACGCGCGAGTCGGGGGTACACCACTTCCAGGAGCTGCTGCGAGCAGACTATCGCGATGCGTTTCGCCGCGCCAAAGAGCTTCGTCGCCAGACATAACCTGCGGTGATGCACGCGGCGCCCCACACCGCCGATTCCAACCCGGCGCTGTAGAGCGCTACCATCGAAAAAATAAGCGCGCCGACACAGGCGAACAACGTGCTCCGGGTTTTCGGTAGTCGCCCGACACGCCACGCCTCGAGCGCCGCAAACGTGCAGATCACAAAGAACACCAGCGACGTGGTCGTCGATAACAAGGCTACGAACTCGAATGCCGCTGCGCCACGCCTCGAAAATGCAAGCAACAAAAAAATCGCGGAGATTACGGCACAGGACACGAGGCCGACGATCGGTGCACCGCCCTCGTTTCGCTTTGCAGCCTGATTCGGCAGACCCCCGGTGGAGGCCATCGCCGCCGTCAGTTCTCCGCCGACGAGTAGCCAGCCATTCAAGGCGCCAAAGCAACTGATTGCCGCGAAGATCGCCAAGAGCAGTCCCGCGCCGCTACCCATGAAGCGGCCAATGAAATCGGCGATCGGCGCCGAGGACTGGGCGATCTGCGCCGCGGGCATCATGAAGGCGACGATGCAGGTTGCCGCGACGGATACGAATCCAGCGAGTAACAGACCCACGAGCGTCGCGCGCGGCACGATGATGTTCGGATCGCGTACGGCGCGGGCGGGAACGGCTGCGCTCTCAAGACCGAGCAGAGCGAAGAGCGTGATCCCGACGGATGCGAGCGCGGGCTCCCAAGCGATCGGCTGACGCGACATCGCCTCGAACGCCGCACTCCCATTATTGATGAAGAGCCAAAACCCGAGTGCGATGACGAGCGCGAACGGGATGAGCTTCAGCAGGGTCGAGATGATTTGCACCGATCCGCCCATCGCGCGAAGGTTGGCGCCGAGTAATAGGGCGATCACGAGCAGACCGAGCCCCTCGGGTCCGAACGACCACTGCTCGAGTCCCGGCATTAGCGTGAGGCAGTAACTCACGCCCGCTACCGCGATCGCGGCGTTCGCCGTCCACACCGACAATAAATAACCCCAACTGCCGATCCAGGCGGCGTCGTCACCGAGCAAGTTTTTGACGTGGCCGTGGGTGCCGGCCCCAGCAGGCAGGTGTAGCG
>JBEAXT010000092.1:0-3007 GCA_041159695.1 Pseudomonadota bacterium
GCGAGGTTTGCGGTACGACCTCGCGCTCTTCCGCATGTGGCGCAGGGCGCAGCAGGTGAGTACCTCGGCACAGTTGGATCCGGGCGATCCGCTGTCATTCATTTATCTCACCGACAATGCCGCCCGCGGCGCGAACTACGGAATCGAAGGCTCCGTCTACGCGAGACTTTCGCGGTCTTGGTCGGTGGGGGCGACCCTCGGCCTGTTACGGACGCAGTTCGACGACTATGTCGTTGTAGGTCGTGATCTGTCGGGTCGCGCTCAGGCGCACGCGCCGAGTCACCAGATTTCCGTTTCCCTCGAGTACCAAAATCCTGTCGGATGGTTCGCGAGGCTCGATGCGCAGCGCGTCGCGGCATTTTACTTCAGTGACAGTCATGACCAGCGCTCGACGCCTTACTCGCTCGTGAACCTGCGAGCGGGATACGATGCGGATCGTTGGCGCGTCGACGCCTGGATACGAAACGCGCTGAACGAAAACTACGCCATGCGAGGGTTTTTCTTTGGTAACGAGCCGCCCGATTATCCGGACAAGCTTTACGTGCAGCTTGCCGATCCGCGTTCGGTCGGCGTGTCGATTCTCTGGCAGGTCCGTTAAGTGAGTGATGGAGTCGAGTATGTGGCGGTAGCCGCTGGGATCGGCTATGCGCTACTCGCCGTGCGTCGCATCCGCTACGCGTGGGTGTTCGGGGGTCTCTCGTCCGCCTTACTCGCTTGGCTTGCGGCCGGCGCGGGCTTGCCCCTACAAGCTGGCTTGCAGACGATCTATGTCGCCATGGCCATCTACGGCTTCTGGCAATGGAGCGAAAAAAAATCCGACGGGATGCCTGCGCAAGTGACGTCGATCACGCGTTGGCCGATGTGGGGTCATGTCGTCGCGCTGATCGTCACGGTCCTCATCGCGCTCGTACTTTCGCCGGCTCTCGCCGAGACGACGGGTGCACGCTGGCCGAGACTCGATGCGGCCGTCACCTGCGCGAGTTTGCTCGCGACCTGGATGACGGCACGGAGCGTGCTGGAAAACTGGTTGTACTGGTTTGCGGTCAATGCAGCGTCGATGTTTCTGTACGGCATGCAGGGGCTGTCTTGGGTCGCCGGCTTGTACGTCGTGTATTTCGTCATCGCAATTTTCGGTTGGCGCGTATGGCTCGCGCAGTATCGTCGCCCGTGAAGGCCGTCAATCGGGTGTTCGAGGTGCTGGATGTTCGCGGTCGTCTCATTCGCCGCGAGTGGGCGGCGCCCGAAGTGGCGGCAGCGCTCGGCATCGATCCCGAGATCGAGGTTGCTGCACATCGTTTAGCCGCGAAGGTCGGATTGGCGCCACCCGTGCTCGACTACGACCCCGTCCAGCGGTTCATGCTCATGCCGGTCGTCGATGGCCTGCGACTCGAGGTCGATTGGGCGCAAAGATCCGAGCGTCGCGATGCGGTGTGCGCGTTGATCGGTCAATTACGCGCCATCGACGCTTCGCGGCTTCCTGTATTGAACATTCCAGATCGACTGCTCGCGCTGCACGAACGCTTGGCACGATGCGCGCCGCATCGTGCGCAGCGTTATCAAGCGGAGGTCGACGGCTGTATCGATCGGATGACGGCGATTTCGAGTGGTCGGGGCGTGTTGGTCCACGGCGATCTCACACCGGAGAACGTGATCGTTCGCGACGATGGTTCCTTGTGCCTGATCGATTGGGAGTACGCACACTGCGGTCACGGCGATGAGGATCTGGCGGGACTCGCGCTCGAGAATCGCGGGCTCGATGATTGGAGTCTCGTGCCTGCGGAGCTCGACGCGCGCGTCCGGTCCAGACGATTGCTCGACGAG
Source organism: Pseudomonadota bacterium (assembly GCA_041159695.1). Taxonomy (GTDB): domain Bacteria; phylum Pseudomonadota; class Gammaproteobacteria; order Steroidobacterales; family Steroidobacteraceae; genus UBA964. The sequence continues at coordinate 1,822 of JBEAXT010000092.1, forward strand.
CTTTGGCGCGAACTCGCGGCGGTGCTGGCGGGGTAGCGGCCATCGACGGCACCCTGTGGTCGATGCGGGTGGCATCGGCTGCTCGACCCGGGCAAACTATGCCTATGCCTACTCTCAAAGTCATCGATCGCGACGGTCGCGAACACGACGTGCCGGCCCGTTCCGGCGTCAAAATCATGGAAACGCTCCGGGAGCTCGATTACGGTATCGCCGCCATTTGCGGCGGGATGTGTTCCTGCGCCACGTGCCACGTGTATGTCGACTCGGCGTGGTCCGCCAAGATTCCGGCGCCCATGTCCGACGAGCGCGAGCTCTTGCAGGAACTGGCTCACGTCAAGGACGGCTCTCGTTTGTCTTGTCAGATCGATATGACCGATGAGCTTGACGGACTGCGGGTGACGATCGCGCCCGACGAGTGATCGATCGACACCGCACGCGTAATCGCGTGAGGTCAGCCCGCTTCGGAGGGGACAATGGATTGGTTCGTGGTGTTTCTGGTCGTCGGTGCCGCGATCGCGGTTTGGCGAATCGTCTACAACGTTCGTAATGTCTCCAAGTCTCGTGAGGACGATTGGGATGCACGGATGATCGAGCGTCTTCGGCGTAGTGGGATCGACCCATTCAAGCCGGTCGACGTCGATTTTTTCGTCGCCGTCCCCTCCAAAGAACAGGCCGAAAGCATTGCGTCTCGTCTTCGTGCCGAGGGTTTCGAGACGGATGTCCGCGAGCTGCGAGACAGCGTCGATCAACCATGGAGCGTGCATGCGCTCAAAAATATGTCGCTGAACGTCCACGGCGTACGCGAGGTCTCGACGAGGCTGCGTCAAATGGCCGAGGAAGCGGGTGGTCGTTACGACGGGTGGGCACCGGGTCCAGGCAAGCCCATCAGCTGATCAGTCTTTGACGCGCGCGTCGCGCTGATTCAGCGTTTTTCGGTTTGGCGCTTGACGGCGTCCGCAGCGGCCTTAATGGCCTCGGCGTCTCCGAGATACCGGCTGCCTTTGGGTTTGAGCGTGTCGTCGAGGTCGTAGAGCAGCGGAACACCCGTCGGGATGTTGAGTTCGACGATGTCGCTTTCGGGCACGTTGTCGAGCATTTTCACCATCGCGCGCAAGCTGTTGCCGTGAGCCGCTACGAGTACGTTGCGACCCGCACGCAACTCCGGCGCGATACGCGCCTCCCAAAA
>JBEAXT010000132.1:0-5149 GCA_041159695.1 Pseudomonadota bacterium
GCCGAGTTTTTGAAGCCGATTAATCACAATGAATTCTTGACCCTAATCGGTCGTCTCCTCGGCTTGCGGTGGACGCATGTGCCGCCGGTCGCCCGCGGCATCGACTCTCCGCCGGGCGTGCGTCCAGCGGCAGCTGAGCTTGCGGTGCTGCGCGAGATGGTCGAACTCGGCGAAGTGACCTCCATACGTGAATGGAATCGGGGTTTGCGGCGTCGATCGCCCGAGTTGTCCGGCTTTGCCGATCGGGTGGAGGCTTCTGTCGCCGACCTCGACTTCGAGACGCTTCAAGAACTCACCTCGGAGTCCAAGACTTAATGCGTTCGCGAATCGATATTCTGGCGATCGATGATTCCGTCACGGACCTTCGGCTTTTACTCGAGTTGATGACCCTGCGCGATCTTCGGTTCAGCGTCGCGCGAACCGGGGAGCAGGGGTATCGCCAGGCTGTCACGCTCGAGCCTGGGTTGATCTTGCTCGATATTCATATGGAGGGGACCGATGGGTTCGCCGTCTGTGAACGCCTCAAAGCCAATCCGAATACGGCATCCATTCCCGTCATTTTTCTGACCTCCGCGACGGACATATCGATGCGTCTCGAGGGGTTTCGGGTAGGCGGGGTCGATTACATCACCAAGCCTTTCAATGAAACGGAAGTTTTGGCCCGCGTAGGGGTTCATCTCGGCTTGGCTTCACGCCGCCTGTGCGAGCAAGCGCTGGTCGAGTCCTCAGCGGCGACCGTCGGCCGCACCTTGTCGACGCCGGACGAGGTGTTGGTCGTCGTCGCCCAGCGATTACTTCGTGAATCGATTGCCTCGCCTCCGTCGCTCGATGAGCTCGCCTTCCGTGTCGGGAGCAATCGCCGAAAACTGAGCGAGGCTTTTCGTGCATTTTGTGGGCAAGCGGTGTTTGAGTGGTTACGCGAAGAGCGTTTCCGACGCGCACAGGAGATGCTCTCCAACACATCGATGCCCGTATCGGCGATTAGCGATGCGCTCGGCTACTCCACCCCGACTAATTTCTCAAAGGCGTTTCGCGAGCGTTTCGGCGTGACACCGAGCGACATGAGAGCCGGTGAGGTGTCCCCCCCCCCTAAAAAAGTCAGAGGCTCGGCAGCGCTAGCGCAGCAGCTAAAACGGTAACTGCAAGCAGCCTTGCAACTTCAAAGGCTCGCGCGTGACGACGCCCCTCGAGTAGCCATCCGAGGCTCATCGTCGAGAGCACAATGAGTGACGCTGAGCCCAGTCGATCGGGTAGGTCGAGGGAGGACGCCATCGCCAAAAAATAAGTGGTGAAGATGGCGAGCAGCGCGTACTGGAGTATGACGTATCGACGCATGGCCGGTGAGGTGCCCGTTCCGAATCGCCGTACGGTTGCGGGGTCGAGATGGGCGAGTGCAGTCCCGCGTCCGCCAGGAGGGTCGAACCAAGTTCGAATAGCGTTAAACAGCGAACCTGCGTTCAAAGATTTTTTAAGTACGTCTGCGTAAACGTTGAAGTTCCCCCAAACCGCGTTGTAGCTCGCAAGCGGTTTGCGAATACCGTAGACGACGGGCTCGTCGTCTCTCTCTTCGGCGAAGGTGCCGAAGATACGGTCCCATACGATGAAAATTCCACCGTAGTTTCGATCGATACAGTAATCGTTTTGACCGTGATGTACGCGGTGGTTCGAGGGCGTTACGAATATCCGATCGAGCCAACCGAGTTTTCGAACGAGCTCGGTGTGCACCCAGTACTGGTACAACAAATCGATGAGCGCGACGGTGCCGAAGACAATGGGTGGAACACCGAGGACAGCCATCGGCAGATAAAAGGGGAAGGACGCGAACGCGCCGGTCGAAGTTTGGCGTAGGGCGGTCGAGAGGTTGAAGTACTCGGAGGAATGGTGCACCTGATGCGCCGACCACATGAGATTGACTTCGTGGCCGCAGCGGTGGACCCAGTAATAAATGAAATCGTACGCGATCAGTGCCGCGAGCCAGACCCAGACCGAATCGGTGGGCAGCGTGCCGATACGCACATTTTCAAAAGTCCAAACGTAAATACCGAAAGTGAATACCCGGACGAAGACGGCCGACACCTGACTCAAAATCCCGAAGTTGAGACTCGTGATGGCATCGGGGATGTCGTACGTCGCGACTCCGCGACGATGTGCGATCCAGGCCTCGAGCAGGATCGAGGCCATGAAGACGGGGATGGCGTAAACGATCGGATTCACGGCAAGACTATAGCGGGAAGTGACCTCGATCAGCGCACCGGGCAACCGCGTTATGAGGGTTCAAGCAGTTTCCGATGATCTCTCGTGTACCGAATCGTCGTCTCGAGGAGGGCCCTGCGCAGTCCCGCCACGAATTGCGCACGAGAGGGCTTGGGGTGCATGAGGGAAGATTCGGTCAGATCTTCCGTCCGAGCATCGGCGATCATCGCCGCGAGACGTTCATCGACGATTTGGGTCAGCCGTTCGGTCGAGAGGAGATGGGAAAAATAGAGCAGCGCAAATAATTCTGAGCGGAGGGTATGTCGGGGCTCCGCCATCGCGAGTCGTCGTGACAACTCCGATCGACCTGTCGGAGTAATTCGATAAACCTTGCGATCCCTGCGGCCGCCGCCCGTGGTTCGGCTGCGCTCGATCAGTCCTTTTGACGAGAGCGCCGCGAGGGCCGGGTAGATGGATCCAAACCCCGTCGCGAAAAAAAGATCGCCCGATGATTCGACGTGTTTTTTCAGGTCGTACCCGCTGGCCTCGCCGAAAGACAGCAGGCCCAGACAGACCGTTTTGGCGTCCATCGCCGAAATTATATCGGTTTGATATAAAAATGAGGGAGGGGTGGTGCTAGAATCGCCGCCCTCGTGTGGGGCGGTAGCTCAGCTGGGAGAGCGTCGCGTTCGCAATGCGAAGGTCGGGAGTTCGATCCTCCTCCGCTCCACCATTACCCTCGGTCGTCGGGCGTGCCCCCGTAGCTCAGTGGATAGAGCGACCGCCTCCTAAGCGGTAGGTCGTCGGTTCAACTCCGGCCGGGGGCGCCATACCTCAAACGGCTCCGCTTAGCGGCGCACTCCAAGGTCGTCGGTTCAACTCCGGCCGGGGGCGCCATACCACCCGGGGCGCCATACCACGGTCCCGACCTCGGAAGACCCTTCGGGTAGAATGGTGGGCTTTCGACGGTTCTGGGGGTATGTGTCACTCATGGGCGCCTCGCGCAGCGATCAACTCGCTTCCTCTCCGCTTTACGGCGGCAATGCCGACTACGTCGAGTCCCTTTACGAGCAGTACCTGAGCGATCCGACATCGGTCTCGGCGGCCTGGCGTGAATATTTTGCACGCATGCCTCAGCCGACCGGACCGGAGCGGTCGCACCGTGCGATTCAGGATGCGATCGCAGAGCGTGCACAAGCGGCCCGACAGGTGGGCGTGGCCGTTGCGGCCGCACTCGACGGTGATGCGAGTGCGAAGCAGGGTGCCGTATCGCGTCTCGTACAGATCTATGCGAACCGTGGCCATCTGATCGCAAAGCTCGACCCCCTCAATCTCACGCAACGCGAGCGGCCGAAGGTGCTCGATCTGTCGTACTTCGGTTTGACCGACGGCGATCTCGACACACCCTTCTTCACGGGAAGCCGTGTGGGCAACGTGCCGGGCCGCGCCACGCTACGCGAAATCATCGCGACGCTTGAACATGTGTACTGCGGCTCGGTCGGTGCGGAATTCGCGCACGTGTCGAACACCGATGAGCGCCTCTGGCTGCAGGACGAGTTTCAGTCCGGTCGTATGCATCATCGTTTCTCTGTTGAGGAACGACGAAACATTCTTTGGGAGCTGACGGCGGCCGAAGGGCTCGAGCGCTATCTGCACACGAAGTACGTCGGTCAAAAGCGTTTCTCGCTCGAAGGTGGCGACGCATTGATTCCGCTACTCGATGATCTCATCCAGACGGGTGGAAGCCTGGGGGTCGAAGAGTTCGTCATCGGCATGGCTCATCGTGGTCGCCTGAATGTTCTCGTCAACGTGCTCGGCAAGGCGCCGTCCGCCTTGTTCGGCGAGTTCGAGGGTAAATACGATATTTCGCAGATCAAAGGTTCGGGAGACGTGAAGTACCACAAGGGCTTCTCGGCGGATCTGCGCACGCCGGGCGGCAATGTCCACGTCGGTCTCGCGTTCAACCCGTCCCACCTCGAAGTCGTCAATCCCGTCGTGGAAGGGTCGGTACGAGCGCGTCAAGAGCGTCGCGGCGACTCGCGCGGCGAGCGTGTCGTGCCTTGCCTCATTCATGGTGATTCGGCGTTTGGTGGTCAGGGTGTCGTCATGGAGACGATGCAGCTGTCTCAGGCTCGCGGTTACTACACGGGTGGCACGGTTCACGTGGTCGTGAATAACCAGGTGGGTTTCACGACGTCGAACCCGACCGACATGCGTTCGACGATGTATTGCTCCGATGTCGCCAAGATGCTCGAGGCACCGATTTTCCATGTGAACGGAGACGATCCGGAGGCGGTGGTCTTCGTCACGCGCCTCGCGATGAAGTACCGCCAGCGTTTCCATAAGGACGTCGTCATCGATCTCGTTTGCTACCGACGCCTTGGTCATAACGAGGCGGATGAGCCAGCGGCCACTCAACCGGTGATGTACAACGTCATCCGCAAGCATCCGACGACTCGCAAGCTCTACGCCGACCGCCTCGTTGCCGAGGGCGTGATGACTCAGTTCGATGCAGACGGCTTAATCGAGCAGTACCGCGCGGGTCTTGATGAGGGACGACCTCAAGCCAAAGCCTCGCTCGGCATGATCGGTAACAAGTACACGGTCGATTGGAGCGCTTACATGCGCAACATCGACTGGACCACGACGGTTCGCTCGGGTGTGGAGATGAAGCGTCTCAAGGCGCTCGGCGCGCGATTGGTCGCGACCCCAGATGGGCACACGATGCACCCGCGTGTTCAACAAGTCATCGCCAATCGCGCCAAGATGATCTCCGGGGAGTTGCCGCTCGATTGGGGCTGTGCGGAGTCGCTCGCGTACGCAAGCCTGCTCGAAGACGGTTTCGCCGTCCGAATCTCGGGACAAGACTCCGGACGCGGGACGTTCTTCCATCGTCATGCCGTGCTGCACGATCAGAGCACTGGCGCGGCGTACGTCCCGCTCAAGCATATCGCCG
>JBEAXT010000123.1:0-5866 GCA_041159695.1 Pseudomonadota bacterium
CGAGGCCGATTGACGACCAGAGCGCCTTGGTCTTCGGCACGCTCCAGAATGTATGTGCTGTAAATGTACTCGGTATCGAAGGGTGGATCCTTGCGCATCAGGATGACGCCGATATCGCCGAGGCGCATCTCGGATGGCTCACCAAGCTCAAACCAGCGCGTTTCATCCTTAAAAACTTTGAGTGGCCGAGCGCGACCGCAGGCGACGCCATCTCTCAACCAAAGATCGCCGAGCTCGAGATAGAGAAGATCGAAACCATCGGCCGCTGCCGCCCAGAGCATGGCGAGCGTCGAATCCTTCGCGTACTTGATGTCGGCGATGGGGTCCATCACCACGGCAAGGGTGGGTCGGGTCATGCAAAGTCTCCTGCGAGACATTGTAGTGCGGAGAGCGCGGCAAGCCCCGCAGTTTCGGTCCGTAATACCCTCGGGCCGAGTCGGATGGCCCTAAACCCACAGTCTAGTGCTCGTTCGACCTCGGTTTCCTCGAGTCCGCCCTCTGGCCCAACGAGTAGCGCGATCTCGTTGGGCTGATCGGTGCCAACGAGTACGGTCGCGAGGGAGGCCGCCGCCTCGGGGAGCAGGGCCACTCGACAGGCGATGTTCGATACCGCACCCAGTGCCGCTTCGAACGATAGCGGGGCATCGATGCGTGGCAGCGTGTTACGACCGCATTGCTCGCATGCGGCCGCTGCAACGGCTTGCCAGTGAAGAATTCGTTTGTCGCTGCGGTCAGCGTCCAGTTGAACCACGCTTCGTGCTGCCGCGACTGGGACGATCCGATGAACACCGAGTTCGGTCGCCTTCTGGATGACGAAATCCATTCGCTCTCCTCGGGCGAGCGCCTGCAACAATACGAGCCGAATGGGCGCCTCCCGTTCGATGTTTCGGTGTTCACCGACTTCAATGGCGACTTCGCGGCCCGAGAGACGAAGGATGGCCCGGTATTCGCCGCCGTGACCATTGAAAACGCTGAGTACCGCGCCATCGCGTAGACGAAGTACTTTGGCGACATGCTGCGCTGTCTGCGAGCTTAGCGGAATCCGGCGACCGGACTCGAGAGGCGAGTCGACATAAACGCGCGTCTCTCTCATGTCATGGCCTCTGCGCGTACCGCAAGGTCGAGACCTTCGCGTGCAACCGTCACCATGAGATCGATTTCATCACGGGAGATCACGTAGGGCGGCATGAAGTAGATGACATTACCGAGCGGTCGAAGCAGAACGCCACGACTGAGGGCGTGACGGTAAATGTGGAGATGTCGTCGCTCGCGCCAATCGAAGTTGCGTCGCGAGAGGCGATCGCGTACGAATTCGACGGCAACAATAAGGCCGCACTGACGAACCTCGACGACATTCGGATGATCTTCAAACGCCGCCCGAGCCGCGGTACCCAGATATTGCGCGAGCTCGAGATTGCGGTTGAGCGTATCGCGCTCGCGAAATAATTGAAGCGAGGCCAGGGCGGCTGCGCAGGCGAGGGGATTTCCCGCGTAGCTGTGCGAGTGCAAGAACGCATTGAGCTTCACGTACTCGTCATAAAAAGCGCCATAGATCGACTCGCGCGTCAGGACGACCGACATCGGCAGATAACCCGCGGTGAGTCCCTTCGAGAGGCACAGAAAATCCGGCGTGATACCCGCCTTCTCACAGGCAAAGAGAGTTCCGGTGCGGCCGAAGCCGACGGCGATCTCGTCTGCGATCAAGTGGATCCCATGCCGGTCGCAGGCCTCGCGAACCCGTTTGAGATACAGCGGGTCGTACATACGCATATTGCCGGCGCACTGCACGAGCGGCTCGAGAATGACTGCAGCGATTTCGTCGGCTTGAGCAGCCAGCACGCTCTCGAGCTCCGCCGCACGGCGACGCGCCACGTCTGCCGGCGTCTCTCCCGGTTCGGCGAGAAAAGCATCTGGCGATGCGACCGTGATGACATCCATGAGGAGCGGTCGATAAATCGCTTTATAAAGTTCGACGCTGCCCACGGCGAGCGCACCGAGCGTTTCACCGTGGTAGCTGTTGGTCAGGGTGACGAATCGTGTCTTGCGCGGCTGTCCCGTGTTCTGCCAGAAGTGAAAGCTCATCTTCACGGCGACTTCGATGGAGGCGGATCCGCTGTCGGCAAAGAAACACCGGTTCAGGCCGGGAGGTGCGAGTTTCGTGAGCTCAGCTGCGAGGCGAGCGGCAGGCTCATGGGTGAAGCCTGCAAACATGACGTGAGGCAGCCGCTCAAGTTGCTCGCGCACCGCGGCATTGATATCCGGGTTTGCATGGCCCCAAAGATTGACCCACCAGGAACTGATGGCGTCGAGGTATCGATGACCCTCGTAGTCCTCTAGCCACACGCCCTGTCCACGGCGCAGAGGCACGAGTGGCATCGTGGCCTCGTGATCCTTCATCTGTGTGCAGGGATGCCAGACGTGCGCGAGATCCAGGGCGCGTAGTTCGGCGTTCGAAGGGTGGATCATGCGGTGATTTTGGCACGTTCCGGTGCGTGTATGATCGGGTGACGGGGGTACTCGATGATGAACAACACAGCCGGCGGGCGCGAGGCGCCTCGTTACTATCCGTGGGTTGTCGCCGTGATGGGGATGCTCGCGCTCTTTTTGTCGAACGGCATGACAGCCACCGGCATCACCATCTTCGACCCGTCGCTGCTCGACGAGTTCGGCTGGGCGCGTGGCGATTTCAAGTTCCGTGACTTTCTGAACTTTGCCGTGACAGCCACCATCGCGCCGTTCATCGGCATCCTGATCGATCGGGTCAATCCCCGCTATCTGCTCATGACCGGTTGCGGGCTTTTGACCCTCGGGTACGTGGGCTACAGCCTTATCGCTAATGGCGGGCCGGTACCCCTCATCGAAGCCATCGCGGTCATTACGGCCCTCGGGCTGGCCGGTGTTGTGGTGGTCGCGCTTAGTTCGCTTGCCCCGGGCCTCAGTCGAAGCTTGGCGATCGTCATTGCCCTGGCGCTCGCGGGCCTTGGCTTATGGCTCTACGTTCAGAATTGGATGGGTGTAGCGCTCAAACAGGTGTATCTCATCCACCTGATGTTTTCTTTGGCGCTGTCGACGGCAGGCTCAATGACCGTCATTTATTTGGTCTCGAGTTGGTTCGTCAAACATCGTGGCCTGGCTATCGGTATCGCGCTGATGGGGACGAGTCTCGGCAGCGCGATTCTTCCCTTCGTCAATCCGTACCTCATCGAAGCGTTTGGCTGGCGACAGGCCTACCTCTACAACTCGCTGATGCCGATCGTGCTGCTCGTACTGATCTTTCTCGTCATTCGCGGCACGCCCGCACAAGCCGGCTACAAGGCGGTTGGTCAGAATGAGGCGCTCGGCGATCTCAAGCAGCACGGCCTCACCTTCCAGCAGGCCATCCGGACTCGAACGTTTTGGGCGATCGGACTATCAGGTTTTTTGTCTTACTTCGCGATTTTCTCGTTCGTGCAGCATTACGTTCTGCATCTCAACAAGGGATTCGGTTTTACGCTCAAAGAAGCGGGGATGCAGTTGTTCATCTTCAGCCTGGTCGCGATGATCGCCAAACTGGCGAATGGCGCGATCGCCGATCGTATCGATCGTCACAAGGTTTTCATGGCCTGCCTCGTGATCATGTTCGTCGGGCTGATCGGTCTCGCCAGCATGAAGCGCGAGTGGGTCACCCTCTCTGCCGTGGTTATCGGACTCGGCTGGGGAGGGCTGTTCACCCTCTACAACATGCTCGCGGTCAATAATTTCGGATTACGGGAGATCGGTCGGATCAACGGCTCTATCAGTTTCATGGAGTCGATTGGCGTCGGCCTCGGGAGCTGGATCACCGGTAAGCTGTTCGACATGTACGGCAGTTATCAGGTGCCGTTCATCGGACTCGCGTGTGCCTTGGCGCTCTCGATTTTGATCGGAACGCAAATCAAGAGCGAAGTTGACGAGCGGGTGCTCGCAAGTCGGGATTGAGGCGCCGATTGAGGCGACGAATTAGGGCGACTTCTTGCGGGAGCGGTTCCAGAGGACTTCGCTGCCGTTCTCGTGACGGGCGAGGACTCGCGCGATCACGAACAACAAGTCGGAAAGACGGTTGAGATAGCGTGCGGGCTCAGGGCTGATCGGGGTCTGCGCTGAGAGTGTCCAGACCCGCCGTTCGGCTCTTCGAACCGTGGTACGCGCGAGGTGGCACGCGGCCGAGGCGGGGCCACCACCGGGAAGGATGAAATCCTTGAGCGGCGGCAGCGGTTCGTTGAAGGCATCCAGCGCGACTTCGAGTCGGTCGATGTGTGCGGCTTGAATGAGTGTCATCCCCGGGACGCAGAGTTCGCCCCCGAGATCGAAAAGATCGTGTTGCACCTCGATGAGGCAGTCGACCACGGCTTGCGGCAGCCCCGGAACGGCGAGGACCATTCCGATCGTGCAGTTGGCCTCATCGACCGTACCGTAAGCCTCGACACGGGGGTCGTCCTTGGCCACCCGGCTACCATCGCCGAGTCCGGTGGTGCCGTCGTCCCCGGTGCGGGTGTAGATCTTGCTCAAGCGGTTTCCCATGCCGTTTAAGATACCACTCCAGACTCAGCGATCCGGAACCAAATCGTGCCATCCGCAGAATTGAAGGCCGCCATCCAGGCCGCCGAGGCCGCCGCCCAGGTCATTCGTGATCTGTATCAGCGCAACTTGCAGGTCGTGACCAAGTCGGACAAGTCGCCGGTGACGGAGGCCGACATCCGATCGGAGGAAGTGATCCGCGAGGTACTCTCGAAGCATTTCCCCTCATTCGGGTTCTTTGGGGAAGAGACGGGCCAGCACGGCATGAGCGCAGAGAGCATCTGGCTGGTCGATCCCATCGACGGAACCAAATCGTTCGTCCGTGAATGCCCATTCTTCTCGACACAGATCGCGCTCATGCGAGGTGGCCGAATGGTGCTCGGCGTGTCGTCGGCCCCCGCGTATTGCGAGTTCGCTTGGGCCGAGCGTGGCGAGGGCGCTTGGCTCGGTCAGCAACGCATTCGGGTGAGTGGTGTGGAGACGCTCGATGCGGCCATCGTATCGAGCGGAAATCTCAAGACGTTGGCTTCAGGCCCGCGTTGGGCGCGCTATGGCGAGCTGGTGACGCAAGTGAATCGAATTCGAGGTTACGGAGATTTCGTTCACTATCACTTGCTCGCGAGGGGCGCACTCGATGCGGTCATCGAGTCGGACGTCAATATTCTCGATATCGCAGCGCTCACGGTGCTCGTCGAAGAAGCGGGTGGAACTTTCACCGATCTAGAGGGCGCGCCGGTCGGTTTATCGACGACCTCCGTCCTCGCAACCAACGGCCCGTTGCACGCGTCGATCCTTGCCGCGTTGCGTTAACCGTGCTCTCTCAGGGTTGAAGCCGAGTCACGCTCCAGGCGCTGCCGATTTGCGGCGGCTGAGACACGTCGGATCCGCTCACCAACTTTCGAGTCCATCGCGCCCGATCGTGAATGCGCGACTCGCCCTCGACCCACAGCTCCACCGCCTCGGCGTACACGTGATATCCACCCCAATGCGGCGGACGCGGAATGTGATCACCGAGACCGGCGGGTGACGGGTGATCTTCGGGGCCCGGTACGGGTACTCCGAAACGCCGCGCGGTCGCGACAACGGCGGCTTCAAGATCAGCGCGAGAGCCGACGGGTTTGCTTTGATCGCTCGCCCAGGCGCCCACGCGACGTTGCCACGGACGCGTCTTGAAATAGGCATCGCTTTCCGCAGCGGGCGCTCGGACGACCCGACCCTCGATACGGACTTGCCGATACAGGTGGTCCCAATGCATGACGATGGCGACGCGCGGGTGTGCGTCGATCTCGTGACCCTTGCGTGAGTCGTAGTTCGTAAAAAAACAGATATA
>JBEAXT010000201.1:0-3131 GCA_041159695.1 Pseudomonadota bacterium
TCGAGCTCTATTACGGGGTGAGCGGCAGTGGTCGCGTGATCCATACGATCAACCCGCGCTTGAAGCCCGAGCAGGTGGCATGGATCACCAATGATGCCGAGGACATCGTCTTCTGCTTCGATATGACCTTCCTGCCGCTCGTCAAGGCGATTGCCGCGCATTGCAAAACGGTTCGACATTGGGTGGCGCTCTGTGAGTCCGATGCGCTGCCTAAAGATTCGGGGATTCCGAATTTATCCAGTTACGAAGCGTGGATCGGTACTGAAAATGGTCGCTATGAGTGGCCCGAGTTCGATGAGCGACTTGCTGCGGGTCTCTGTTACACGAGTGGCACGACGGGCGACCCGAAGGGTGTGCTCTACAGTCATCGCTCGACAACTTTGCACGCTTACGCAGGCGCATTACCCGACTCCACCTTTCTTTCGGCGCGTGACTGCATCCTTCCCGTAGTGCCGATGTTTCACGTCAATGCCTGGGGCGTACCCTACAGCGCGCCGATGATGGGTGCGAAAGTCGTTTGGCCCGGCGCGGCACTCGACGGTAAGTCGGTCTATGAATTGATGGAGTCCGAGCAGGTGACCTGTGCGGCAGGCGTGCCGACTGTTTGGCTCGGCTTGCTCAATCATCTTGCGGCAGAGGGTAAACAGTTCTCGAGTCTGCGACGTACGAGTGTCGGCGGATCAGCGTGTCCGCCGGCCATGATCGATGCGTTCCACAAACTCGGTGTCGACGTGTTGCATGGTTGGGGAATGACGGAAATGTCGCCGCTCGGCACGGTGGGTGCACTGCGTGAGAAGCATGCCACCCTGTCGTGGGAAGAGAAGTTGCCCATCTTGGCAAAGCAGGGGCGCGCTGTCTTTGGGGTCGATATGAAGATCGTGGATCCCGACGGCCGAGAGTTGCCGTGGGATGGCAAGACCTCCGGCGATTTGTTGGTGAGAGGTCCGTGGATCATTTCAAAATATTTCAAACGCGAGCACGAAGACCTGCTGATCGACGGCTGGTTTCACACCGGTGACGTCGCGACGATCGATGCAGACGGCTTTCTGCAGATCACCGATCGCAGCAAGGACGTCATCAAGTCAGGAGGCGAGTGGATCAGTTCCATCGATGTCGAGAATATTGCGATGGCGCATCCGGCGATTGCGATGGCGGCGTGCATCGCGGTACCGCACCCCAAGTGGGATGAGCGGCCGCTGCTCGTCGCGGTAAAAAAGCCGGGCTCTGAGATCGATCGTGAGCAGCTCCTCGCATTCTTCAGCGGAAAACTGGCCAAGTGGCAGGTGCCAGACGATGTCGTCTTCGTCGATGCCATTCCGCTCGGTGCGACCGGTAAAATGCAAAAGAGCCTCCTGCGCGAGCGGTTCAAAGATTACGTACTGCCTGCATGATCAACGAAACACCGCGCGACATCGATCCCGAGGAGACTGCCGAATGGTTGGAGGCGCTGCGCGCGGCGGTGGCCTCCGGAGGCCGTGATCGCGGACTGTTTTTGCTGACGCAGCTCGAGCAGCAAGCGCAGCAGCTGGGTGTCGTCGCGCACGTCATGCCGTATTCGGCCTACCAGAACACCCTGCCGCTCGACGAGCAGGCGGTTCATCCCGGTGACGTCGCGATGGAAGAGCGATTGACCGCCATCATGCGCTGGAACGCGCTGGCGATGGTCGTGCGCGCGAACAAGGCGTACGGCGAACTCGGTGGTCACGTGGCGACCTACGCATCCGCCGCCGAGATCTTCGAGGTCGGCTTCAATCATTTCTTCAGAGGCCCCGAGTCACCGGGCGGTGGCGATCTCGTATTCTTTCAGCCCCATTCGGCGCCCGGGGTGTATGCGCGGTCGTTTCTGGAGGGCAGGCTCGACGAGTCGACGCTCGCGCGATATCGACAGGAGGTCGGAGGCGGCGGGCTCAGTTCCTACCCGCATCCCTGGCTCATGCCGGACTTCTGGCAGTTCCCGACCGGTTCGATGGGTATCGGACCGATCAATGCCATCTATCAAGCGCGCTTCTTGCGATATCTCGAGCACCGCGGCTTCACTCAACACTCGGACCGACGTGTCTACGGCATTTTCGGTGACGGCGAGATGGACGAGCCGGAGTCGATCGGTGCGCTCACGCTCGCAGCCCGCGAAAAACTCGACAACCTCACCTTCATCATCAACTGCAATCTGCAGCGCCTCGACGGGCCTGTGCGGGGAAATGGTCAGATCATTCAGGAGCTCGAGGCGCTCTTCACCGGTGCGGGCTGGAACGTCATCAAGGTGCTCTGGGGTTCGGACTGGGATCCGCTTTTCGCGCGCGATCACAACCACGCCTTGCTACGTGCCTTTTCCAAGACGGTTGATGGTCAGTACCAGACGCTCGGTGCGAACGATGGCGCTTACAACCAGGAAAATTTCTTTGCGCTTGACCCCGAGTTGCGAGCGCTTGTCGCACATATGTCGCTCACTGAAATCGACGCGCTTAAACGCGGTGGCCACGATTTCCGCAAGCTCTACGCAGCGTTCTCGGCCGCCGCGTCTCATCGCGGTCAGCCGACGGTGATTCTTGCCAAGACCAAAAAGGGTTACGGCATGGGGCGAGCGGGTGAGTCGCGCATGACGGCCCATCAAGAGAAGAAGCTGGACATCGACGCCTTGCTCGAGTTTCGCAATCGGTTCAATTTGCCTTTGAGTGATGCGGAGGTGGCGGAGCTGCGCTTCTACAAGCCCGCCGAGGACAGCCCCGAGATGCGTTACCTGCGGGAGCGTCGGTCTGCGCTCGGCGGGCCGATGCCGCGTCGGCGCCGTGAGGGCGAGCGTATCGACGTACCGAAGATCGACAGTTATGCGGCGTTCGCCTTGGAGGCAGAGGGCAAAGAAATGTCCACCACCATGGCCATCGTGCGTATGGTGAGCAACCTGTTGCGCGACAAGACGCTCGGTCCGCGTCTCGTTCCGATCGTGGCGGACGAAGCACGCACCTTCGGTATGGCGAGCCTATTCCGACAGATCGGCATCTACTCGCCCGTCGGCCAGTTGTATCAGCCCGAGGATGCAGGGTCTTTGCTTTCCTATCGCGAGAGTCGCGATGGACAGCTGCTGGAGGAGGGCATCACCGAAGCGGGCGCGCTGTCCTCGTGGGTCGCCGCGG
>JBEAXT010000131.1:0-3091 GCA_041159695.1 Pseudomonadota bacterium
CCACCAAGGTTTTACCGTCGGGCGTGAACGTCGGTTGAGACCACGAGTTCTCGTCCCCGCTAAGCCGAATCGGCTCACCACCGTCCAGCGCGACGAACCACAATTGAGATGAGGTGAAACGAAACGCCGCCGTATGGCGATCGATGCTGGCTACGAACACGAGTCCTTTGCCGTCCGGCGTCCAGGTCGCATCGAGCGAGTCTCCCCCGTCACCACCGCGGCCCGCAAAACCCGGCTCGCGGACGAGCGCCGAATCTCGTAACAGTTCGCGCGGCTCGCCCGGTGCTTCGCCCTGCTGCGGAATATCGATCACCAGCAGTCGGGGACGGAGATCCTCGAGCCATCGATCCCAATTCCGAATCGGGAACCCATCGTAAATCCGGGCGTTCCATTTGCGATTTTTACGTTCGCCTTGGATGCGGCGGTTATCCGCTTCGGATGTCGCACCGGGGTAATCCGCACTCGAGAATGCGAGTCGACGACCGTCGGGAGAGAACTTCGGCGCGCGAGCCCCATTGGCGAGTTGAGTGAGTCGCTGAGCTTCGCCCCCGGCGCTGAGATCGAGCAAGTAAAGCTGAGCGGCGTCGTCACTCTCACGCTTCGCAGAAAAAACGAGACGGGTTCCATCGGGGCTCCATTCGACGCCACTCTCACCACCCGCAGTTCCCGTCAGACGACGCGGCGCGCCTTTCCCAGCCTCGTCCGTCGCGACGATCCAAAGATCCGAGATTTGGTCTTTCTCGTTGTAGGCGGTATCGGTCACGGAAAATACGGCCCATCGACCATCGGGGCTGACCGAGGGCGCGCCGACGCGCTTCATGAGCCAGAGGTCTTCGTGGGTGATTGGACGGGTGGTTGACTGCGCAAACGCCGAAACTGGAAAAACGAGCGACAGCAGCGCAGCACACAGCAAGGGCTTCAACATGAAAGATCCCCGACATCGTTAAGAGGCGATGCCGAGATTATGCCGCAGAGAAAAGCCCGCTAGCGACGCTTCTTTCCTGGGCCTCGACTCGCCTTGACGAGCGCGATGTCGAGCGGGCGACCGCGAACTACGACCTTCGCCAGATGCTGGAGCACGTGCTCGGGGATATCCGCGGGGAGTCGGACGAACGTATGGTCGTCCCGGATATCAATGCCGTTGATCTCGCTACCGTGCAGATCGCCTTCATGCGCGAGCGCGCCGACGATATTGCCCGGCTGGACGCCATGTCGGCGACCGACCTCGACCCTAAAAATAGCCTGCGGACCCTCCGGACGACGAGGCCGCGACGCTTTCCGCGCGATCGATTCGCGCTCTCCGCCCGACTCGTGCTCCGGCAGCGCGTCGACAGTAACCTCGGGCGACCGTTTGGTGATGAATAGCGCGCGCCCCGACTTCGCCATCGACGCCAGGGCAGCCGCCACATCGAACACATCCGCATCACTCTCGCGCACGAACTCTTCGATCACGCCGCGATAGGGCGCGAGATCTTGGGCGCCGATCATTTCGCTCAATTCTTTTTTGAACTTTTCCGCGCGCCGCGCGTTGACGTCCTGAATCGAAGGGAGATTCATCGGCTCGATCGGTTGGCGAGTCGCCCGCTCGATGATGCGCAGCATATTTCGCTCGCGCGCTGCGATGAATAGGATTGCCTCACCTGATCGACCTGCCCGACCCGTGCGCCCGATGCGATGAACGTAAGACTCGCTGTCGTGAGGAACGTCGTAATTGACTACGTGGGTGATGCGCTCGACATCGAGACCGCGTGCGGCGACGTCCGTCGCCACTACAATGTCGATCTTTCCGCTCTTGAGCGCCGCAATGGTCCGCTCGCGCTGGGCCTGCAAAATATCGCCATTTAGCGCTGCTGCGGCAAAGCCGCGCGCCTCAAGCTTCTCGACGAGCTCGACGGTGGAGTTCTTGGTGCGCGCGAACACGAGCATGGCATCGAAGGGCTCGACCTCGAGTAGTCGCGTGAGCGCATCGAGCTTGTGCATACCCGAGACCAGCCAGTATCGCTGACGAATATTGGCAGCCGTGGCCGTCTTGGCACGGACCGTGATCTCGCGCGGGTCTCGCAAATGATTTTGGGCGATCCGCTTGATCGGTGCCGGTAAGGTTGCCGAGAACAAGGCCACCTGACGTTCCGGCGGAACGAGACTCAAAATATGGTCGATCGCGTCGACGAAGCCCATCTGCAGCATTTCGTCCGCTTCGTCGAGCACGACGGTGCTGATCGTCTTTAATTTTAAGGTGCCGCGATCGAGGTGATCGATCACGCGACCGGGCGTCGCCACAACGACATGCACGCCACGACGGAGCGCATCGAGCTGGGGTTTGTAACTCTGCCCGCCGTAAATCGGTAGCACGTGCAGCCCCGGCATGTGACTCGCATATTTCTGGCAAGCCTCGGCGACCTGAATGGCGAGCTCGCGCGTCGGCACCAACACGAGAGCTTGAGGTTCACGACGCGTGACATCAATTCTCGCGAGCATCGGTAAGGCGAAAGCCGCCGTCTTACCGGTGCCGGTTTGCGCTTGACCGATCAGGTCTCGCCCCTCGAGCAGTACCGGAATCGTCGCCCTTTGAATCGGCGATGGTGTTTCGTAACCGACGGCTGCGAGCGCAGTGACCAAGGACTTCGGCAGTCCGAGATCGGCGAAGGTCACGTCGGTTTGAGGCGTATCGTTTTGGGTCATGGCGAACTCGGGGGCGGCAGAGCGGCCCTGAGACACTCGAGTCGCTTGAAAATTGGTAGCGGGGGTCTAATTACGCAATTGGAAGCCGGGTACGTCGAAATCCCGCTTAAGTAGAGAATGCGCTCGATAAACCTCGCCTAACGAGATGGATACTACAGCAAAGCGACGCCAGCCGACACCGATTCGACTATGCCCCCCTATCGGCGTCAATCTCCTGCTAGGCGTATTTCAATGCCGCGTACCTCTTCGCTTCGCGCGCAGGAGCACAGCGAGAGCAGCTTGAACTTTCCGAAAAGACCCTAATCCCAAATCGTTCCCAAATAGGGCCGTTACCCGTCGAATTCCCAACGCTTAGGCCAGGAGTAAACGGTCGAACAGAGCGACCCGACTTCAAGCCTACTTCGCGGAC
>JBEAXT010000144.1:0-5099 GCA_041159695.1 Pseudomonadota bacterium
GAGAGACGAGCAGCAGAGTACCTGGATACGACCGCAACCAATCTTGTAACCAGAGTACGGCGTCGAGATCGAGATGGTTGGTCGGCTCGTCGAGCAGTAAAAGGTCGGAGCGGCACATGAGTGCGCGAGCCAGATTGGCACGCATGCGCATTCCGCCGGAGAAATCTGCAATGGGCCGATCGATCGCGGCAGGATCGAAGCCGAGGCCATCGAGTAACTCCGCGGCTCGAGTGCGAGCCGTGTAGCCGCCGAGGGCATCGTATTCGCCGAGCAGATGGGCATGCAGCATGCCGTCGTTCGATTGCTCTGCGATCGCGAGCTCGCTTTCGCAGGCCCGTAACGCGGCATCACCGTCGATCACGTGTTCGATCACGGGTTGCTGCGAGTGGGGTAATTCCTGCGCAACTGAGGCGACCGCCAGTTTTCCGGGTAACTCGAACTCGCCGCGGTCCGGAGCGAGCTCTCCGCGCAATAAGGCGAGCAGCGAGGATTTTCCGCAGCCGTTCCGACCGACCAGCCCGACTTTTTCACCCCGCAGGATGCTGACGGAGACGTTTTCGAGCAAAGGCTCTGGACCACGACGGAGCTGGATATTTCGCAGATGGATCACGGGCGCGATTGTACGTGTATGCTCGCCGCTCATGCGGCCCATGCACGATCTGCATCACTCGCTCGACGAATGGGAACTCACCGGAAGACGTCGTACCCATATCATCGATGCGGGCGATCCTTCCTGCGCACTGCATCGACTCGTCATGCCGGCATTCCTCGCCATGCGCGAGGCAGCGCGTCGGGATGGGATCGATCTGCAGGCGGCATCGTCATTCCGGGACTTCGATCGACAGCTGACAATCTGGAACGCCAAGTTCCGCGGTGAGCGACCGCTACTCGATCGGTCCGGTCAGCTTTTGAATGTGGCCTCGCTTTCCGCAGAGCAGCGTATCGAGGCGATCTTGATATGGTCGGCTTTGCCGGGTGCGAGCCGTCATCACTGGGGGACCGACTTAGACGTTTACGATGCGGCCGCTTTACACGATCGTGCACGCCTACAACTGATCCCGGAGGAATACGGTGGAGCAGGGCCATTTGCGACGCTCACGGCCTGGCTCGATCAGCACATGCATCGTTTTGGATTTTTTAGACCTTATGTCGAAGCGGGCAGCGCAGGGGCTTCGATCGGCGTCAGTCCTGAGCCTTGGCATCTGAGTTTCGCGCCGCTCTCGACCTTTTTTTTAGATCAGCTGACACCGACCATATTGTCACGTGCCGTCCAGTCCTCTTCGATCGAAGGTCAGGAACTGCTGCTATCTCGCATTGACGAATTACATCAGCAGTTCGTGATGCAGGTGGCGGCACCCAGCCCTGCATCACTCGCGGTGGAATTCAGCGATCACGGGCGTATGGTCTGAGGGGCGCTCGGCGCGCCGTGGCTCGCGATCGATGCGTGAGGCGATACAGCGTTTAGCGAGATCGGTCGTTGCCAAAATAAGATCGATCCGTAACCCGTGATTACGACGAAACGCCGCAGCACGGTAATCCCACCAACTAAAAGATTTGTCGGACTGATCGAACTGTCGGAAGACGTCGACGAGACCCGTATCCAGTAATCGGCGATAAGCCGCCCGTTCCGGTTCGCTCACATGAACGCTGCCCACCCAAGCCGCCGGGTCGTGAACATCGCGGTCCTCGGGGGCGATGTTGAAGTCACCGAGTACGACCACGTCGCGATTTTTGAGCAACGACCCGCGTAACCAGGCTTCAAGTGCCTCGAGCCAGCGGAGCTTGTAGGCGTACTTTTCTGAGCCGGGCTCCTGACCGTTCGGCACGTAAAGATCGAGGATCAACAGCCCGTCTGTCTCCGCGGCAAGCACTCGACGTTGTTCGTCGTCGAACCCGGGAATATCGGCCGCGATCTTTTTCACTGGCTTTCGCGAGAGAATCGCGACGCCGTTGTAGGTTTTTTGTCCGCTGTAAACCACCTCATAGCCGAGGTCCGATATTTCTCGGACCGGAAAATCTGCGTCGGGCAGTTTGGTCTCTTGTAGCGCGACGATGTCCGGTTTAGTCGCTGCAAGCCACTCGGCAAGCTGCGGTAGTCGAACCCTGAGCGAGTTGACGTTCCAGGTGGCGATCGTGGTCGTGGTCATGACGCTAGGGTAAAGCATCCCACGGCAAGAGATCGGATCGCCGTGTACGATTCGGCCATGAACACCCGAAACTTCGATCTGGTCGTCATCGGCGGGGGTAGCGGCGGACTCGCCTGCGCCCAACGGGCGACTGAATACGGGGCCAAAGTGGCGCTGATCGAGTCCTCCCGACTGGGCGGTACGTGCGTCAATGTTGGCTGTGTACCCAAGAAGGTGATGTGGAATGCAGCGCAAATCGCTCATGCCGCTCACGATGCCGTGCACTACGGCTTTGATCTCGAAGTCGGTGGCCACGACTGGCGCGCCCTGCGCGAGGCGCGAGAGGCGTATATCCTTCGACTGAACGGTATCTACGAGCGAAACCTCGCCAATAAAAAAATCGAGTTCGTCAAAGGTCAGGGTCGCTTCTCCGGCGTGGGCGAGGTCCGTGTCGGCGACGAGATGTTCGAAGCCCCCCATGTCGTCATCGCGACGGGAGGCCGGCCATCGATACCCGCGATTCCGGGCGCCGAATTCGGGATTACTTCGGACGGATTCTTTGCCCTCGAAGAGAGGCCCCGTCGGGTCGCTGTCGTCGGTAGCGGATACATCGCCGTCGAACTGGCAGGCGTGTTCGCTGCGCTCGGGAGTGATGTGTCACTCGTCATTCGTCACGAGCGGGTGCTTAGACATTTCGACACCCTGTTGGGCGACACCCTCCTAAAAATCATGCGTGACGAAGGCATTACGATTGAGACGAATGCGACGCCACGTGCACTCGAGCGTGATGCTGACGGCAGCCTTCGTCTGCTGACAGCCGATGCTCGGACGCTCGGCGCCTTCGATTGTGTGGTTTGGGCGATCGGGCGTGAGCCCATGGTCGAAGGCATGGGTCTCGATCGTGCGGGCGTCAGACTGGACGAGTCCGGGCATATCGCCGTTGACCGATTTCAGCAGACCAATGTCGACGGCATTTATGCCATCGGTGATGTCACCGGTCGAGCATTGCTCACGCCGGTTGCGATTGCGGCAGGACGCCGCTTATCGGATCGAGTGTTCGGCGGAATGACGGAACGCCATCTCGATTATTCGAATATTCCGACGGTGGTGTTCAGTCATCCGCCCATTGGCACGGTGGGACTCTCTGAGCAAGAGGCCCGCGATCGTTACGGCGCCGCGTCTTTGAAAATCTATACCTCGGGGTTCGTCCCGATGTACCACGCACTCACGACGCGCAAGCCGCGTGCGGAAATGAAGCTCGTGACGGTCGGTCCGGAGCAGCGGGTTGTCGGTTGCCATGTCATCGGCGCTGGAGCCGACGAAATGCTTCAAGGCTTTGCAGTTGCAGTAAAAATGGGGGCAACCAAGCGAGACTTCGACGACACCATCGCCATTCATCCGACGAGCGCTGAGGAGTTCGTCACGATGCGTTGATGGGCTGCGTCTCGCCGAGCAGCAGACGACGTAGATACTCCGGGGCGACGAGATGGCAGTACCGTGTGCCCCTGAATTGAGGGGGCGCAGATAGATATCGCGGGTCCAGCCAATCGTTACGCATGGCTTTCGACTGCAGCCTAAGATTTCCCGATTCGTCGATTTTTGCCATTGCATAAGGCGTAAGCCAAACAGGGCCCATCGTCGTGACGATATCGGCATCCATAAAAACATTTTTGCCGCCGCCGAAGCGCGCACGTCGGCGTTCTGCCGCAGTCATCGAATCGAGCACGCGCTGTAAGGTGAGGGCGTTCACGCCGCTGCAGCCGATGTCAGTCCCTGCTGCGCCCTCACCGTACTCGCTGACGAGATGGTCCGCCGTTTTCATTTTGCAGGACACCATCATCGGTGTGGCTTTCGATGTGGTGCTCTCGGGCCAGACGTACTGAGTGGTGATGAGAGGGCGAGCAACGGGCTTGGACTTCGTGAAGGCCCCGAGATCGGTATGAATCTCATTCTGAGCTCGAATCTTAGATCCGACGATTGCGGTTTGAGCGTCGACGCAAAAGTCATCGTTCGTCACCGCGTTTTTGACTGCTGCGACGGGTGTCGAGGAGCAGCCTAAAACCAGCAGGATGACGGCTAAAGCGCATGAGAGAGACTTCAGACCCATACTCGCACCTCCGTTGTCCGCAAGGTACACGCTTTCGACGCTCAAGGTTGACTTGCCTGGCGGCGCCGACCGAAATCGACACGTGCGATACGCGACGACATATCTAAGGACTGTCCTCGGCAGGGCTGCCGTGCTCATGACGGTATTCCTGCTGTTCGTCGGTTGTGCTCGCGGACCGACGCCGCTCCCGCCGGAAGCCTTGCAGATTCGGATCAACCTGTTGTGTACGACCTGTGATGACTTCCTCCGTTGTGAGCTTTCGGAATCCGAAAGGGGAGGACAGGACTACCGTCTCTACCGTCTTCGAGAAAAAAGTTTTTGGGCGCAGATCGCCACGATCGGGGACTATCTCGTTCAGTTGGTGCGCCGGAAAACGACGGATACCCGACCGCTCACGATTTACGAGAACAGAGGAGCAATCCGCCAAGTCTTGAATACGGAGGATCGCGCTCAAGTGGATGCGGCGGCAGGACTCATTCGACTGCCGGACGCTTCGATCGACATGCGTAACGGCGACTGGCGGGCACTCGATGGCGCGGTGCAGGGGCAGTGCCGTACCTTACCGCGCCGTGAAGGATATGCCTGGGTTCGCTCGATGCTGGGACGCGACCTGCCCACCGGAAACCCGCCGTGAGTAGACCCGAACGATTAGGCGCGGGGCGAATCGCCTTACTGGCCCTCAGATATCTGCTGGCCGTATTTTTTTTGGGGGCGGCAATCAATAAATGGCGTCAGGAATACATCACAACCGATCGTCTCTCACAGATCTTCATGCAGAGACTCGAAGAAATCGATCCTGAATCCTTCGGGGCGTGGTTTATCGAAAACGTCGGACTTCCCCACTACCAACCGCTCGCTTGGCTCGT
>JBEAXT010000107.1:0-6751 GCA_041159695.1 Pseudomonadota bacterium
TTCGGCAGCATGGTCGACATGATCAGCATGAGCCGACGTTACGAAATGCAAGTCAAAGTTCTCAAGCAGGCGAGTGATCTCGCCGAGCGCAGCCAGTCTCTGGCGCGGCTGAGCCAGTAAACCGTAAGGCGAGGAATTCCCTAAATGGAAGCAGCACTCTGGGTAGCGAAAACGGGACTCGACGCGCAGCAGACGCGCATGACAGTCATCGCGAACAACCTCGCGAACGTAAACACGACTGGATTTAAGCGCGACCGTGCGACGTTCGAGGATCTCCTGTATCAGAGCGTCCGACAGGGCGGTGCGCAGACCTCCGCTGATACCGCCGCACCCACGGGGCTCCTCCTCGGTACCGGAACGCGAGTCGTGGCGACCGAAAAACTCCATGCCCAAGGCAATCTCATTCAAACGCAGAACGCGTTTGATCTCGCGATTAGTGGTGAGGGCTTCTTCCAGATCCTGCAGCCCGATGGCACGCTAGCCTACACCCGCGACGGCGGCTTTAAGATTTCTGCCGAAGGCGTTCTAGTCAATTCGAGCGGCTATCGACTACAGCCGGAACTCGCCATTCCACAGAATGCGCAGACCATCACGATCGGTGGCGACGGTACCGTATCGATCCAGACTTTTGGTGAGGCTCAGGCCCAGACCATCGGACAGATCCAGCTCGCGCGATTTCTCAACCCGTCGGGACTGCAAGCGATCGGCGAGAACCTGTTCCGCGAGACGACCTCGAGCGGTCCGCCGCAGGTCGGCATTCCGACACAGCAGGGCAATGGCCAGTTGATCCAAGGCGCTCTCGAGAGCTCCAACGTCAATGTGGTCGAAGAGATGGTCAACATGATCGAGACGCAACG
Source organism: Pseudomonadota bacterium (assembly GCA_041159695.1). GTDB lineage: Bacteria > Pseudomonadota > Gammaproteobacteria > Steroidobacterales > Steroidobacteraceae > UBA964. The sequence continues at coordinate 858 of JBEAXT010000107.1, forward strand.
CGCCTACGAGGTCAACTCGAAGGCGATCGAGTCCGTCGACGGCATGCTGCGCTTCGCCAATAACAACCTCTGAGATTGAATCGTGATCCGAAACGTCATTCTCGTTGCTCTTTTCGCAATGTCGCTCGGCGGATGTGCCGAGATCGGCGTTCGCGATCTACCACCGGAGCGCGTGTACATTCCCTCGGACGATCGATCCGCGACGCCGGTCGCCGATGGATCGATTTTTTCACGCGTGGGTCAGGGGAGTTTGCTCGGACTCGACCGCGCCCGACAGCCGGGGGATCTTTTGACGGTTTTGATCGAGGAGCAGGTATCGGCCTCGACCTCGGCATCGTCGAACGCATCGCGGAATTCGGCGACTACGGCACTCAACGGCAACGCGCTGACCGAGCTCAATCGCTTCTTCGACAAGGCGGGCGTTCCATGGCCCGTGGACATCAATCCTGCTGAAAGCGCGATCGAATCGACGGGTGAGGGACGCGCAGATCAGCAGGGCCGAATCACAGGCTCAGTGACTGCCGTCGTGACCGAAGTATTGCCTAACGGTCTGCTGGTGATTCGCGGCTACAAGCGAATGGAAATGGCACGTGGGACGCAGATCGTGCGTTTGAACGGACTCGTTCGGCCTTCCGATATCCAGCCTGACAACACTGTTCGATCGCGTCGGCTCGCCGATGCCGATATCAGTTTCGCCTCTAAGGGCGAGCTGGCCGACGCCAGCCGCTCCGGATGGATGAATCGCGCCTTGCTCCGTCTGTGGCCGTTTTAAAGAGGGAGCCGCATCATGACCTTTGTTTCACGCTCAGCACGAATCGTTTCTACATTGCTCCTCGTCCTTCTGTCGGCAGCAAGTTCGATAACTGAAGCGGCTCGTATCAAAGATATCGCGGCTTTGTCAGCTGCCCGACCGAACCAGTTGATCGGTTATGGACTCGTTGTCGGGCTGCAAGGGACCGGCGACGGTAAGGACATCTCGTTCACGATTCAAACGCTGCGTGAGACTTTGGCGCGGATGGGAGCGTCGGTGGACGGCCCGCTATCCAGTTATGACCTCGATCCCACTGCGGTGAAGGACTTCAAGGTCGAGAATGTCGCCGCCGTGATGGTGACGGCAGAGTTACCGGCTTTTGCGAAGCCCGGACAGAAAATCGATGTGAATGTTGCCGCGATCGCCAAGGCGAAGAGCCTGAGAGGCGGTGTCTTGCTCATGACGCGGATGCGAGGACCCGACGGTGAAACCTACGCGGTCGCCCAGGGACCGGTTGCCGCGTCGGGTTTCTCCGCCGACGCTGCAGGTAGTTCAGTTGCTGTGGGTGTCGCGACGTCTGCACGCATTCCGGGCGGAGCGCTCGTCGAGCGCGAAGTCGCGGGGCCACTCAACGTTGGCGATTACGTCACGCTCAATCTCACTAATCCGGATTTCGCGACCAGCGCGCGGATCATGAAGGCGATCAATGCACAGTTCGGTGACGGAGTCGCTGCCGCGGTCGACGCGGTGTCCGTCAAGGTTCGAGCACCAACCGCGCCGGAGGCTCGTGTGGCGTTCGTCGGACTCCTAGAGGAGCTCGATGTGGATGCTGCTGAGCCTCCTGCCCGGGTCGTTGTCAATTCACGCACGGGGACAGTCGTCATCAGTTCGAATGTGCGCGTCCGTGCGGCGGCCGTCAGTCAGGGCGATATTACGGTGACGGTCGAGGCCACAAACGAGGTGAGCCAGCCCGAGCCGTTCTCGCGAGGCGGTACGACCACGCCCGTGCAAAACGCGGACGTGGCGATCACCGAAGAGAACAAGAAGATGGTGCTGTTCAAGCCTGGTGCGGAGTTGCGCCAGATCGTGAACGCTGTCAATGAAATCGGTGCATCACCCACGGCCCTCATCTCCATTCTCGAGGCGCTGCAGCGTGCCGGCGCACTTCAGGCCGAGTTGATCGTAATTTGACGATCATGGACGTTCGCACCCCCTCATCTTGGTTCGACTTCAACTCGCTGGCCGATCTTAAGGCCAAGGCGGGTCGTCGGCCCGATGACGCTACGTCGGACGTCGCCAAGCAATTCGAATCTCTTTTCCTGAACTTGATGTTGAAGGAGATGAGAAAGTCGGTCACCCGCAGCGGTCTGCTCGGTTCCGACACGATGGAAACCTACGAGCAGATGTTCGACCAGCAGGTTGCCCTCGGCATGTCCCGTGCCGGTGGAATCGGCCTCGCGCCGTTCATCGAAGCGCAGCTCGAGAAGCAAACGGAGTCTACGGCTGCCGTCCTCCAGCGCCGCCAATTCGGTGTGACGGAGAAGTGACGTGGTCGATATCGTCGGAATAGGAGTCTCCGGTCTAACGGCATACCAGCGGTCACTTGCGACTACCGGTAACAACATCGCCAATCTGCAGACCGAGGGGGTATGTCCGTCAGCGCTCGATCATCGAGTCGGCAGGTCAGGACACCACTTCGCGCATCAGCCTCGGATCGGGTGTCCGCTTCGCCGGCGTTCAGCGAGTCTACGACCGCTTCGCAGAAGAAAATCTCCAGCGTGCGACCAGCGAGTTATCGGCTCAGGAATCACTCTTGCGTGAGCTGCAGGCGCTGCAGGATGCGATCGGCAGTTCCGAGGCGGGGCTGCATGGTGCGTTCGAAGAGTTTTTCGGCGCGGTGCGCGGACTGGAAGTCGCACCAGCTTCCGTCGGCGCCCGCGCCGGGTTTGTCGCAGCCGCGGATGGCGTGGCGCTGAGGTTCAGAAGTCTCGGCTCGACGATCGCAGACTTCGATCGATCGACGCGAGAGGCCATCGACGATGCCGTCGTAAAGACTAACTCGTTGTTGTCGGAGCTCGCGTCGATCAACAAGCAGTTGGTCAATCGTGCATCGAGTGACGATCAGCCCATGCAGCTCCTCGATAAGCGTGATTCGATCATCGGGGATCTCGCTGAGCAAATCGGAATCACCGTGGTGTTCTCCGAAAACGGCATCTCGTCGGTTTACGCGGGCGAAAGCGCTTCGGGCGCGGCGTTGGTCGAAGGCGGCAGTGTCCGTAGCTTGTCCGCCGCATTCGATAGCGTCGATCCGGGTCGAGTCCAGCTCGTGCTCGACGCGCAAAGTCGTCCAACCGTATTGCCACCGATTCGCTCCGGCATCGTCGGTGGCTTGGTGTCTTATCGATCGCAGGCACTCGGTGTTGCCGCGGGACGCCTCGATACGCTCGCCCTTGCGTTCGGAAACGAAGTCAACCGACTCCATCGGGAGGGGTTAGACTCGCAAGGCCGTCAGGGCAGAGATCTTTTTTATATTGGGCCCGATTTCGATGTTGAAGGAGGCGCCAACGCAGGTACCACTCGACTCGGCGTCGAGGTGACCGATGCGGCGGCTGTCGGATATCGTGCTTACAGTGCGCGCTTCGATGGTGTGCGAGGGGAGTGGATCGTCACTGAGCGTCAATCTAATCGATCGGCGAGCGGCGCGACTTCGGTAGATATCGATGGGTTGCGATTTTCATTCAACGGTACGGCGGTCAACGGCGATACGTTCCGAGTGACACCGCAGCAGCGACCTGCCCAGACTTTTTCGATGCTGATTCGCGAGCCCGACGAGATCGTCACCGGCATGCGTTTGAGTATTTCCGGCGCGCTCTCGAACTTGAGCGGGATCAGCGCGGATGTGATTCTCGGCGAGTCTCGCGAGGCTGTGGCCGGTCGGTCCATCGAGGACGTTCTGCCGCGCGGCGCAAGCCCCGGATCGGTGGCGACCACCTTCGCCGCCTCGAGCAAGCCGATTGCCGTGATTGAGGCGGGGATGAAGAACATCCTGCTTCGCTCCGAGTCTACGAATGCGGAAGTGGCGATCTTCACGCGGGATGGACGGCAACTCGCCGGGCCGCAAATGGCATCGAGCGTCGTCACGACGGCCAATGGATTCTTTGCCGGGGCGCAGTATTCGGCGACTCACCTCAATAGGTCGGGGACGAACGCGTATCTCGACCAAGCCTTTACTTACGGAGCGTTCGCCACCTCGGGATCACAAGACGACGGAGCAGGAGGGGAAGTCCTAACTCCGGCGTCATTGTTGACCGATCGCATCGACGTCGCCTCCTTCACCCCGATCGCTTCGGGCGCCCTACGTATCAACAATATCGCGATATCGACGAAGATTCCGCGAGACGGGCAGCCGAACACGGTGAGCGAGTATGCCGAGGCCATCAATACGTTGCGCTCGTCCACGGGCGTTGTCGCCGAGGCCAAGAGCGAAGTTCGATTACGACCTCCCGCCACATCCGGTTCGCTTAGCGTCACGATCAACGGCCGCAGCTTCAGCGCAGCGTCCGTTTCCGGACTCATGTCGGCGATCAATGCCGATGGCTCTCTACCGACGATCGAAGCGCGGCTCGAGACCGGTGAACGCACGGATGCCTCGGCGCTCGACTCAGGATCGGAGATTGTTTTAGTCGACTCGACCGGCGCTGCGATTTCTGTCGGCAGCAACAATTTCGGTGTCGAGCAGAAGAGTTACGGCCCCCGCCTGTTATTCAGATCTTTCCAGGAAGTCGTCGCAGATACTGCGGTGCCGATTAATGCCAGCCTCACCCTAAACGGCGTCGTCATTCAGCGGACGGCCGCGGATACCGAGAGCGCGACGGATCGGGCCAACGCACTCGCAGCTCGTATCAATGCCGCCTCGCTCGGCGTAACCGCGACGGTCACCGCCGGCAAGCTCACGCTGCGTAACAGCGACGGACGCGCTGGCGAGCCGTTTTCGGTGGGCGTGAATACCCTTTCTCTCGAAGAAAAAACTCATTTCAACGACGCTCCGATCACCATCGACTTTGATGCTGATGTCGGCGGTGCATCGAGCGGAACACTCAGACAACTCGGTCTCAAGCCCGGCTTCGTTATGCAGGGCGCACTCGCCGAAGACTTGCTCGTTTTCGGTGTCGACAGTCTCGGAGCGACTTCCGCGGTGGCACTCGCCGGCTCGTTCGAGGTCGGCAAGCCCCCAACCGCACTCGCCTCGGATCAGCGTGCTTACGAACTGCGATTCGGTGGTGATAACTCTTACTCGATCGTCGATGTCGCCACTCAGACGACCGTCGCCAGCGGTGTCATGGACTCGGTAACCCGCCAAGTCAGCTACGGGAACTGGATCGTCTCCTTGGGGGGCGTCCCGTCGAACGGCGATGTCTTCTCGATCCGCCCTAACGATGATCCTCGCGGCGACAATCGAATGGCTGCCGCGATCGCACGAATTCAGGACCGCAAGGATCTGCTCGATAACGATCAGACTGTGCAGCAGGAATACGAGAACATCGTCGATCGCGTCGGCGCACTCGCAGTGCAAGCAGAGATTGGTCGTGACGCTCAACGCACCGTACGCGACTACGCCAAAGAGGCTCGCGAGCGCGTGTCAGGCGTCAATCTCGACGAGGAGCTCGCCGATCTGCTGCGCTATCAGCAGGCCTATCAAGCCAATGCCCAGGTCATTCAAACCGCCAGCCGCATCTTCGATGCGCTGCTGCAGCGACTGTGACGGATTAACCCATGCGCGTATCGACCGGAATGATCTACAGCCAGCTCACCGAAAGGATGAGCGACAACTCGGCCGAAATGGCCAAGATGCAAGGGCGCTTGTCACTCGGTAAAAAGTTTACGCGCCCCTCGGATGGGCCCGACGCGGTCGCGCGCATCCAGGCTCTAGAGAGCCGGCTGAAGCGACTTGATACAGACGTCGAGTCTATCGCCCGCGCTCGCATCGGTGTCGACGCACAAGCTAAAGCGATGCAGGCTGCGAGCGAACTCATGGATCGACTCAAGGAAGTCGCATTCCAGGCGGCAAGTACCTCGATCGGTGAAGGCCGACGACAGGCGCTGGCGGAAGAGGTGAACTCGATCAAGCGATCGCTCGTCGACA
>JBEAXT010000157.1:0-4682 GCA_041159695.1 Pseudomonadota bacterium
GACGAGGGCGAGTGCCGGCCTCAAAAGGCGGCTGAAAAAGGCGCGGAGTGACATCCGCGTAATTCTATCCGAACTGCGGCTTCAACGCCCCGAGCGCCCCGATCGCAAAGAGCAGCACCCAGAGCACGACGAGCGCCCAGGTCCCCTTGCGCATCAGCCCCTGGAATTCCGCATTGTCGGCGTTGGTTGCCCGATCTGCCGCAATGGCCGGAAGCGCCGCGCGATAGGCCTCGCGGATGTAGTACCGCACGAATATTCCACACACCATCCCGCCGGCGAACAGCAACACCTTGAGCGCCAGCCAGTGGGTCGGATAGGGCCAGCCTGCGATCAAAGACCATAAACCGCTTCCCGCAAAAAACGCGATCAACGGGTAACGCATGCGCCAGTCCCAGCGCGCCAACGCCGGACCTTCCGGCGCTTTGCGGCGCCAATGCACCAGCCACATAAACCAGAACCAGAGCGCCGAGGCGACCCACAGCAACACCATCCAGACACCCGAGATCGGCGCGAGGCCCAACATCGCCGCCAACGTGAAGCCGAGGGGGACGGACATGATCATGGCGTTCCGTACATGCTGATCGACATCGAGCAGAAAGTCCCAAAGCCGCATGCGCTCGGAACCGGAGAGCGTCGTCGTGCGCGCCACGTAATGCGTCAGCGCATTGATGACGAGTTCGCTACCGAGCCAGTAGCCCATGACGAGCACATGGGCCCATTTGACGAGCGCGTAGGACGTCACGCTTGATCGAGCGCGATGCGACGGCCTGTTCCAGGCGGAACACACGTGAAGGTCAGCGGCTGCGTGACCGTCGCGAGGCCTCTCAACTCAGCATCGCTGCGAAGGCCGCCCCCGCGCATCGCCCAGCTGCCATCCGACTGCAGCAGTGCGCTGAATACGGTGCCATTTACCGTAGCCCGCGCCACGAGATCACAGACCCGTCTCGGTGTCAGGGTTTGCGCCTGAGTTCTCAGTAGTGCGAGACGACTCTCGATAACATCGCTGGCCCCTGGTCGCCACGTGACTTGTTGCCCCACGATGGGGAACAAGTCGGAGTCAAAAGCGAGCACAAAAGCCGTGACCTGACGCCGAGTCTCCGCCGCAGGGGGAGGGAAAAGGAAGACCGGATCGCGGAAAAAATTGTCGAGGGTGTCTAGCGCTCCGTCGTGGCTGAAGCCGAAGCCGCGAATCTGCGCTCCGGTGACTCCGCCGCCGTCCGCACTGAATCCGAACATGCCCACTTTCGTATACATGTTCCGAAGTTGCGGGATCTTGAAGTTCTCCGTGATTCGCCCGCCCTCGAAAGTCATGAGTCCGTTGGTACCAAACTGTCCGTTATTGGGTCGGAGTCGATGGCAGTTGTCGCAAGAACCGAGCAAGGTGATCGGGAAGTTCATGTACAGATCGCGACCTGCCGCTTCTTCGGTCGTCAAGGAGTTGTCGAGCGCGCGGACGGGATTCGGTGGCATCGCCAATTGCATCGCGAAGTCAGTGAACGCTTGCATCTGCGCCGATGATATCGGCGTCTCGCGCCCGAGTAAACCAACGAATGCTCCATTGAATTCTTTGAACGCTGCCTCCTCGAGACTTTCCGTTTGACCACGCACCACCGCTCGAGCCGTACCCGTTCGATCACCCCGCCAATGCATGGGCCCGTTACCCCGCATTCCGCGCAGCGTCTGCGTCGTCATCGGCCCCTTGAGAGGATGGAAGCGAATAGTCGTCCTCGGGCTCAAGGGCAAGTACGCATTTGGGTTCAGCTCGGTCCGCTCGTCCGGATTGCCAAGATCCCAGGCGAGATGGTCGAGATCACCGAACACGTGGCAACTCGCACACGAGACTGTGCCGTTTGCCGAACTGAGCGTCGCGTCGTAGAGAAAGCGACGCCCCTCCCTGACCGCAGCGCTCTCGGGCGAAAAAAGATTTCGAGTTGACAGTACCGAACGATTGGCGACATCAACGACAACGACCGCGTGAGCGATTCGTGAATAAACGAAGAGTCGGTTACCGGATGCATTGATTGCGAGACCCGCAGGCCCGGCGGGAACATCGATGTGTCGACTCGAATCGGGAGCGTAGTTTCCTGAAACGAGCGCCGAAGTCGGCAATGCCGCCACTTTCGACGACCCGAATGCTGCGGTGTATAGCGTCTCACCATTCGGGCTGAACACCAGGGCGGTCGGCTGCGAGAGCGACTTTGATTTTTCTGCAGCAGGGATACTCGCGCCTTGGGGAAGCGCGAAATTGACATGCCGATTTAGATGAACCGGCGTGACGGCGCCGGAGGCCGGTGTGATCACCGTCACGCGACTCTCGGCAATTCGTCCCCGTACCGTGGTGTTGCCCCGCTGACCCGAACCCTCGAATCGCACCTCGTTGAGCGCCTCGGTGTTAGTCACGAAGAGTCGGCCGTCCGCAGGATTGACAGCCATATTGAACAGGGTCGTTCCCACGCCGGAGTGTCGCGAACCCAATGTCGGCGTCGCCGCGGTCGCATCTATCGCGAACACATCCTCGTCGGGGAGCGTGAACTTGACCCGAGAAGACCAATCGTTACGCACTTCGTCGCGCCACGCTGTTCCGTCGAAGCGAACGATCAGTCCCGTCGCGGGCGCTTGCACGCCATCGGCACTCGTACTAATTCCGGGTTTCGGAATATTGAGCGCATCACGATGAAGAACAGTCGTCCGATTACCCGACATAAATGACGCCGCGTAGACCGTCCGGCCATCGTTGCTGACAGCCAAGGCTCGAGGGACGTCCGATGGCAGCGTCAAGACAGACAGGGGTTTTCCGTTCAAAGAATCGTCAAGTTGTGCAGCGTCGTAAATCCAGATGTCCGCACGCCCTGTTCCCGGCGTCACAAGCGATGCTGACGTAAAGCCCGGACGATTCTGTCCGCGATTCGCTGAAGAAATGAATGCCCGATCGCGACTGGTACCGGCGAACACGATGTCGCGCGGCTCGTCACCCACCTGCAGAGTTCTTAATACTCGAGGCGTGCCATCGAGTCGAACGACGCTGACCGAATCGGAGAGGTGGTTCACCACCCAAACCTCGTTCGCAGCGCGTTCAGCCACGGCGACGGGCTCCAACCCGACGCTGACCGTGCTGACAAGGCGCAGCGTATCGCCCTCGATATCGTAAATTTCGAGGCAATTCGCCGGCGCGTTGGTCACATACAAACGCTGACCATCAGAAGACAACGCCAATGGTCTTACGGGACCACTCTCAAAAACGACGAGGCTGTTCGGAGCCGTGTCGGCAGTTAAAGTGTCGACAGAAGATCCGCACTGCATCACCGGACGCTGAAGCAAGGTGCCGAGACTAGCGTCGATGGGCGATTGGGAAGTGGGTGGGGTGGCCGCGGGCGGAGTCGCGGCAGTCGGAACACTCGATTGACCGCCTCCGCCGCCTCCGCAGGAGACGAGCAGTACGATCGAAAAAATAATCGCTACGGCCCGGCAAAGACTCGCCAACATAACTACCCCACCCGATTGCCATCGAAGTTAGGCGCGTTCGACAGCTGAGGGCAACCCTTATGCCGCAAATCATCGAGAGGGTCTACAGGTCGTCCACAGGGCGGTACCCGGTGAAAGTCCGGTATGAGTTCCGGTAACGTACGGCTTATGAACTCGCTCAACCGATTCCTGACGATTTTATTGCTCGCTTGGCTGTCGCCGTGGGCGCAAGCCCAGAGTTTTTCTTTGGCGCCCCTGCCCTACTCGCATGATGCGCTCGCCCCGGTCATCGATGAACAAACCATGCGCATCCACCACGGTCGTCATCATCAGGCTTACGTCGACAACCTCAACAAGGCCGTCGCGGCAGCGCCTGCGCTTACCGGGCTGTCGCTCGAAGCGCTGATGGCGCAGGTCTCTAAAGCCGGCGATGCCGTTCGGAACAATGGCGGTGGTCACTGGAACCACACGTTCTTCTGGCAATCCATGACCCGGCCTGGACAGGGCGGTTCGCCCTCACCCGAGTTACTCGCCGCGATCAACCGCGACTTCGGCTCGCTCGATCAATTCAAAGCGGCGTTCCGCGCCGCCGGCCTCGGTCGTTTCGGATCGGGCTGGGCGTGGCTCATCGTTACGAGCGACGGAAAACTCAAAGTCACCTCGACGCTGAATCAAGATAATCCGCTCATGGATATCGTCGCCGATCGCGGTCAGCCGCTACTCGGTAACGACGTTTGGGAGCATGCGTATTACCTGCAATACCAAAATCGCCGAGCCGATTACCTCGATGCCTGGTGGCAAGTGGTCGACTGGTCGGTGGTCTCTCGTCGTTACGCCGACACTCAAAAATAAAATCGAATAAAGGCTAAGGACGGCATGTTGAAGTTCCTGAAGTCCGACGTCGGCGCGGGCACCTTGCTCGTCGTGGCGGCCATCGCCGCCATGGCGCTCGCCAACTCGCCGTTAGCCGAGATCTACTCCGACACGCTCGGCACGAAAATCCGCATCGGAATCGACGGTCTCGGACTCGAAAAATCGGTCTTACTTTGGATCAACGACGGGCTGATGGCCGTGTTCTTCCTGCTCGTGGGTCTCGAAATCAAGCGCGAGCTCCTCGAAGGCGAATTATCGGATCGGCGTCGCGCGGCATTACCGGTGATGGGCGCCATCGGCGGCATGCTCGTCCCTGCAGGGATTTATGCAGCGATCAACTTCAATAG
>JBEAXT010000133.1:0-5753 GCA_041159695.1 Pseudomonadota bacterium
GAAGATCTGAACGACGGAGCACACAGGCCATGCGCGAAAAAGTGAAACTGCTCTCCTCCGCCGGCACCGGTCATTTCTACGTGGCGATGAAGAACAAGCGTCTTCACCCCGAGAAGATGGACGTGAAAAAGTACGACCCGGTCGTCCGTAAGCACGTCTCCTACAAGGAAACCAAAATCAAATAACGCCACCGGCGCGCGGGCCTCTCGAGGCGCGCGACTCCCGTGGATCGTCAAGGCCTGCCCTCGTGCAGGCCTTTTCGTTTAAGTTGACCGGCGAATGCCCGAGCTTCCCGAAGTTGAGACCACGCGACGCGGTATCGAGCCTCACGTCGATGGGCGGCGTGTCGTCGAACTCGCCGTACACGAACCGCGGCTGCGTTGGCCCGTGCCTCGAAGCGTTTCGCACGCCGTGCGCGGTGCCTCGATCGTCGGCGTTCGTCGACGCGCGAAGTATCTACTGATCGATCTCGATCGCGGATCGTCGCTCATCTTGCATCTCGGGATGTCGGGCAGTCTTCGCGTACTGCCAGCCGATACGCCTCGACTCAAACACGATCACTTCGATCTGCTGCTCGATTCAGGGCGCACGCTGCGATTCAATGACCCGCGACGATTCGGGTCGCTGCACCTCGCCGAGGGCGATGCATTCGAACATCCCTTACTCGCCTCGCTCGGACCCGAACCGCTCGAGTCCGCCTTCGATGCGGACTATCTTTGGCGTGTGTCGCGCGGTCGTCGCGTGGCCGTCAAACCTTTTTTGATGAACGCTCAGGTCGTCGTCGGCGTCGGCAACATCTATGCGAGCGAAGCGCTCTTTCGGGCGCGAGTTCGTCCGGGACGTCAAACACAACATCTCAAGCGCGAGGAGATCGTCCGAATCGTCGAGTCCATCAAGGCGGTGCTCGCACAGGCCGTCAAAGTCGGCGGCACGACCTTACGAGATTATGTCGGAGCGGACGGCAGCCCCGGATACTTCAGACAAAAACTTTTCGTGTACGAACGCGCGGGTGAGCCTTGCCGCAAGTGTAGCGAGGCGATTCGTCAGCGTGTGCAGGCACAACGTTCGACGTATTGGTGTCACACGTGTCAGCGATGACTGGTCGCCTCACGCGCCAATGTCTCACCGCGCACTTTGCGGAACGCGATCCCGTGATGGCCGCGCTCGTCGAGGCGGCCGGTCCTTACCGTCTTCGCGCCGACGAGTGCCCGTCGCCATTTCGGCATCTTGCTGAGGCGATCATCTCGCAACAAATCAGTGGTCAGGCCGCAGCGGCGATCCTGAAGCGATTCAATGCCTTGTTCGATAACGTCGCGGCCTTTCCCGAGCCACATCAGGTACTGCAAAAACAGGCGCGGGAACTACGCAGCGCGGGATTATCTGCTGCCAAAGTTGCGGCGATCCGCGATCTGGCGACCAAAACGGAGGAAGGCCTCATTCCCGATACGCGCACACTCCGTACGCTGACCGACGATGAAATCATTGAACGGCTCACCGTGGTACGAGGCATCGGCGCATGGACCGTGCAGATGATGCTGATGTTTCAGCTCGGTCGAACGGACGTACTACCGAGCACCGACTACGGTGTTCGCAACGGATTTCGCATCGCGTATCGACTGCGCAAGCTGCCGACGCCCGGCGAACTCTCGAAACGGGGCGAGCGATGGGCGCCATATCGCTCCGCAGCGGCGTGGTATCTGTGGCGGGCGGTCGACCTCGAGAAATCGGGCGTCGACTGGCCGAGACCCAAGATCAGGATTTGGCGAGCGTCGCCTCGCGGTGGCGCTTCAGTGCGTCGACCACGATCGGGTGAACGAACTCGCTGACGTTTCCGCCAAGTGCCGCGACCTCGCGCACGAGCGTCGAAGAAATGAACGTGAACTGCTCTTTGGGCGTCATGAAGACCGTCTCGATCTCTTGGTCGAGATGCCGGCTCATGTTGGCGAGCTGAAACTCGAACTCGAAATCCGACACGGCGCGCAAGCCGCGAATGATGACGTTGAGTCCGTTCTTTCGGGCGAAGTCGACGGTGAGCTCTGCGTAACCGTACACCTCGACGTTCGGGACGTCGGCGAGAACAGCCTTGGCCAACTCGACACGCGTCGCCAAAGAAAAACGCGGTGCCTTGCTCGGGTTTGCGGCAATGGCGATGACGACGCGATCAAAAATACTGGCGGCACGACGCACGAGGTCGTGATGCCCGTTCGTAATCGGATCGAAAGTGCCCGGATAGAGAGCGTTTCGCTTCATCGTTGTCACGTGATCTCCTCACCGCGTCGGAACAAATGATAACCGACCTCTCCTGCAGTTCCGTTACGCCAGGGCTTCCAGGGATGCGGAAGGCGCTCGAGTGAGTCTCGAGCGGGCGCTTCAAGATAGATGTACGCCTGCGGCGCCAGCCATGCGCCCGCCTCAAGACGATCGGCCACCGACTGCCAAAGCCCTGCGGCGAATGGCGGGTCGAGGAATACGATATCGAAGGCCGGTTGTGAGGCGGGCCGAGCCGTTGCCAGCGCATGCAGCGCGTCCGCACGACGCAAGACGTAACGCTCCGGAGCAGCCTCCCACTCGACGAGGCGCTCGCGTAACGCGTCGATCGCGCGCGCATCGCTATCGATGAACTCCGCCGAGGCGGCGCCGCGCGAGAGGGCTTCGAGACCGAGTGCGCCGCTCCCGGCGAAAAGATCGAGTACGCGCGCCCCGCGGATCACGGGCGCCAACCAGTTGAACAAGGTCTCTCGAACGCGATCGGGTGTGGGGCGGATGTCGGGACCCTCGGGAAACCGCAAGCGACGTCCGCGCCATGTCCCCGCAATGATGCGCAGCTCTCGGGATTTGCCATCGCTTCTGACCATTTGCGGCGCAGGGTAGCCTAAAATCCGCCACCGCATGGCAAGTGAATCTAAGTCCGGGTTTTTCCAACGTCTCAAAGAGCGCCTGACTCGACCCGGCGGCGGTCTCGGCTCGGGTCTCGCCCGTCTCTTCGGCGCACGCCGAATCGATGCTGAGGTCCTCGAAGAGCTCGAAACTCGGTTGCTCGCCGCTGACGTGGGTGCGTCCGTGACCGAAGAATTGCTCGAAGGATTGCGCAGCCGTGTCGCCCGACAACAATTGAACGACGTCGATGCATTGCTCGCAGCGCTACGCGATGACATCACAGCGATGCTCTCACCCGTTGCTAAACCGCTCGTCGTCGATCGTAGTGCCAAGCCGTACGCCATTCTCGTCGTCGGCGTAAATGGATCAGGGAAAACGACGACCATCGGCAAACTCGCGCATCGACTCGGTCAGCAAGGACTGCACGTCGTGCTGGCCGCAGGCGACACCTTCCGCGCCGCCGCGGTGGAACAGATCGGCGTTTGGGCGGACCGCACCGGCGCCGAACTCGTTGCGCAGCAAACCGGCGCAGACCCGGCTGCCGTCACCTTCGATGCGCTCAGCGCCGCGCGCAGCCGAGGGGCGGACGTGCTCATCGCCGATACGGCGGGGCGTCTGCAAGCCCAGTCGCACCTCATGGAAGAGCTACGCAAAGTTCGTCGCGTGATGGGCAAGGTCGACCCGTCGGCACCCCACGAAGTTCTGCTGGTACTCGATGCCAACCAAGGCCAAAATGCGCTCGCGCAAGCGGTGCAGTTTCACGAGGCCGTGGGTGTCACGGGTCTCGTGCTCACCAAACTCGACGGTACTGCGAAGGGCGGTATCGTGCTCGCCATCGCCAAACGTCTCGGATTACCGATACGTTTCATCGGTATCGGCGAGGGCGCAGAAGATTTCGGCGAGTTCGACGCTGCGGCCTTCGCCGCGGCGCTTGTCGAGGGAAGAACATGATTCGTTTCGAGCACGTTTTCAAAAAATACCCGAACGGACGCGAGGCCCTGCACGACGTCTCCTTCGAGGTGAAGGCCGGGGAATTCGTGTTCCTCACCGGTCGATCGGGCGCCGGCAAGAGCTCGGTGCTCAAGCTGCTGACACTCATCGAGCGCCCCACGCGCGGCACGGTCACCGTCAACGGACAGGAGACGAGCGCGCTGCCAATGCGCGCGATTCCGGCATACCGTCGTCGGCTCGGCATCGTCTTTCAAGATCACCAACTCCTGATGGATCGGCCGGTGTACGACAACGTCGCGCTGCCGCTGATGGTGTCGGACACCCGCTTTCGCGACATCGACAAACGTGTTCGGGCTGCCCTCGACCAAGTAGGGCTACTCGGCCAGGAGCGCGTGTCGCCCGCGGAACTTTCCATCGGTGAGCAACAACGTATCGGGATCGCTCGCGCCGTCGTCGCCCGACCCACGGTGCTCATCGCCGACGAGCCCACCGGCAATCTCGATCACGGACTCGCACGAGAAGTGATGAATCTGTTCCGCCGTTTCCAGGATGTGGGTGTGACGGTGCTCATTGCCACGCACGACATGGCGCTGGTCCGTGAATTTGCGCAGCGCGAGATTCTCATCGACGAGGGTCGCGTATTCAGCGCGACACCTCCCGAACCCGGATCGGGCGCCGGCACCTCGGCTGCGGGAGTGCTCGTATGATATCGCCAAGCACCTATTTTTCTCGGCACGCGCAGGCTTTGTTATCCGCGTTCGGTCGATTGATCCGTCAGCCGCTCGGCACCGTACTCACGGTGTTCGTGATCGCCATCGCACTCGCCCTGCCCTCGACGCTTTGGCTGCTCGTCAAAAATGCGCGGATCGCCACCGGCGATGTGACGGACTCCATCGAGCTCTCCGTCTTCTTCAAAGCCGACGTCCCGCTCGAACAAGCCGAGCAGCTCGCCACGGCCGCGCGCCAGCGTCCCGGCGTCGGCGAGGTGACGCTGATCGCTGCCGATGACGCACTCGAGGAGTTCCGTCAGTACTCGGGTTTCGGTGCCGCCCTCGATGCCTTGCAGGGTAATCCGTTACCTCACGTCATCGTCGTGAAGCCCGAAGCGCTGTACGCGAATCCGAGCGGCGTCGAGTCGCTCAAGCGCTACCTCGCCGCGTGGCCAGAGGTCGAGACCGTGCAGTTCGACGGCGAGTGGGTGCGCCGACTGACCGCCATCCTCGACCTGCTTCGGAACGTGTTCGTCGTGTTCGCCGTGGTCCTCGGCATCGGGGTGCTCGCGGTGGTCGGCAACGCCATCCGACTCGAAATCCGCGCACGTCGGTCCGAGATCGAAGTCACCAAACTTGTCGGTGGCACCAACGCGTTCGTCCGTCGTCCGTTCCTGTACGAGGGGGTCATCTTCGGCCTTCTCGGCGGTGGTGCGGCTGTCGGCATCGTGAGCCTCGCCGTCGCGAGTCTGATCGAGCCGGTCAGCCGATTGGCGTCGCTGTATGGTGGGCAGTTCGTCCTCTCGGGGATCGGTGTGATCGAGGCAGCCGTGCTCGTCGTGGGGGGTGCATTGCTCGGCGTGATCGGCGCCTGGCTCGGCGCTGCCCGATTGATTGCTCGCATCGAGGCACGGGGCTGATTGATTCTTAAGTGAATCAATAAAAGATATTCGGTCTTTATTGACTCTCCGAAGGGCCAGATGAACCTCGCTGGGTATTAGCACTCCAAAAAGCCGAGTGCTAATATTTCGTCCGAGGTATCCGCCCGAATGACATCCCAAGTCCTCGCTCCGCGTTACTCCGAACTTGCAGTCGCCGGCCCGCTCGGCAGCCTCGACGCGTATCTCGATCGCGTCTCGCAGGTGCCCGTGCTCTCGCGCGAGGACGAGCAAACGTTGGCGCGTCGCTTCCGCGATCAGGGGGATGTCGACTCCG